>JAOPZJ010000269.1 GCA_025964155.1 Solirubrobacterales bacterium
GCCCACGTAGCGGGGCTCCAGGTCCACCTTCCGGCGGTCGGGCTTGGTGAGCAGCGCACAGACCTCGAGCGAGCGCGGCTCGCGGGCGCCGAGGTTGCGCAGCAGGTACTGGAGCGTCAGACCGGAGTCCACGATGTCCTCGATGATGAGGACGTGGACCTCCTCGATCGGCCGGTCCAGATCCTTGAGGATGCGGACGACGCCGCTGGAGTCCGTCGCCGACCCGTACGAGGAGACGGCCATGAAATCGACCTCACACGGGATCGTGATCGCCCGCATGAGGTCGGCGAGGAAGAAGACGGCGCCCTTGAGCACGCAGACCAGGAGCAGGTCGCGGCCCGCGTAGTCCTCAGAGATCTGCTCCCCCAGTTCCCGCACGCGGCGCTTGAGGTCATCGGCCTGGACGAGGATCTCGTCGATCACGGGGTCGCTCATGTCGCGGCAACCGTACTGGCCCGCCGGGTCATCGGCATCCCGCCGTCAGAGCCGCTCGTCGCCGGCGGGACCTACAGGCCGGGCGGCGTGCTGTGCAGACCTTTGCGCAGGCGGTCCCGGAGCGCGTCGGGGGCGAACGCGGCACGCAGCGCGGTGTCCGTCAGCCCCACCAGGGCGGCGTCGTCGAGCCCGAAGCGATCCCTGGCCACGCCATATTCCTCCCCGATCGTCGAACCGAAATACGGTGGATCGTCGGAGTTCAGCGTCACGGGCACGCCGGCGGCCAGGAGGGCCGGGAGCGGATGTGCGTCATAGGACGGGTAGACCCCGAGCGCCACATTCGACGTCGGACACACCTCGAGGACGATCTGCCGGTCGGCGAGCTCACGCACGAGCTCGGGGTCCTCCACGGCGCGTACCCCGTGGCTCAGGCGCACGAGCCCTGGCAGCGCCAGCGCGGCGCGGACCGACTCGGGGCCGGCGTGCTCTCCCGCGTGGCAGGTGCAGCCCAGGCCGGCGTCCCGGGCGATCGCGAAGGCCCGCGTGAAGGCCGTGGCCGGAAAGCCCGCCTCGTCCCCGGCCATGTTGAAGCCGACGACGTATTCGTGGGGCATCGCGGCGGCCTCGGCGGCCACCCGCTCGGCGGCCTCGACGCCGAGGTTGCGCACGACCGAGACAAGTATCCGGCCCTCGATGCCGGCCTGGGCGCGGGCATCGTCGATGCCCTGGAAGATGCCGGCACGGTGCTCGGCTTCGTCCAGCCCGGCGGCGCGGGCGTGGTCGGGGCTGGAGATGAGCTCGACGTACCGGACGCCCTCCGCCGCGCAGGCCGCGAGGTACTCGTAGACCACGTCGCGGTAGTCCTGGGCGGTGCGGATGACGCTGGCGGCGAGGTCGTAGGTGCGCAGGAAGTGCGGGAAGTCCGTCCAGTGGAAGGTGTCGTCGGCGGCGAGCAGGCCGTCCGGCAGGGCGAGACCGTTGCGGACCGCGAGACGGCGGATGAGCTCCGGGCGCGCCGTCCCCTCCAGGTGCACGTGCAGCTCGGCTTTGGGCACGGCGGGGATGGCGGCGGCGCTCACGCCCGCGTGGCCAGCAGGTCGTCGAGCAGGCTGCTGGCGCCGAAGCGGAAGGTCTGCGGCGACACCCAGGCCGGCCCCATCACCTCGGCGGCGAGCGCGAGGTACACGTCGGCATCGGCGCGGGTACGCACGCCGCCGGAGATCTTCACGCCGGACCCGGTGGTCCGGGCGACGGCCTCCAGGAGGATCCGGGCACTCCCGGGATCCGCGCCCCGTCCGTGCTTGCCGGTCGAGGTCTTCAGGAACACCGCACCGGCCGCCAGCGCTGCGCCGGCCATCTGCGCCGTCGCGGCGGGATCACCATGCGACCCGGTCTCGAGGATCACCTTCAGGTGCCCGGGACACTCGGCCGCGCAGGCCGCGACGAGACGGCCGACGGCCTCGTGGTCCCCGGCCAGGTGTGCGCGCCACGGGGCGACGACATCGATCTCGTCCGCTCCCTCGTCCATCAGGGCGGCAGTCTGGCGAGCGGCCGCGTCGGGGTCGTCGTCGCCGGCCGGGAAGTTGACGACGGTGGCCACGCGCACACCCGTGCCCTCGAGCGCCTCGGCGGCGACCGTGACGAACTGGGGCAAGACGCAGACGGCGGCGACGGGCCCGACAGGCGTCAGCGCCTTGACGCACAGCGCGTCGACGACCGCGGCGGTGTCGTCGTCATCGAGGCTGGTGAGGTCCAGCAGGGAAATGGGATCGGCCATAGGGGTCAGATGGTTGATTCCACGCGGCGGCCCGTGGACTCAATCATCTCAGGAGAGCTCCGGGAGGACGGCGGTCAGGAGGCGCTGCAGATGGTGCGCGCCGTCGGCGGCGCCGGCCAGCGTCTGCTCGTGCGACAGCGGGACGTCGCCCATGCCCTCGGCGAGGTTCGTGATCGCCGACACCGCTCCGACGCGCAGACCCGCGTGGCGGGCGACGATGACCTCCGGGACCGTGGACATGCCCACCGCGTCGGCGCCGAGCGTGCGGAAGGCGCGGATCTCGGCCGGGGTCTCGAAGGACGGGCCGCTGACCGCGAGGTAGACGCCCTCGGCCAGCGGAACCTTGGTCGCGGACGCCGCCGCATGGAGCGCGCCGAGCACCTGCGTGTCGTAGGCGTCTCCCAGCCCGACGAAGCGCGGGCCCAGGGCGTCGTCGTTGGCCCCCGCGAGCGGGTTTACGCCCATCAGGTTGATGTGGTCGCTGATGGCCATCAGGTGGCCCGGCGGGACCGTGGGCCTGAGCGAGCCCGCGGCGTTCGTGACGAGCAGCGTGTGCACGCCGAGCGCCGCAAGCGTCCGCACCCCGACCCCGAGCGCGGCGCCCGCGACCCCCTCGTAGGCGTGGGCGCGCCCCTGCATGACGGCGACACGGCGGCCCGCCAGCGTCCCGAGCACCAGCCGGCCGGCGTGGCCGGTCACCGTCGCGACGGGGAAGTCCGGCAACTCCGCGTACGGGGTGGCGATCGCGTCCGTGACGGCCTCGGCGAGGGCGCCGAGACCCGAGCCGAGGATGAGCCCCACGTCGGCGCTGGCGCGTTCGCCGTGACGCTCGCGCAGCCGGGCGGCGGCCGCGGTCATCGGGCGCGGTCCATCGCCGCCGCGTCAAAGGACAGGGGCAGCAGGTAACCGAGCGTCACCGTCCGGCGCACGCCCTCCGGCCCGCACAGGTGGACGGGCGTGCCGGGGCCGGCCAGCTCGGCCAGGCGCTGGCGGCAGCCGCCGCACGGCGTGATCAGCGGGGTGTCGGCCATCACGGCGACCTCCGCGACACGACGGCACCCGGCGCTGACGAGGGCCCCGATCGCCGAGACCTCCGCGCACTGCGTCTGCGGGTAGGCGGAGTTCTCGACGTTGGCGCCGAGGAACACGGCGCCGTCGTTGTCCTCGGCGCGAAGCGCCGCCCCTACCGGGAAGTGCGAGTACGGCACGTGCGCGCGGCCCATGGCCAGACGCGCGGCCTCGACGAGGTCCTGCGGCGCGGCGGCCCGGGTGAGGAGCTGCGCGTAGCCCTCGGCGACGACCTGCGCGTCGTCCATGCCCAGCGCCTCGCGCAGGCGGGCCACTTTGGCGTGCTCGTCCGCCAAGTCAGCGCCCTCCGGCACGACGGCCTCCAGCTCGACCCAGTCGCCGAGGCCAGTGACCGCGTCCAGGTGGATGCGCACGTTCTCCCGCAGCAGCAGACGACGCGTCTTCTGCACGACCGGACCGGCGCCGTGGGTGGCCGTCAGCGCGGCGATCAGCGCCGGGGGGTCCGGCACCGCAACGAGGTGATAGGCGCTCGTCCTGGCCGACGCCGTGTCCGTGCGGTCGTAGGCGATGAGCTGGGCGGGGGCGCCCGCCTCTTCGCGGAGCTTGAGGCGCCCGTGCGGGACGGCGAAGTACGTGTCGCGCTGGTGCAGGACGCCGGCGTCGCGTGCCCCCGCGGTGAGGGCGGCGGCAAAGGTCGCCGCGGGATCCCGGTCCCGGGCCTTGAGCTCGACGTTGCGGGCCGGCTGCATCGGCGCCACGCTACAACGCCCGGACGTCGTCGCCACGTACGCTGTCCGCCGTGCCCACGCTCCACGTCGTCGATCACCCGCTGCTGGCCCGCGAGCTGACGGTGCTCCGCGACGCGGCCACCGGCCTGGAGCAGTTCCGTGCCGTGCTCGCGGTGGCGGCGGGCGTCCTGGCCTACGAGGCGCTGCGGGACATCCCGGTGGCGCAGGTGACGGTCCGCACCCCGCTGGAGGAGACCACCGGCACCGCCCTCGGGCGCCCGGTGATGGTCATCGCGGTCCTGCGCGCGGGGCTGGGGATGGTGGACGGCTTCCTGCGCCTCGTGCCCGGCGCCGCCGTCGGGCACCTGGGCATGCGCCGCAACGAGGCCACGCTGCAGCCCGAGGACTACTACGAGTCCCTGCCCGCCGGCGTCGCGGCCGCGACGGTGTTCGTCGTCGACCCGATGCTCGCGACCGGCGGGAGCGCCGTCGCGGCGCTCACCCGCCTGGAGCGCGCGGGCGCGACCGACCTGCGCCTCGTCTGCCTCGTGGCCGCGCCGGAAGGCGTGGCGGCGGTGCAGCAGCGCTTTCCACAGGTGCCGATCACGGTCGGTGCGGTGGACCGCGAACTGGACGAGCGGGGCTACATCCGTCCCGGCCTGGGCGACGCGGGCGACCGCATCTTCGGGACCGAGTGAGCGCCGCGCCGGGCGCGCCGGGCGCCGGAGGGGCCGCCGTCCTCCTGGATCTCGACGGGACCCTCGTGGACTCGCGCGCGGGCATCGTCGCCGGGATGAACGCGACGCTCGCGGCGCGCGGGCTGGCGCCACGGCCCGCGGCCGAGCTCGAGGCTCGCATCGGCCCGCCGGTGCACGAGACCTTCGCCTGGCTCTTCGACCTGCCACATGGTGATCCACAGCTCGACGTCCTCGTCGAGGACTACCGGCAGCGGTACGCCGCGCTCATGCTCGCGCGCACCGCGGTCTTCGACGGGATCCTCGACGCGCTGGCCGACCTCCAGCGGGCGGGCTATGTCATGGCCATCGCCACCTCCAAGGCGCGGCCCCTGGCGCAGGCCCTGTCGGTGGGGCTCGGGCTGCAGCCGTTCATGACGGCCGTCCTGGGCCCGATCCCGCCCGCGCACGACGACAAGGCGCAGACGATCGCGCAGGCGCTGACCGCGCTCGGGCACCCATCCCAGGCGGTGATGGTCGGCGACCGCCGGCACGACATCGAAGGCGCGGCCGTTCACGGCATGGCCGCGATCGGCGTGCTGTGGGGCATCGGGGACCGCGAGGAGCTGCAGCAGGCCGGTGCGGACGCGCTGTG
>JAOPZJ010000285.1 GCA_025964155.1 Solirubrobacterales bacterium
CCCGGCAGTCCGCCGCCGGCTCCCGGCAGTCCGCCGCCGGCTCCCGGCGCCCCGTAGCGGCGGCGTCGACGTCTCGCCCGGGGCAGCGCACGAGGTGCGGTGCGCCGGGCGGCACCGCGTGCCGGACCGGCGCGGCCTGGTCCTGATCAGCGCCTGAGCGTGACCGTGCGTGACGCGGCGCCGGTGTTTCCGGCGGCATCGCGCGCGGTCGCCGTGGCCGTGACGCGCTTCACGAGCTTGAGCAGCGACCGGGCGCTCTTGGGCACCGTGACGGCGAGGGCCTTCTTCTGGCCCGCCTTCAGCGACGTGAACGCGAGGCGGCCGGCGTTGACGGTCCGCTTGCCGCGCTTGAAGGTCAGCGCGATCTGGCCGGTCGTGCACGGCGCCGGCTCGGTCGCCGGGCACGTCACGGTGACTGTCACCCGGCTGCGCGTCGTCGTGAGCTTGGCGAAGAGCGCGATCGTGAGGCGGGGTCCGGTCGTGTCCTTGTCCTTGACGATGACGACGGGGTCTCCGCCACCGCCACCGCCACCTCCGCCACCGGCCGCGGGCGGGCGACTCACGGTCTCGCAGTCCGCGGCGACGTTGTCCTGCGCGTCGGCCGTGACGGTGTCGAGCTCCGTCCCGCAGGTGATCGTGTCCGGCGAGTCGTCGCGCGCGAGGATCGTGTCGCTGCCCGCGCCGCCGGCGAGCGTGTCGCTCCCGGTCCCGCCGTCGAGCGCGTCGTTTCCGGTCCCGCCGTCGAGCGCGTCGTCGCCACCGTTGCCGCTGATGGTGTCGTCGCCCGCGCCGCCGGTGAGGCCGTTGCCCGTGCCCGAGCCCTTGAGCACGTCGTTGCCCGCGCCACCACTGACGTTCTCGATGTCGTTGCCGGCGTCGTCGAGCTCGCCCGCCTCGCCGTCGTCGGCGATGTCGTCGAACGAGACCGTGACCGCCGCGGTGCGGGCGGCGTAGGACGCGGTGTCGGTTCCGGGGCCGCCGGCGAGGGAATCGCCACCGGTCCCGCCGTCGAGCACGTCGTCGCCGGCACCCCCGATGAGACTGTCGGAACCCCCGCCGCCCTCCAGGAGATCCGCGCCCGCGCGCCCCTCCAGGACGTTGCCGCCGGCCGCTCCCGCGATGTGGTCCGCCGCGCTGCCGCCGAGGATGCGCTCACCCGACAGCACCTGATCCTGCTCGCCGCTCTCGCCGTCGTTGGCCACTCCGTCGGCCTCGGTGATGGTGAGGGGCGCGTCCCGCAGGCTGTAGTCGATGACGTCGAGCCCGTTGCCCCCATCGAGCGTGTCGCGCCCCCCGGCCCGGGTCTGCGCGGCCAGCGCCGAGGAGCCGAAGCCGGCGTCGAGCGTGTCGTCGTCGCCCTGGCCCTGCATGACGTCGTTGCCACCGGAGCCGGAATCGCCGAAGAGGAACGTCGCACCGTCGGTGAGCAGGTCGTCGCCCGCCCCGCCCTTGAGGGTGTCGCTGCCCGTCGCCCCGACAAGCAGGTCGGCGCCGAGTCCCCCGATGATCGTGTCACTGCCGGCGTTGCCGAACACCAGCACGGGCAGGGCCGTGTTGACGATGTCGAACTGGTCGTTTCCGGGGCCGAGCCCGGCGAAGATGGTCGAGGTGCCGGGCGCCGGGCAGTCGACCGTGTCGTCCACGGCGTCCGTGTAGGTGCAGCTTCCGGACGACGTCGAGCCGGCTGTCCCGTTGTACTCCGTGACCCTGAGGCCGGTGCCGAACACCGAGACGCGGAAGTCCTTGTTCGCCATGGTGTCGCCCCCGGTGATGCTGAGGCTGCCGCCCGAGGGCGAGGCCTCCCACGGTACGGCGGCAGCGACCGCCGGGCCCACCAGCCCCAGCGTGCAGACGAGCGCACCCGCGCCGAGGAGTCGATTGGCGGCAGTCATGCGCCCATCATCGATGCCTGGGCCGCGGGGTCGGTCTCGATTGCGTCTCGCATGTGCCACCGGTCGTTTCCGACGGCGCTATGGCGTCCTTCATACTGCGGTGATGCTGCCTCCCCGGCCGGGACTCTCTCGCTGGGCGATGGGTGTCGGCTTCCTGCTGACGCCCACATCGTTCCTGGACGACTGCCACGCGGACTGCGGTGACTACTTCACGCTGCGGCCGGCGCGCGACCGCACGCTTGTCATCACCGCGGACCCGGCGGCGATCAAGCAGGTCTTCACCGGCGACCCGGCGCTGCTGCACGCCGGTGCCGGCAACGTCGTGCTGGCGCCGATCCTTGGGTCCGGGTCGGTGCTGCTGCTGGACGGGCGCGAGCATCTGCGTCACCGGCGTCTGCTGCTGGCCCCCTTTCGCGGCGAGCGCATGCGGGCACACGCCGACACGATGCGCGAGGTCGCCGAGCGGCACGTCGCCGGCTGGCCGAGGGACCGGCGCTTCGGCGTCCTGCCGAGCATGCAGGCGATCACGCTGGAGATCATCCTGCGTGCCGTCTTCGGCGTCACCGACCCGGCGCAGATGGCCCGCCTGGGCGAGCCGCTGCGGCAGCTGCTGGACATGGTCTCCCCGCCGCGCAGGGTGCTCGCGCTCGGGCTCACGGCGACTCGCACCACCGGTCCGCTGAGTCCGTGGCGCCGCTTCGCGGCTGCGCGGGCCGCGGCTGACCGCGTCATCCATGAGGAGATCACCGCCCGGCGTCGGGAGCTGGACGCGGGTGGGCCGGACCGTGATGACATCTTCTCGATGCTCGTCGCCGCGCGGGACGACGACGGCCGGGCGCTGACAGACGACGAGCTGCGTGATGAGCTCATGACGCTGCTCGTCGCCGGCCACGAGACGACGGCCACCGCGCTGTCGTGGACGCTGGAGCGCGTGACCCGTCACCCGGACGTGCTGGCGCAGCTGCGCAGCGAGCAGTCCTCGGGGGAGGGCACCGCGTACCTGGACGCGGTCATCAAGGAGACGCTGCGCCTGCGTCCGGTGGTCCCCGCGGTCGTCCGGCAGCTGCAGCAGCCGATGACGTTCGGGCCGTGGGACCTGCCGGCCGGCGTGAACATCGCGCCGTCGATCTACCTGCTGCACCGCCGCGCGGACCTGTATCCGGACCCCACAGCGTTCCGTCCGGAGCGCTTCCTCGAGCGCACGCCGGGGACGTACGAATGGATCCCGTTCGGCGGCGGCGTGCGCCGCTGCCTCGGCGCGGGCTTCGCGCTCCTGGAGATGCGCGAGGTCCTGTCGGTCGTCCTGAGCGACGCCGCGCCGCGTGCGCAGACCGCGCGGCCGGAGTCCACCGCCCGCCGGGCGATCACGTTCGCCCCCGCGCGAGGGGGCAAGGTGCTCGTCGGGGCCTGAGGTGGCCCGGAGTTGTGAACCCGGTATTGGTGACCTCTGCGGTCGCGGGACCGTGGTTCACCCTTCCGAGCGGCGCCGACCGGTGCGCACAGGAGTACTGTCGACGGACGGTGTCCGCCGACGAGTCACACGAGCTGCAGCACCTGCGCGCCGAGGCCAGGTATGCGCGCGAGAAGCTCGCGCTGTACCGCGCCAAGGCCTACGGCATGCGGGAGACGAGCCCCGTGCGGATGCGTGAGCTCGAGCGGACGGCCACGGCCACCGCCGAGCGCCTGGCGGCCGCCGAACGCGCCGCCGCGGCCGCCGCCGACGACACCTGAGCGCCCTAGATCGTTGATGTCACGCGGCGGCACGTGGAATCGATCATCTACGCCGTCGTGGGCTGCTCCTCGCCCTCACGCGCGTCGAACTGCACGACGAGCTCGCGCGTCTTGGCGTCCTTCTCCATCAACCGGTCCGTGAGCGGGTTGACCACGCCGCGGAGGAACGAGACGGCCGTCCAGCGGCGTGGCCGCACGACCCGCGGCGCGCGCTTCTCGATCCCGGCGACGATCGCCTCGCCCGCGACCTTGGGGGCCAGGCGCTTGCGCAGCGGCTTGGGCACGACGTCCATGAGCGCGTCGCCGAGCGGATCCTGGTCCAGCGCCTTGTGCACCATCTCGGTGTCGATGAAGCCGAAGTACGCAGTCGTGGCGCTGGCGCCGAACGGCGCAAGCTCGACGCGCAGGGCGCGACCGAACTGCTCGACCCCGGCCTTGGCCATCGCGTACGGGACCGCGCCCACGCCGTTGACGAACGCGTAGACGGAGGCGATCACCACGACGTGGCCTCTCCGGGCGACGATCTGGCCCATGGCCGCGTCCACGGTGCGCACGACGCCCATGAGGTTCACGTCGATGACGCGGTCAAAGCTCTCGTTGGACATCGCGCGGAACGTCGCGGCGCGGGACGCGATGCCCGCATTGGCGACGACGACGTCCAGGCCCCCGAAGCGCTCGACGGTGGTGGCGACGGCGCGCTGCATCGCGGCGCGGTCCGTGACGTCGGCGGCCAGGCCGAGCGCCTTGGTGTCGTGCAGCTGGGCCGCGGCGGCCTGGGCGCTGGTGGCGTCCAGGTCGACGATCACCACGGACGCGCCGCGGTCCATCAGGGCCCGTGCCGTGGCGAAGCCGATGCCGCGGGCACCCCCGGTCACTAGAGCCACTTTGCCGTTCAGGTCGTAGGTCGCCATCGGGCAACTCTTGCAGCTGGGACACCGTGATGTGCGAGCGCTGCGATTCAGACTGGCCAGCTGGCCAGTCGGGCGGTTAGGCTCGTCGGAACCCGCGAGTTCCACCGACAGAGGCTTCCCATGTCCACTGACACCACGCCCGCCGACGCCACGCCGCTGGACCAGATCCTCGTCACCGAGCGCGAGCTCTGGCTGGAGGGCCCGCCGCACGCGACGTTCGAGCGTCTCCGGGGCGAATGCCCCGTCCACTGGACCTCGCGCTTCAGCGAGTACCCCGGTGAACCCGGCTACTGGTCGGTGACGACCCAGGACGACATCCACACCGTCAGCCGGGATTGGCAGACCTACTCGTCGGAGCTGGGCGGCGTCACCGCCATCAGCGATGCAGTCATGCCGCTGGAGCTCACCCGCGCGATGTTCATCGGGATGGATCCGCCGAAGCACGATCGCCTGAAGGCGCTCTTCCAGCGTGGCTTCACGCCCAAGCGGATCGCCGACCACGAGGCCGTCATCCGCGAGATCGTGTGCGACGTGCTGGACGGCCTGGCCGGACGCGAGACCTGCGACCTCGTCAACGACGTCGCCCAGCCGGTCGTCTCGCGCGTCATCGGCCGGTTCCTCGGCATCCCGCCGGAGGACGACGCGCTGTGGGCGCGCCTGATGAGCACCGTGCTCGGCGCCGGCGACCCGGATCTGAACCCCGAAGGCGTCCAGACGGTGATGGAACGCGACGTGCCGGAGATCTTCGAGCGCTGCCGCGGGCTCATCGCCGAGCGCCGCGAGCGCCCCACCGACGACCTGACGAGCGTGCTGGTCCACGCCGAGGTCGACGGCCAGCGACTCGAGGAGCACGAGATCGTCATGGGCTTCTTCCTTCTGCTCGCCGCCGGCAACGACTCCACCAAGGCCACGTACTGCAGCGGGATGCGTGCGCTGATCGAGCACCCCGAGGAGCGGCAGAAGGTCCTGCACGACCCGTCGCTCATCCCCGGAGTCGTCGAGGAATCGCTGCGGATGTTCCCCGCCTTCGCCCACTTCCGCCGCACCGCGACGAAGGACATCGAGCTCAACGGGCAGCTCATCCGCAAGGGCGACGGCGTCGTGATGTGGTACGTCTCCTCCGGCCGTGATGAGACCCGGTACGAGGACCCGGACCGCTTCGACGTCGAGCGCAACCCCGAGCACCAGGCATTCGGCGCGGGCGGCCGCCACTTCTGCCTCGGGACCGCGCTTGCGCGCCTGGAGCTGCGGCTGCTGTTTCAGGAGACGCTGGCCCGCTACCCCCAGATGCAGCTCGCCGGCACGCCCCGGCACGTCGAGTCGCCGTTCGCCAACCAGCTCAAGGCGCTGCCGGTCCGGCTGACGCCGTCGCCGTGATGAGGCCGTCGTCGACGAGGCGCGCGACGGCCGTCCCCAGCAGCTCGGTCGAGCGCAGCACCGCGGCGTGGGGCATCGAGCCCAGGCTGGACTGCATGAGGAAGCGGTCATGGTCGAAGTGGCGATGGTGGTGCAGGATCTTGGCGGCCACCGTCTCGGGGCTGCCGACGAGCAGGTGCCCCTCAGGCGCGAGGGCCGCCTGGTACTGCTCGCTGGTCATCGGCGGCCAGCCGCGCTCGCGACCGAGCTTGGCCATCATCTCCCGGTAGGGCCCGGCGAACGTCCGCACCGCGGTGGCATCGTCGTCGGCGACGAGGCCGTGAGCGTTGATCGAGACCGCGAGGGTCGACGGGTCGTGCCCCGCTTCCTCGGCGGCATGGCGATGCAGCTGGGCCAGCGGGGCAAAGCGCACCGGCTGGCCGCCGATGATGGCGATGGCCAACGGCAGGCCGAGTGCGCCCGCACGGATGACCGAGCGGGGATTGCCGCCGACGGCCACCCACACCGGTAGCGGCTGCTGGACGGGGCGCGGATAGACGGGCTGGTCCACCAGCGCCTCGCGGTGCAGGCCGGTCCACGTGACGCGCTCCTGGCCGCGGAGGGCGAGCAGCAGGTCCAGCTTCTCGGCAAAGAGCTCGTCGTAGTCGTCGAGGTCGTGTCCGAAGAGGGGGAATGACTCGGTGAACGAGCCGCGACCGGCCATGATCTCCGCGCGTCCGCCTGAGAGCAGGTCGAGCTCCGCAAAGTCCTGGAACACCCGGACCGGGTCGTCGGAGCTGAGGACGGTGACCGCGCTCGTGAGACGGATGCGCTCGGTGCGAGCGGCGCCGGCGGCCAGGGCGACGGCGGGCGCCGACACCGCGTAGTCCGCACGGTGGTGCTCGCCGACGCCGAACACGTCAAGCCCCACCCGGTCGGCGATCTCGATCTCCTCCAGCAGCTGCTGCAGGCGGCGCTGCGATGCGGCCGCGAGCGACTCCCCCGGCGCGGGGACGACGTCAGCAAAGGTGTATGTGCCGAACTCCATGCTGAAGGAGTGTAGGCCAAGTCGTTGCGTACACAATCAGAAAACTCTCGCCGTCGAGGCTGCAGTCTAGGCTCTGCCGATGACCCGTGAGCGACGTTCCTGGCTGCTGGACATGGACGGCGTGCTCGTGCACGAGGAGCACGCGATCCCCGGCGCGCGCGAGTTCATCGCCGGCCTGCTCGACCGCGAGGTGCCGTTCCTCGTGCTGACGAACAACTCGATCTACACGCAGCGTGACCTGGCCGCCCGCCTGCACATCAGCGGGCTGCCGGTGCCGGAGCACCGCATCTGGACGTCGGCGCTCGCGACGGCCGCCTTCATCGCCGACCAGCGGCCCGGCGGCAGCGCGTACGTCGTGGGCGAGGCGGGACTGACCACCGCGCTGCACCAGGCGGGATACACGCTGACCGAGCGCGAGCCGGATTACGTCGTCCTCGGCGAGACGCGCACCTATTCCTTCGAGGCGATCACCCGGGCGATCCGGCTCGTCGCCGCTGGCGCCCGCTTCATCGCCACGAACCCCGACCCGACGGGCCCCTCCAAGCAAGGGCCGGTGCCGGCGACCGGATCGGTCGCAGCACTCATCTCCCGCGCGACCAGCGTGGAGCCGTACTACGTCGGAAAGCCGAACCCGCTGATGATGCGCTCGGCGCTGAACCAGATCGACGCGCACTCCGAGACCACCACGATGGTCGGCGATCGCATGGACACCGACGTCATCGCCGGACTGGAGGCGGGGCTGGAGACCGTCCTCGTGCTCACCGGCGTGACGACGACGCCCGAACAGGCCGAGCGCTTCCCGTACCGGCCGACGCGCATCGTCGATTCGGTCGCCGACCTCGTGCAGGATCTCTAGGGCGCCGACGCGGGCGCCGGTCCGAGCGGCGCGCCGCCGACGGCGCTCGCGTACGTCATCCACGGGACCGAGGCGACCTCGTCCTCGCCCGGCTTGGAGAAATCGCAGACCCCGGTCGGGAACGCACTCTGCAGCTGCGCCCACTGCGCGTCGGTGAACCGCACGCCGTAGTCGGTGCGAAGCAACGGCCGCAGCCGGCACTTGTTCGTCGTCGTGGCGATCGAGTCCCCGGCGACCATGCGCGGGCTCTTGTACGCCCGCGCGAAGATCGGGCAGCCGCCCTCCGGGGTCTCGAAGCCGGCCGCCGCCTCGCAGCTGTCGTGGATGTCGGCCGGCTTGTCCTTGATGACCTTCGCGGCGAGTGGGCCCCCGCTCGTGTCCCGCTCGATCGCGGTCAGCCACCGGTCCATCGCAAGCACGCCCCGGGTCGTGAAGTCAAAGCCCCCGAGCGTCGGGACGGGTCCCTGCCAGATGACCTGGTTTGCGTGGGTGCCGTGCGCCCGGTCCAGTCGCGCCCGCAGCGCGAACGAGCGGAAGACGTCGTGGAGCAACCCCTCGTCCGAGCCGCGCAGGTCGATGATCGGCACCTGATCCAGCTGGCGGGTGTCGTTGATCCCGCCGCTGCGGTAAGCGTTGCGCAGCGCCGGCTCATCGGCCGCCGTCCGTGCCGCGGTGGGCACGTTGTTGACGTCCGCGCCACCGATCTTGGCGTTGAGGTCGGCGAACTGCGCCGGGCCGATGAGGCCCTGGTGCAGGGCGTCAAGGCCGTACTGGACGCCGACGTTGTCCAGCGGCCGGCCGGCGTAGCCGTCCGCGGGTCGGCGGCCCAGCACGTTGACGGCAGAGTCGGCCAGCGTGCAGCGGATGCCCGTGGGGTTCTGGAAGGACCAGCGGTCCGCGGCGGTGGTCCCGAGGCAGCGCGCCGCCGGGTCCCCGAGGCCCGACAGGTACAGCTGGTCCTGGAGGATCGCGCTGGCGTGCACCGGGTGCCCGTCGACGGCGGCGATCGACAGCGGCTCCCAGATCACGCCCGGCCCCCAGCGCTCCGGGAACTCCACGTATCGGCGCAGCACGTGCAGGTCGAAGAGCTGGCTGCCCGTGGACCAGGCGTCCGGGAACGAGCATTGCGGCACGATTCCCTGATAGATGCCCGGGTAGGCGTTGGCGACCTGCTGCAGCGCCATCGACCCGCCCGAGCAGCCCATGCCGATGGTGTAGCGCAGCTCGCCGTAGCGCTCGACGAACCGCTCTTTGGCCATCACGAGCGACTCGGCCTGGGTGACGACATTGCAGTTGTGGCCGGAGTTGTCCAGCGCCGTCGAGAGGACGGCGAACCCGCGCGCGAGGGCCACCGTCGGGCTCTTGCCGATCGTGCCGCGGTCCGTCAGCGCGGTGTCCAGCGTGGTGCTGGGGGCGTTGCCGACCTGGTACTCGACGCCACAGCCGGAGCCGTGCGTGATGAGCAGCTTGTGGTTGAACTGCGGCTGCGGAGCCCACGGCTCCCACGGCCTGCCCGGCTGGAAGAGCGTTGTGATCTGGTACTGGTCGCGATTCTGATAGCCGGTCTCGCTGCGGATGATGAACGGGACGCGGACGCCGCCGTCGGTGGTCGTCGTCCCGACGTCGCGCGGGGGGTGGGCGGGGTCGTATGACCTGAAGTCGCGGCCACCCGAGGGCTGGTAGAAGAAGTCGTAACGCACCGGCGCGTTGCACTGGCGGTCGACGGCGGCCGCGTGGCAGCGCCACGTCGGCACCTGGGGGCCGGAGAACACGGGGCCCCCGTTGGGATGGTTCGTGATCGTCAGCACCGCCGAGCGGGCTCGCTTGGCGCGGGCCACGAGACGGATGGGCCCGAGGGCCAAGTCCTCCAGGCGGGCAGTCCGGCGACCGTCGGCGCGCAGGGCGAACGAGCCCGTCACGTCCTTGCCGGCAGCGGTCACCCGGAGCGTGGGCGCCCTGACGCGCGCGGGGACGACGACCTGCACGAGCGCGTCGCCGGCGGAGACGAGGTCGGCGCGGCCGGAGAGGACCGCGAGCTTCAGCGTGCCGAGCGGCCGCTGCTTCCTCGCCTTCTTCTTGACGGCCGGCTTCTTGACCGTCGTGGCCGTGGCCGTGGCCGTGGCCAGCGACACAGACGTGCCGCTGACCAGCATGACTCCGATGAGCACCTGTGCGAGCAGGCGACCTCCGTGCACCACGACGCTTCGACCCCCATCCGGAATACGGGGCGTCAGCCTACCTCGGCCGCGACCGGTCGCGGGTAGGCCCATGCGTGGCGGACGCGCAGATTTCGGGCGCGCGCCCTCAACGTCGCCCGTGCGAATGCCGAAGAGAGTGCCATCACGGGCCCGTTTCTCCTTGTCGCAGTTCCCGGCGGTCCTCCCTACCAGCGGGCTGTCCGCGTGCTCGCGAGCACCGTCATCGCCATCGCGCTGACCGTGCTGGTCGGCGGCTGGGCCCTGGACATCGCGGTGCTGCGGTCGGTCCTCCCCGGGGCGGTCGGGATGAAGGCGACGACGGCGTCAGGCCTGATCTGTGCGGGTGCGTCCCTCCTGCTGCTGCAGCCGCCCGGCGCGGGCGTGCGCCGGCGGGTCGCGGGGCTCGCCGCGGGGCTCGCCCCCGGCCTCTTCGGCGTCCTCGTCCTCGCCGAGTATGTGTTCGGCTGGTCGCTGGGCATCGACGAGCTCGGGTTCGTCGATCACGCCGGCCGCGCTCACGGCATCGCCTACCCGGGCCGCCTGGCACCCGCCACCGCGGTCTGCTTCGTCCTCGTCGGCCTGATGGTGGCTCTGCTGGAGCTGCCGCCCCGCCGCGGCTGGCGCCCGAGCGAGCTGGTCGCGGTCCCGGTGGCCGTCGTGGTCTTGATGAGCCTCGTCGGATACGCCTACTCGATCACGGTCTTCTACGGCCCGGCGTCAGCCGCGAAGATGGCCGTGAACGCCGCCGTGTGCTTTGTCCTGCTGGTCGTCGGGTTCGCGCTCGTCCGCCCGCACGGGCGCCTGCTGCGGCTGGCGACGACGACGGAACCGGGCGGGGTGATGATCCGGCGGCTGGCGCCGCTCGTCCTCACCGTCCCCTTCGGCCTCGGATGGCTGCACCTGCGCACGGTCCAATGGGGGGTCTTCGACGATGAGGCCGCCGCGTGGTGGCTGAGCGCCTCGACGATGCTCGGTCTCATGCTCATGATCGCCCGGTGTGCGGCCGCGCTGAGTCGCGGCGACGTGGACCGGAAGCTGCTGGAGGCCGAACTGTACGAGCTCGCCAGCCATGACCAGCTCACCGGACTGTGCAACCGCCACCGCTATGAGGAGGAGCTGCGGCGGTTCACCGCCCACCACCTGCGGTACGGCGACCCCGGGGCCGTCGTGCTCCTGGACCTTGACAACCTCAAGCAGGTCAACGACGAGCTTGGCCACCAGACCGGCGACCGCCTGCTGCGCGCGGTCAGCGACGCGCTCACCGCGCGGCTGCGGGTCACGGATTTCCTCGCCCGGCTCGGTGGCGACGAGTTCGCGGTCCTGCTGCCCCGCACGTCCCCGTGCGACGCCCGCATGGTGGCGGACGACCTGCTTGCCGCGGTGCGGACCGTGCAGATCGACGCCCGCGGAGCGACAGCCGGGACGACCGCGAGCGCGGGCATCGCGAGGCTCGGGTCGGACATCGCCACGGACCCCGGGCACCTGATGGACCTCGCCGACGAGGCGATGTACGTCGCCAAGCGCGCTGGTGGCGACCGCGTGGCCGAGGCGGCGATCCCGAGCGTGCCGGCGGCGTGACCGCTTAGGAAGCGTCCGGCCGAGCTCCGTGGCCTGGCCGCCGGCGGGGATTCGCCGCTGATGCCCCGCCGGCGGGGGTGGTCTGAGGCCGCGCTCTCAGCGTTCGAGCACAGAACCGTGCGCGGCGCACGGCGTTGACGGTCCGCGTGCGGCCACGGCGGTTGGTCGCCCGGGCGCGGAGGTGGATCGTCTTCGCGGTGCGCGGGAGGGTGCGCAGGTCAACGCGTACGCGGCGGCGGTCGAGCAGGCGGTACGGCAGCGGGTGCAAGCCGGCGCGGACCCGCAGGATCCGCAGGCGACGCGTGCCCTTGGGGGCGAGCGTGACGACCAGTCTGCGCAGTCGCGCGCAGGTACCCGGTGCGCTCGCGCCCCCGCGCTGGGCCGGGCCGGGTGTCGGCTGACCGGTGCCTGCGCCGTAGGTCGCGATCAGCGTCAGGTCGGTCGGCGGGATGACGAGCGGGTGCTGCGCGGGACCGCCTTCGGACCAGGCCGTGAACGGATACGTCGTCCCGCCGAACGCGAAGGACGCGGGCGCGGTGAGGGTCGTGTGGAAGCCGACGGCGGCGTCGCGGGTGATCGGCGTGGTGAGCGTCTGGTCCGCATACCCGATCGGGGCCCCTGGCGGGCTCGAGCGCACGGTGAGCTTCACGGTGCGCGGACGCAGGGCGATCACCGGGGTCTCGACGCGGCTGCCGACGCTGTCCGTGGCCACGAGCGTGACCTCGTAGCCCGAGTCCGCGTCGTGGTCGTCGTAGGGCGTGAACGTCACGGTGTCCCCTGATCGCTCGGTGAGGACATGGACGTGGTTGCCGTGACGCAGGATCACGCGCCAGGTCAGTGCGGCACCGGTGAGCGTCCCGTCCTCGGGGTCGGTGGCTGTGCCGCGCAGCGCCACGGGCTGGCCATCGGTGTACAGCGCCCCGTTGGCCGGCGCGGTGATCGCGGGCCTGGGCGGGGCGTTCCCAGGCGTCAGCTGGACGGTGCTCGTCGCCTGTCCGCCCCGCCCATCGGTCACCGTGAGGCGGACGGTCGCCTGCCGCACGCCGGCGGCGTAGGTGTGGTCGACGGTCGTTCCGCTGCCGCTCGTGCCGTCGCCGAAGTCCCAGGCGGAGCTGAGCGGGTCCCCGTCGGGGTCGCTCGAGGGGGTCGACGACAGGCGGTAGGCGCGGGTGTTCGGGGCCCCCAGCGGCGTCGCTGTCGCGCTTGCGACCGGGCTGCGATTGGCACCGGCTTTCACAAGCTCGACGACGCTGCCGTCCGGTCCGCCGCTCCCGAAGAGCGCCCACACGAGGGTGCCGCGCGGCGAGAGCTCCAGGTCGGTGCCGCCGGACCAGCCGCTGGCGAAGGGAAGGACGCCGCACGGGCTCGTCACGCAGGTGCCGTCAGGGTTGAGGTCCAGGCGCTGCACGAGGCCCTTGGCGTAGTCGCCGACGAACAGGTTGTCCGCGTACTCGCCGCCGTACGGCCCGCCGTCGCCCGGCATGCTCGGGCCGCCGACGATCGCCGCGTTGGCGTTCGCGTGCGGGTATGTCCAAATGGGCCCCCACACCCCACCGGCGGCGTACAACGACATGCAGCGCGGGTCGGAGGAGTAGCCGACCGTCTGGCGGTCGCCCTCGTGACAGGGCCACCCGTAGTTGCCGCCGGCGACGACACGGTCCAGTTCCTCGCGATCACCCCAGCCCACGTCGCCGACCATCGGCGTCGAGCCACGCAAGGTGAACCGGAAGGGGTTGCGAAAGCCCTTCGCATAGAGCTTCGTGCACGCCTTCGTCAGGTCGGCGACGGACGGGCAGAACGGATGGCCGGCGAGCCCGTTGCCGCTGGGGTCGACATGCAGGATCTTGCCTGAGAGCGTCCCCTCCTCCTGGGCGCGGAACGCCAGGTCGCTGACCTCCGAGTACGGTGCGCCGTCGCCCAAGCCGATCCAGAGTGTTCCGTCGCGGGCGATCCGGATGGTGCCGACGGTGTGCGATCGCCCGTCGGACGCCAGGCAGTCGTCGGCGACCCGCGGGCACGGTCCCGAGACGTCCTGCCCGAGCACGACGGTGGGCGTGCCGATGCTGTTGTCCGGGTTGACGGTGATCCGTTCGACCCGCGCGACCATCGGCGCGTCCGAGTCGGGCGCCCCCGGGTTCAGTTCGTAGGTGTATTGGTAATAGAGCCGCCCGTTGCTGGCGAACTGCGGGTCGACGGCGATCCCGACCAGGCCGCGGTCCTGCTGGTCGTTGACGAGCGTGCGGATGTCCAGCAGGGGTGTCGCCCGCAGCGTTCCGTCGGCACCGACCACGCGGATGCGGCCGGGCTTCTCCGCGATGAACATCCGGCCGTCCGGCGCCCAGGCGACCTGGGTGGGCTGCGTCACGCCATCCACGAGGATCTGCTGGTCAAAGCCCGCGGGCACGGTGATCGCGGCTGGGGCACTTGCGGCCCCGACCAGGGCCGCAGCGACGGCAAGGACCGCCGCGCGCAGGGTCGCATGACGCCGCATGCCGTGCAGGCTGTCCAACCGGCGGCCGCGTGGTCGGTGAACGGGCCCTTCCGTGTGGGTGATCTGCTTGCCGGGCGGCCGGCCGACGTCCAGATGGGCCGCTGCGTGTTCAGATGCCTCCGTCGGTGGCGGACGGCTGGCTGCCCGAACCGGACGTGGCGCTGGCCCGGAGCGTTCCGCGGGCGCACCCGTCGACCGCGCTCATCGTCGTCGAGGTGGCGATCAGCACGAAGGCGGTGGACCTCGGCAAGTCCCGCGTCTACGCCGCGCGGGCATCCCGCGGTATGGCTCGTGGATGTCCCCGCCGGAATCGTCCTCGAGCACCACGAGCAGTGGTCCGCGACTGCGGGGTCGTCACGCAGCTACGCGGCGACGACGTACTCGATCCGCACGTCGGCGGATCTCTCAGGTCACCGTCGAAGGTCGAGGTCGACCGTCTCTACTGGGGCGCCGGCGTTCGCGACTGGACCGCTGGCAGAGATCGTCCGCCACGAGTCCCGCGTGATGCGCAGGATCACCACGGTGATGGTGAGGCCGATCAGCGGATCGGCGATGGTGAGGCCAAGTGCGACGACGGCGGCGCTGGCCACCACAGCAAGGCTCACAAGCCCGTCAACGCGAGCGTGATTGCCGTCGGCGATCAGCGCGGGACTGTCGAGCCGCCGGCCGGCCGCCAGCCGTACCCGCGCGGCGATCTCGTTGCCGGTGAAGCCGATCGCGCCCGCGAGCGCCAGGATGCCCAGGTGAGTGATGGGCTGCGGGTGAATGAGCCGGTTCACGGCTTCGATGCCGGCGACGGCGGCGCTGACGAAGATCGTGGCGACGACGAAGTAGCCGGCGCGCTTCTCGGCCAGGCGGGAGCGCAGCAGGAACGCCGCGCCGAGCGGGATCGCTGTCAGCGCGTCGCCGAAGTTGTGGATGAGGTCGGCCAGCAGCGCGACGCTGCCGGTGGAGACGAACACGACCGCCTGAAGCGCGGCGGTGACCAGCAGCACGCCAAGGCTGATCGAGACCGCGCGCACACCTTCGCTGGACCGCTTGATGGACTCGTCGACCAGGCCGTGCGAATGCCCATGGCCGTGCTCGTCGTTGTGGCTGTGGCTGTGGCTGTGGTTGTGGCTGTGGCCGTGTCGTGTGGGCCCGCGGCTGGGGCCGTGCCCGTCAGCCTCGTCTTGAACGTGACCGCCGTCGTCGTGGCGGTGGTCGTGGCCGCGGTCGGTGTGAATGGCTTGGCGGCGATTGCCCATGGTCAGGCCCTCGCCCTCATTGATGATGCGGTGCGACCGGCGGCGCCAAGTCGGACATGGTCGACGTGGGCGGTGACCTGTTGGAGCATCTCGGCGACGTGGTCGTCGTGCAGTTCGTAGACGACCTGTCGGCCGTCGCGGTGGCCGACCACGAGCCCGAGGTGGCGGAGAAGCCGCAGCTGGTGGGAGACCGCCGAGCCTTCCATGCCGACCGCGTCGGCGAGTTCGCTGACCGACGTCGGCCCGGCATGCAGCCGCGCGAGGATCCGCAGGCGGCTGGGGGCCGACAGCGCTTGCATCGTGTCCGCGGCGGCCTGCGCGTAACCGGAGTCGTCCAGCAGCCGGTCCAGATCTGTGTGTTGGCCATGAGCCATCCCGATCAGGATAGCTGAAAGACTGCTCAGGTATACGGTGGTTCAGTCGGGTTGGGCGCCGCGTCGTCTCTGAGCGCTGGCAAACCAGCCCAGTCCGGCCACGGTCAACGTTCCGGCGACGAAGAAGTTCAGGCGTAGGCCGAGGATGTGATGGGCGGGATCGACACGCAGCAGCTCTTCGAAGATGCGAAACGCGCTGTAGCCCGCGACGTACAGCGCGAACAGCCCAGGTGGCCGCACCTCACGACGTCGCCCCAGCCACACCAGCGCCGCCGCGAGCAAGAGGTTCCAGATCAGCTCGTACAGGAACGTCGGATGAAAGGTCGGGCTGGCCAGGTAGCGCTCGGGGCGGTGCGCGGGTGAGATCTTCAGCGCCCATGGCAGATTGGTCGGGCCGCCGAACAGCTCTTGGTTGAAGTAGTTGCCGATCCGCCCGATCGCCTGCGCCACCAGCAATGCCGGGGCGGCGGCATCCAAGAACCGGGCGACATCGGCCCCGGCGCGACGCAGGCGCCAGATGCCCACCAGCGTGCCGAGCGCGATCCCGCCCCAGATGCCTAGGCCGCCCTTCCAGATCGCCAGCGGCCCCCACCAATGATCCGGGACCTCGTTCCAGCTCGTTGCCAGGAAGTACAACCGTCCGCCGATCAGGCCAGCCGGGAACCCCCACAGCGCGACGTCGTAGACGAGCTCACGGGAGCCGCCCTGCCGCTCCCAGCGTCGGCCGGTGATGGCAATCGCCGCCATCACCGCCAGCGCGTACATCAGGCCGTACATGCGGAGGTCCAGCGGCCCGACGTGGATGCCGTTGAAGGACGGGCTGGGGATCGAGGCGATCACGCGAGCTTGTCGTTCCTACATGCCCATCGAGCCGCTGGAACCGGCGCTCTTGAGACGGTCGTTCATCTGGGCGATCTCGCGCTGCTGGGCGCTGATGATGCTGCGCGCCAGCTGCTTGAGCTGGGGGTCTGCCCCCTTGGCGAGCTCGGCCTCGGCCATCGTCACCGCGCCCTGATGATGGGGAACCATCATCTTCATGAATGCCGCGTCGAACGGACTCGCGGTCTTCAGCGTCGCGGGGTCCATGTTCATGCCCATCATCGAATGCGCGATGCCGAGGCTGCCCTCTTCGACGCCGGCCTTGGCCAGCTGCGCATCGGCGGCGCGCATGGTCGCAATCTCGGACGTCTGCGTGGCGATGATGTTGTCGGCCAGCGTCTTGACGAACTGACTGTGGCCTCGCTGTTGGGCGATCTTGGCCATCGTCACCGCGGACTCGTGGTGGGGGATCATGTCGGCCACGAACGCGCGATCCGCGCCGTTGCCCGTGCTGTTGCTGGTGGTGGCGTTTGCCGACTGGGCGGCGCCCGTGTGCCCGGCGTGGCTGGGGCTGGCGTGGTCAGAGCCACAGCCGGCGACGGTCAGCGAGGCGGCGGCCGCAACTGCGGCCAGGAACTTGAATTTCATGATTGCGTCCTTTGCGAAGGTTGATACGTCGACAGGGATCAGCGACCGCGTCGCGCAGATGCGCGAGCGCGGCTAGCCCGTCAACGTCGCCAGACGCAAAGCAGGGAAAGCGGCGGTGGCCCGGCCCGTGCCGGATAGGGCGCCGGCGGGGCGGACATGAGCACGCCCGCGGGGATCGATACCAGCGGCGTCGGCCAACGGCCAAGCGCCACCAGCCCGATCGCCACCGCGGCGACCGTCGCGCCGATCGCGGTGAACGCCCCCACGCACAGCTCCATCACGGCGCCCATCCCGCCGTGATGCATGTCGCCCATGCCGATGCCGCTGTGATGGGCGGTGATGGCTCCGCCGAGCGCCACGACGAGCAGGAGCCCGGCGGCATGCCGGCGCAGACGGCGAGTCGATCGGCGGATGGCCAGCGGGCTCATCTCCTAGGAGGGTAGCCCGAGCTCGGCGCGTCGCTCGGCGGGGACGCCGCCCGCCTGCACGCCGGACGGCGTCGAGCGGTAGGCGGAGCGGAAGCGCCGCAGCCGCTGGGCGTTGGCGACGACCGACACGCTGGACAGGCCCATGGCGGCGCCCGCGATGAGCGGGTTGAGCAGGCCGGCGGCGGCCAGCGGGATCGCGGCGATGTTGTAGCCGAAGGCCCAGGTCAGGTTCTG
>JAOPZJ010000308.1 GCA_025964155.1 Solirubrobacterales bacterium
CCGCGCCCGGGTCCGCGGCACGCTCGTCGCCACCGCCCGCGCGCTGATCGCCGAGAACGGCGTCGCCGGCCTCCGCGTCAGCGACATCACCGAGCGCGCCGATGTCGCCTTCGGGACCTTCTACACCCACTTCGATACCAAGGACGACGTGATCGAGGCCATCGTGGCCGAATCGGTCCAGGGGCTCGCGGAGCGCATCGCCGGGATGGCGGCCACCTTCGAGGATCCGGCCGAGCAGGCGAGCGCCGCGCTTCGGAGCTTCATCCGCCTGGCGTACGATGACCCCGAGATCGCTTCGCTGCTGCTCAACCTCACGAAGGCCGAAGCGCGCTTCGAGATGATGGTCTGGCCTCACGCGGGAAGCGTGATCGAGCGCGGAATCGCGACAGGCCGCTTCACGGTGGCGGACTCCGCCACCGCGCTCATGATGTCCGTCGGCTCCACGCTCGCGATCCTCACAGGCGTCCTGGAGGGTCACCTGGGCCAGGACGCCGACGTGTTCTTCAGCGAGATGATGCTCCTCGTCCTCGGCCTCGACCGCACGGAGGCGGCCGAAATCGCCGCCCGTGAGCTGCCGAGGATCCAGGCCCGCCCGCCCGAGGCGGACACCTAGGCTGCGAGCGCCGCTGCCGCCCTGATCGGGTCCGCGTACTCGGTGTACTCGATGATGACGCCGCCTCTCTCGCGGGCGACGAGCACGTAGTCCTGGATGTACTCACCGCCCCGCGTCAGGTCGACCTTCGAGCTGGCGAACGCGACGGCCAGTTCCGGGTCGTCCGTCGTATGCAGCTCGAGGCGGGTCCACGTGAGGCGCGAGAACATGCCGCCGATCATCGCGAACACGGGGTCGATCGCCGCGCGGCCCTCCAGCCGGTCCGGCAGTCCTTCGACCGCGAACGGCAGGCGCACCACGGCGTCCGCTGCGAGGAGGTCCACGCAGCCCGTCATGTCCAGGCGTGCCAGCGCGTCGCACCACGCCCCCAGCAGGGTCACGGCCGTCGGCCGGTTCGCGGACCCGTCCTCGCGCTCGTCGGTTGTCGTCATCTGGTTCGTCATGTGGACTCCTTTGTCTGGTTGAAAGCTCAGCAGTCTGCCTCGACGTGCGGAAAGCGATAGCCGCTGGCGGCGACGTCGGCCGGCCCGGTGAGGGTGTCGCCAGGGCCCGCGGCGTCCTTGCCGACCATGCCGGGCTGTGGGTAGGGGCGCAGCGTGAGGCCGCTCACCTTGCTCAGGAAGCCGGCCCGGAGCAGCGTGTGGGCGGCCCGGCTCACGTTGTCCGGGAGCCCCACGACGCTGTTCTCGTTGACGATCGGCGTCAACCGGATGAGGTGGCCGATGGCGTCGTAGCTGTTTGACGCCGAGCCAAGCCCGATGAACCACGAGCTCAGGTCGGGAGCGTAGGGCTTGAGATAGCGGACGGCGGGGTTGACCTGGCACAGGGCAAGACGCAGCTGCGGCAGCGCCGCCGCCAGCGGAGCCGAGAGTGACTGGGCGCGGCGCAGCGTGCGGCCGAGGCCGGGGGCGGTGGCTGATAGGCCGCGGACGACGGCGCGGCCCTCCTGCGCGGCTGGCCGCAAGGAGCGCACAGCGGGCCTGACCTCCTTCAGCCCCGCAGCGAGGTTTGCCACGACCGGCGCGGCCACCCGGCTGACCGTGCTCAGCCGCGTGCTGGTGGCGCGGACCTGGTCCAGGGTCCCCGGCAACTCGCCGAGCAGCCGGCTGAGCGCCTGGTCGCGGCGGGCGACCGCCCGGAGGCTTGCGAGCCCCTTGTCGGCGATGACCCGGACCGACGCAGCCCGCTCTCCGACCGCGGAGGAGACGGCGCCCAGGCGCACGACTAGCTGCGCCACGTGCTGCCGGTTCACGGCGAGGCTGTCGAGGACCCCGGAGCCCGAGGACAGGGTGCCGGCCGCACCGCCGAGGAGCTCGTTGAGCCCGTCGCCCCGGCCGCGAACCCCCGCGGCGGTCCCCTGGATGAGCGCACGTGCCCGCGCCTTCTGCGGTCCGCTCAGGATCGACAGGATCTGGTCCAGATCCACATACTCATCCGCGCTACGCAGCGCCCCACCCGACGGCACGCGCACAGTGGACGATCCCGGTGTGATGGAGACGTAGTTCTCGCCGACGGGCGTGCGCTGGCGGAGCGTCACGCGCGAGTCTGCGGGCAACGGGACGACGCGGTCGTCGGTGATGTGCATCTCGATTGCGGTCCCCGCCCCGCTCCGGCGCACGCCGGTGATGCGCCCGACCCGCACCCCGGCCATCGTGACGCGGGATCCTGCAGTGACCGAGGCCGACGTGGGGACGATCGCGTTCAGCTGGTAGCCGCCCCGCAGGTCCACCCCGCCGCCGGTCACGTAGAAGCCGGCGAACGCGGCGAACGCCGCTGCACCGGCAAGAACGGCGGTGAGCAGGTGTCCGCGGTAACCGGCGCGGCTTGCGTCCCTCATTGCTTGTCCTTCTCCATGGCGACCCGGCCGCCCATGACCCGTCCCGGCGCGCAGGCCTGGGGCGCGAACTCGAACGGGTCGTTGAGCACGCCGCTCGACTGTGCGCCCATGACGACGTTGCCCCGCGGAACCGCCCCTCGGACGTCGCCGAACTTCGCCATCGACGCGTTCCACTGGAAGAACCCCTGGATGCCCTTCTTGCAGGCCACGAGGTCGCGCGTCACCTTGTCGACCGTGTCGGCCTGCGGACCGAGGCGGCGCGTTGCCGCGTCCAGGTCGTGGGAGAGCGGCCGCAGCGCCTGGGCGAGCGGCACGAGCCGGCGCA
Source organism: Solirubrobacterales bacterium (assembly GCA_025964155.1). Taxonomy (GTDB): domain Bacteria; phylum Actinomycetota; class Thermoleophilia; order Solirubrobacterales; family Solirubrobacteraceae; genus Paraconexibacter. The sequence continues at coordinate 2,776 of JAOPZJ010000308.1, forward strand.
CGGGGCGCTGAAGGGCGGCGATCGCCGGCTGTGCCGAGGTGCCGAGCCGTGAGAGCTCCGACAGGCCGCCAGGCAACTCCTCTGCGGCGGGCATGAGCGCCCGCGCCGCGTCGTCGACGTCGGGCAGCACCCCTTGCACGGCGGCGAAGCTCGACCGCAGGTGATCGAGGGTGGACGGCAGCTCGCGCAGCGTCGCGTCGAGGTCCGCCGATCCGGCCTGCAAGGTCGACAGGGTCGTCGCCCCTTCGGTGACGAGCGTACGGAGTTGCTGCTCACGGCCGCCGAGCTCCTCCGTCAGCGTCCCGAGGTTGTGGACGAGCCGCCGCACCAGCGGCGCGCGGGCGCTGAGCTCGCGGGAGAGCATGCCCGCCGAGCGGATGAACGGCAGCGCCTCGGTGAGGATGGCCCTGAGCGAGCGACCTTGATCGTGCATCCCGTTGCCCAGATCATCGAGCAGCGTCCGCAGCCGTACGCGCACGTTCGGGCGCAGCACGTTCAGGACGTCGGAGATGTTGACCGGGGTCTCGGTCTGCGATGACGGCACGAGCGCGCCGTCGGCCAGGACACCGGCCGCCGTGGTGCCGCGGCTCGTGACGTCGAGGAACATGTCCTGGAGCGCCGTGCTCGGGCGCAACTGCGCCCGGACGTCCCGGTACATGCGGCGGAACTCGCTCTGGATCTTCACCGTGATCACGGCGTGGTCGTCCTCCGTCCCTACGTCGGTGATCGTGCCTGCGGACACGCCCTTGAAGCGGACCTCGTTCACGCCGGGCACGACCCCGGTCGCGTCGTCGAGCTGGAAGCGCAGCTCGTAGGTGTCGGCGAGAGCACTCTTGGAGACGCGGGAGACGATCCCGGCTCCGAGAACCGCGGCGACCCCGAGCCCGAGGAGCACGACGAGCGCCGACACCGCGCCGCGCCGCGCCTCCAGGCGCAGGCGGGCACGGTTCATCCCCGAATCGATGTAATCGCGCGGGTCGATCATCGTGTGCCCTTCTTCCGCGGCTCGCCGGGCGGTTCCGTGCCCGGGGTGGGCCCGAGGGGCTTGTAGCTCATGTAGGTCGCGAGCGCCTCCTGCAGCGACGAACACGCGATCTGCTCGGCCGCGTCGGGGTCGTTGAGCAGCAGCTTGCAGGGCAACGAGTAGAGCGGCGAGCTGCCGATCGTCGCCGGAAAGCGGATGAAGTGCCCGTTCAGGTCCATCTGTCCGCCGGCCCCCGGGCCGAGCGCCTCGGTCGTCCCGCCGATCATCACGGCGGTGCTCTTCGTCGTCCCGGGATCCTTCTCCGAGAGCATCGGCAGGATCGTCCGGTCCAGCCGGCCGACGCTCGGGGTCAGGTCCTCCAGCAGCGGCAGCGTGCTCTTCGCCGTCCGGCCGAGTGACGCGGCGGCTGGGCGCAGCGAGGCCAGCAGCGGCTCGGCCCGGCGCAGCAGGCGATCGGCTCCCGTCAGCGCCGGGCGCAGCCGCGCGAGCGTCGGCGCCACGTCCCCGGCGGGGTCGCGGAGCCGTTGCAGGAGCGGGTCAGCCAGGTCAAGGGTGGCGCGCAGCCGCTGCAGCGTGGCGTCTGCCTGCGCCATCGTCGCGGGAGCGGCGGCGATCGAGCGGCGCACCTCGGCGTCGCGACCGCCGACGGTCGCGAGCGTCGCGGCGGCCCCGCTGACGAGCCGCTCCATGCCCCGGCGCGGCTCGTCGAGCGCGCGTACGGTGCGCTCCGCGCTGACCACGAGCGTCCGCAGATCGCGGCCGGTGTCCATGCCTCGCAGCGCGCCCACGCCGTCGCGCACGTCGGGGGCGACGGTCGCCACCGTCGCGAGCAGGCGCGCAGGCGCATCGCGGTCGGCGAGGCCCTTGGCGAGCTCGCCCGGGAGCGTCTGCAACCCCCGGCGCGCCCGCGGCTCGAGCACCGAGGTGATGTCGTCGACCTCCACCTGTCGCGCGGTGCGCTGCACGGGGATCGCTCCGCGCAGCGGGCCCGTGTTCGGCGTCCCCCGCTCCAGGTCCACGTAGAAGGCGCCGCCGAGCACCGTCTTCCACCGCAAGACCGCGCGAGCGTCCCGATACAGGTGGCCGGCGTCGTCGAGCACCTCCATCGTGACCTTCGCCGTGCGAGCGCCCTGCCCCGGCCGGATGTCGCTGACCCGCCCCGACCGCACGCCGTCGATGCGCACCACGTCCCCCTTCCGTAGCTGCTGCGTGCTCGGGAAGATCGCCTGCACCTCGTGCGTGCTCTGGTGGGTGAAAAGGCCGTGCAACGTGCCGGACGTGCTGCCGAGCATCAGCACGACACCTACAAGGAGCGCGACCAGCCCGATGAGGGCGCGACGGTCGAGGGGCGCCCGCGTCATGGCGTGGGGTCCTTCTGCGCCGGCACCTGAATCGAGGCGTATGGCCGTGAGAGGAACTTGCAGGGGGCCGGGTAGCCCTCGCGGAACGCCAGGCCGCTCGTATCGGTGGTCCCCGTGGCTTCGCTGAGCAACGGCGCTGCGACCTGCAGGCGGAACTCCATCGCGGGACCCACGGGCCCCTCGGGACCGCCGCCGAACCCCGTCATGCTCCGAAAGACCGCGGCCATGTTCTCGATGTCGCAGCCGTGCCGGCCGAGCTCGTTCACGATCGGATCCAGGGTGCCGAGCAGTCCGTGCAGCGGCTCGAGCACCGGATTCGCTGCCCGCGTGAGCCGGAGCACCGGCGGGACCGTCGCGTCAACGTCCTTCAGCAGCGCGCCTGTCCGCGCGAGGGGGACGGAGCTCTCTCGCAGCAGCGCGGTGCTGGCGCGTAGGGCGGAGGGGGCCGAGGCGAGCGTGGCCGGTGCCGCCCCGGCCAGCTGCTCCGCCGCCCGCAGCAGCACCGTGCCGTCGCGCAGCCCGGTCTGCGCAGCCTCGAAGGCGGGCGGGGCGGCGCTGAGCGCATCCCGCACGGCGCCGCGGCGCTCGACGAACGGGCGGAGCGCCGCCGCCCCGCGGCCGAACAGCCGCCCCAGGTTCACACGGGGGGCGTCGAGCGAACGCGCGAGGGAGTCGAGCGACGGGAGCAGGCGCCGCTGCGCGCCGCGCTGCCGGTTCAGCAGGCGCACGAGCCGGTTGAACGAGCCGATGGCAGGAGCGCCGCGGCGGATCGCGTCGTTGAGCGGCCGGCCCTGGCCGAGCATGCCTTTGCCGAGTTCGCCCAGCGTGGTGTGCAAGCCCCCCCGGGTCTGGCGGTCGAGCACATCGAGCGCCTCGGTGGCGCCGAAGGTCAGGGAGGCGTCTCCACCCCGAATCACGGTGCCTGCTGCAAGGAGCCGGCGGCTGTGCCCGGGCACGAGCTCGACGTAGCGGGCGCCGAGCAGCCCGTTTGCGCGCAACAGGATCCGCGAGTCGACGGGCAGCGGATTGCCCTTCTCCAGCTGCAGCCGGATCAGCGCGTTGCCGTCCCGGCCGCTGGTGACGCTCTTGACCTGACCCACGCGCCGGCCCGCGATCCGGACGGGGTCGTGCGAGATGAGGTTGCCCGTCCGCGGCACCGACGCCGTGACCTCGTCGTAGCTGCGCCCTGGCACACCGTCGTAGGTGCTGATCGCCAGCAGGGAAAGCGCAATGACGAGTCCCGCCACGACGGCGCCGCGCCCCAGCACGCGCCGGATGGGCTCGCGGTCGTACCGCCGCCTGCGGGTGTGAGCTCGAGCGGGCCGTCTCATGGCTTCAGGAGGTAGTCGAGGAGGCCTTGCATCCGCCCAGGGCCCGGGCCGCTCTCAGGGGCGGGTTTGAGGAGGTCCTGCACCGCCGCGCCGATCCGGTCCGGCAGCTGCCCCACGGCGTCCGGGGTCCGTCCCGCGGGCGGCGGGGTGGGGCCGGCGGCCGTATGCTGCGGAGCGCGCGCGGGCTGCGGCGCCTGTGCGGGAGGACGCGGCCGTGCCGGCCTGCGGCTGCGGGCCGGGGCCTGCGACCCGCGCGTGACCAGTCGGTCCGTCATCGAGGACAGCAGGTTCGGTGAGATCCCCGCCTCCCCGCGAAAGACGTGGCTCAGCCCGTCGCGGAACTGGATCGCGCGCGACCAGTTGTCGAGGATCGCCACGAGGTTGTCGAAGCTGCGGTCCGCCGTGGTGCTCAGCGGCGGCAGGTCCCCGGCCAGCTGCACGAGCGACGAGACCGCCTGCCGCGCGCGGCGGATGACCGGCGTGGCACGGTCCCCCAGTCGCGTGAGAACGGGGGCCACGCGCGCGGCCTCACCCAGCGTCGGCACGGCCGCGTTCGTGAACGGCATGACCGCGTGCAGCGTGGAGGCGAGGCCGGGAGCGGTCGCCTGCAGCGCGGCGGCGGCGGGGCCCAGCGGGCGGGCGGTCGCCTCGAGCTGGGTCAGGAACCCCTGCAGGCGGGCGAGCGTGCCGGGGGCGGCTGCGAGCGTCCGGCGCAGAGCGGCGCGGCGCGCCGAGACCGTCTGCGCGGTCTGCCCCAGCGTGTCGACGAGGTCAGCGAGGTCGCGGCGCTGGGCGGTCGCCTCTGCGACGAAGCGGTCGCTGTGCTCGACGAGCGTCCCGAGGACCTTGCGGTCGGTCTGCAGGTCCTCCAGGACCTTCGTCAGGCCGACGAGCCCGGGGGGGAACTGCGAGAGCAGTGCGCGCAGGTCGAACTTCCGGCCCACGACGGCTGCGCCGGTTTCGTTGATGAGGATCGCCGCGCGCGTACGCGTGTCCGCGTCGAGAACCGAGAGCACCTGGTCCAGGTCCGTCGGGCCCGTGATCTGCGCGCTCGGGACGACCCACCCCGAGGGCACGGGGACCTGCCGGTCGCCCGGGTCGAGTTCGACGCGCTTCTGCCCGAGGAAGTTCGCGGCGACGATGGAGACCTTCGCGTCCCGGCCCACCGGCCCAGCCCCGGGATCGAGCTCGAGCTCCGCCGTCAGGTGGTCGTCGCGGCTCAGGCGGAGGGTGACCCGTCCCTCGGGCTCGCCGCCCACGAGGACGGGGGAGCCGGTCTTCAGCCCGCTCGCGTTCTCGAGCGGGACGCGTAGGCGGTAGTGCTTGTGCTCGCCGGAGAGCAGCATGACGCAGGCGAGCGCTGCGGCGGCGGCAAGCGCCAGGACGAGCACGTGCCGCACCCTCATCGCCCGCCCGCCGGGCTGACGAAGCCACCGATGGAACCGCCGCGGGGCAGATGCGCGATCGCGTTGTAGGGACGCGCTTCGGGGTCCTTGTCGGGATCGAGGGCGTCACGGCCGGCGCCGCACTCGGGCAGGAACCAGGGCTGCCCCGCGGCCGTCCCGGGCGGACGGGGGAAGCCGAACTCGAGGCCGGGAAACTGCTTTGCCGCCTGCCCGGAGGTGTAGGCGTTGGCGTTGGTCGCGGCGGGCAGGTAGTTCTGCACCTGCGCGCGGATCATCTTGTCCTTCCCGTCGCCGTGCGAGAAGAAGTCCGCCCACGTGCTGAAGAAGCCCACGATGCTCGGCGTGTACGGGCGGATGCACTTCGCGTTCTCGACGGTCTGGCGACCGACGCTCTCGAGCTGCGGGCTGAGCGTCCTGGTGCGGGTCAGCAGGGGGTCGAGGGCGGGCGTGGCCTCCCGAACGCTCGAGAGGGTGGCGCGCACATCCGGTCCCACGCGACTGACTGCTTCGAGCGTGCCGTTCAGCGGCCGCGCCGTGCGACGCAGCTCGGTCACTCCTGGCGCGAGCCGCCCGGTCACCACGCGGGCCAGGTCCAGGGTCCGGTCCGCCCGGGCGAGGGTTCCGCGCGTGCGCCGCAGGACGCCCGGGGCCTGCGCGAGCGTGTGCTCCAGCGCATCCGTGTCCGCGGCCATGGCGTCGAAGGTCGCCGCCGCGCCGCTAAGCAGCGTCCGGACTCCCGGCCGTGCGCGCTCGACGGCGCCGAGGACGCGGCTCGAGGCGTCGATCATCCCGGCCAGCCTCGCCTTCTCGAGGTCCAGGTCCCGCAGCACGAGGCGTGTCTGCTCCAGCGCCGCCGGGCCCCGGTCCAGCGTGCGGCGCAGGGCGGGGGCCGCGTGCCGCACCGCCGGGCCCATCCGGTCGAGCATCGCCCTCGCGTCCCGGCGCAGCGGCCGGTCGAAGGTGCGCAAGAGCCCGTCGAACTCGACCGGGATCGAGAACGACCCGGCGGGGAAGGTGCCGTCCGTGGCCATCGCTGGTGCGTCGGCCCGCCCTGGGAGGAGCTCGATGAAGCGGTTGGAGAAGTTGGCGGTCCCGCCCCAGTGCAGCGCCATGCGCGTCCCGCGCGTCAGCGGCCACGTGGTGCCGTCGAGCTCGATGTCGATGCGCGCGCGCCGGCCGCCCGCCAGCGGCGTGAGCTTCGTCACGCTGCCGACGGGGTTGCCCGCGCTGCGCACCGACTGCCCGGCGACGACGTTCGTCGCCTCGGACACCTCGACCGAGAGGTGATGGCGCTCCCCGCCGCCACGTGCGATGAGGACCACGGCCACGGCCGCTGCAGCGATCACCGCCAGCAGAGCCGCCGAGCGAGGGGCGCGAGCCGCCACCTCAGCCGCCGATGGGGAGGTTGAGGTCGGTGCCGTAGAAGAGGACGGCGAAGAAGACCGCGATCACGTGCACGAGCACGAGGTTCACCGTCAGCGAGCGGGCGACGGACGTGCCCACCGCCGCCGGGCCGCCCCGGGTGCGCAGGCCGTAGAAGCACGCCACGATCGCGGTGATGATCGCCATCGCGGAGACGTTGATCATCGTCACGAGCTGGTCCTGCACCGTCTGCACGCTCCAGTTGACGTCGAGCAGCACGTTCGGCGCGATGCCGTGATAGACGGTCACAGAGGTCAGGTAGACGCCGCAGAGCACGGCGATGAGCGACACCACGCAGGCGACGGGCACGAAGAGCAGCACCCCGAGCAGCCGCGTGCCCACGAGGTAGCGCAGCGGGTCGACCCCCGTGGTCTCGAGAGCGTCGATCTCCTGCTGGATGCGCATCGCGCCCAGCTCCGCGGCGATGCCGCAGCAGATCTTGCCCGTGAAGACATAGCCGAACATCGAGGGCACGAGCTGGCGCGGGCCGTCGAAGCCGCTGATGACCCCGAGGTAGTCCGAGGCCCCGATCGACCGCAGGAAGACGAACGCGAAGTTCGTCACGCTGATTCCGAGGAACACGTGCATGACGAACATCAGCACCATCGTGCCCCTGAGCATCATCGACGCCTGGCGCAGCGCTTCGGAGAAGTAGCGCGCGCTCCCGGGAAGCGCGCGGAGCGCCTGGCCGACGAAGACGACGAGGTCGCCCGTCTCCCGGAGGAACCCGCGCACAGCGCCGGGTCGCGTCGCGACGGGCGCGGGCTGCGAGGCGGGTGCCGGCCCCCCGGCGGGGATGCCGGGAGAAGTTATCGTGACCACGCCGTCTGCCCCGCAGCACGCCGGCTTCGGGGATCAGCGCGAAGTAGGCGAGGTTGAAGAGGCTGTTGAAGGCCCACACGCCGAAGAAGGTGATGATCACGGTCTCGTTGACCGCGCGGCCCACCCCTTCCGCGCCCGCTCGGCAGGCGATGCCCTTGTAGCAGGCGACCACGCCGATGAAGAACCCGAGCACGAAGTTCTTGAGGAACATCGTGAAGATGAGGTCCGAGGGGAGGATGAACTGGGCGAGGTTGTCGCGGAACACGCCGTGCGAGAACCCGAAGTGCCACGGCGAGACGATGTAGTTGACGACCTGCACCAGGGCCAGGCTGAGGAACGCGAGCACTGGCAGGCCCACGGTCATCGCCACGACGCGCGGGACGATCAGGGCGCGCACCTGCTTGATCCCGAGCACCGCCATCGCGTCGAGCTCGTCGCGGACCTTGCGCGCGCCGAGGTCGGCCGCCACGGCGCTGCCGACGACGCCCGCGAAGATCATGGCCGTGATCCAGGTCGCGACCTCGCGGCTCCAGAGGATAAAGACGCTGCCCGAGATCCGCTCGCTGATCCCGAGGTTGATGAGCAGGATCCCGAGCAGCAGGATCCCGTAGCCGATCATGTAGACGCTGTGCGCGATGACGAGCGGGACGAGGCAGCGCCGCACGGCGAGAGAGAACTCGACGACCGCGTCGCGGAGCCAGGCGAAGGGCGGCCTGACGGCCTCGCGGATGACGCGCAGCGCGAGCGCTCCCATGGCGCCCGCGTGCTTCGTGCGCTCGTAGGACGAGGAGCCCTCGACCAGCTCGCCCAGGCTGCTCCCGTATGGGTTGCCCTTGGCAACGTCATCCTTCACCGGCATCCCTGCTCCTCTCCCTTGGGTGCGTAGTCCATCCGCTGCGGGGACCCCTGTCTAGCGCTCGATAGGGGGAACATCGACGCCGACCGGGGGACCTTGCGGGCCCTTCGGGGGCGCCACGGCCCGGGATCCCGGGCCGTGGCCGCACCCCTGCCGAAGGTGCACCTCAGGGCTCGATGTTCTGGTTTGCCGCGAAGACGTTGCCCGGGTCGACCTGCCGCTTGACGGCGCGCAGGCGATCGTGGATCTCCTCGCCCAGGGCGGCCCGCAGTTCCTCCCCCGTGAGGCGGTCCACGTGGTTCGGGCAGGCTCCGGAGGACCACGGGGCGAAGGCGTCGCCGGCGGCGTCCGTCGCGCTGATGATGCGCTCGCTCTCGGCGGGGTCAACCCACGCGCTCGCCAGACCCATGAAGTACCGGCGCTCGCCGCGCGGGATCGCGGTCGCCCCTGCCGGGACGTCGTCGACCGCGCCGCCCATCCGCCACACCTGCATCCCCATCTCGGGAGCCACGGCCACGAGTGGCAGCGTGGTCGCGACCGCCTCGTCATCGAGGGACCGGAGGTACATCCCGCGCCAGTACTGCTGGAGCCCGGGGGGCGCGACCCCGTCGAGGACCCGGATGCCCTGTGCGAACGGAACCTCGCCCACGGTGTCGAGCACCGTGGGCGCGAGCGTGCGCAGCCGCTCGAGGTGCCGCTCACCCTCCTCCCTCGGTCCGACGTGCAGCATCGCGATCAGCACGACGGTGCGGCCGCGCAACGGGCCAGGCACCTGCGGGTCGTCGGGGAACGGGGCGAGCGCCCACATGGCGGCGGTGTCGCGCGGGGCCTCCTCCATGACGTCGCGGTAGCCCCGCAGCGTCCGCTCGGCGTCCTCGGCGGCATAGAACGTCATGCCGGCCGAGATCTGGTCCGGCACGGGATGCAGCTGCAGGGTGATCGCGGTGATGACGCCGAAGTTGCCGCCCCCGCCCTTCAGTGCCCAGAAGAGGTCGGGATCGTCCGCGTCGACCTCGCGCACCGTGCCGTCCGCGGTGACGAGCTCGAACGACACGACGTTGTCGCACGCGAGCCCGTGGCGGCGCATGAGCCAGGCGTTGCCACTGCCGATCGTGAAGCCGACGACGCCGACGCTCGTCTCGGTGCCACCCGTGGGCCCGAGGCCGTGCGCAGCCGCGGCCTCGTAGACCGCGTTCCAGCGCGCGCCGCCCCCGACCCGAGCCTGGCGCGCATCCGCCGCGATGGCGACGCCGTCCATGGCGCGCAGGTCGATGACCAGGCCGCCTTCCCGGATGGCCAGGCCGTGTACGCCGTGCCCGCCCGCGCGCACCGACAGCGGGACCCCGGACGCCCGTGCCCAGGCCAGCGCTGCGCGTACGTCGTCCACGTTCTCGCAGCAGGCGATGGCGAGCGGGCGTGCCGACTTGCGGGCGTTGAAGAGCGCGCGCGCCTCGTCGTAGCCCGGGCTCTCCGTGGTCAACAGCGGGCCACGGAGTCGCTCGGCCAGGGCGCCGAGCTTCCTGGCGCCGGGCGCTTCGGTCTCGGCGTGATCGGTCTGAGTCATGCGGCTTCCTCTCCCTCGTGGAGCGGTGACCCGCTCCACCTCGTTGTATGACTACGGGGACGGCAGCGACCGGATCGGGTCGCGTCCGTCCCACTCCCGCGCGGCGTGGGCGACGAAGGCGAAAAGCCCGTCGACCTGCTCGCCGGCCTGGAAGATCTCGATGGCGTGCCCCATGGGGACGGCGCGGTGGAACCGCACCTCGAGCTCGCCCTGCCGCGCGTGCAGGAAGAGCGGCATCCCCGCCGCGGTCAGCCGCGCGCTCTCGCCGGGAGCGTCGGGGACCGTGTAGCCCACGTGGCTCACGCGGGAGCCCGCCGGCCGCAGCGCCGCTGCGAGCTCCGGCGGCGACACGTCGTGGAACTGCTGGAGCTCCACCGCGATCGGCCCCCACTGCCCGAGCATCGTCGTGTGGGTCAGGACGCATGCCTCGCCGAGGTACCGCGTCTCGTCGAAGCCGCCCGCGCCGATCTCGAAGAAGGGGCCCGCCCCCATCTGCTCGCACCACCAGGCGGCGGCCGCCCTCACGTCGTCCACGATGTGGCAGACATGGGTGGGCGACCGCAATGCCGGCCGGGTGCCGGTGGGGCCTCCGGCTACGGCAGGCAGAACGACTGCCCGCCGTCGGCTGCGAAGGACTGACCCGTCACCCAGGAGGCGTCGGAACTCGTCAGAAACAGGACGGTCGGCACCACGTCGTCGACCGTCGCCGTGCGCTTGATGCTCGCGCTCTGGCGGTAGGCCTCGAAGACCTCGTCCGGGATCACCCCGTCGGTCATCCCGGTCGGTGTCAGCGAGGGGCTCACCGCGTTGGCGGTGATGCCGTGCTCACCGAGGCTGGCCAGCGACCGCGTGAGGCCGATCACGCCCATCTTCGAGACGCGGTAGCCGATGAAGATCTCGATCGGCATCACCGTGGTGGTCGACGTGATGTTCACGATTCTCCCGTAGCCCGCGGCCTTCATGAGCGGTACGAGCGCCTTGGCCATCAGGAATTGGCCGTCGAGGTTGACCCGCAGGATCTTCTGCCAGAGCTCGTAGTCGAGGGCATCCCACGGGACGGGGTCAGCGATGCCGGCGTTGTTGACGAGGACGTCGCAGCGGCCGAAGCGCTCCTGCACCTCCTGACCGAGGGCCGTGACCGCCGCCTCCGAGGTCACGTCGGCGTTGACGCCCTGCCACCTGGCGCCGGCGGCCTCGACCATCCCCCCGGTCTCCGCCTGGTCGAGCAGGTCGACGCCGACCACGGTGGCGCCGTGCTCGGCGAGGCCGCGGCAGATCGCCTGCCCGAGCCCGCGGGCGGCGCCGGTGACCACGGCCACCCGGCCCTCGTGCGACAGCGCAACGGGCGCCACGTCAGGCGCTCCGCGGCGCGAACGTCGCGTCGAGCGACTCGATCACGACCCATTCGAGGTTCGTGAACTTGTAGTCCTTGCCGGGCTCGGTGAGCTCGATGTCGGGCAGCCGCTTGAGCAGCTCCTCGAGGCCGACCCGCATCTCCATGCGCGCCACCGGGGCTCCGAGGCACGCATGCGTCCCCCACCCGAACGTGAGGTGGCGGTTCCGCTTGCGGTCCAGCCGGAACTCGTTCGGTGCGTCGAAGACGGCCGGGTCGCGGTTGTTGGCGGCCCAGCACAGGAGGACGTCGTCCCCCTCGGCGAGCTCCACGCCGTTCACGTCGCGTGTCTCCTTCATGCGCCGGTACAGGCCCATGACGGGCGGATGCAGGCGCAGCACCTCCTCCACCGCAGCGGGGATGAGCTTCGGGTCGGCGATGAGAGCCGCGCGCACCTCCGGCCGCGAGAGCACCTCGTGCAGCATGTTGGTCATCAGCACGGTGCTCGTCTCGTGGCCGGCTGAGAGGAGGCTGGCCATGGTTTGCGCGATCTCGTTCTCGTTGAGCGGGCGCCCGTCCATCTCGGCGTTCGCCAGCGACGTCATGAAGTCGTCGCGCGGCTCGGCCCGCCGGTTCTCGACCTCCGCGACACCGAACTGCGCCAGGGCGCCGTAGGCGGCCGCGGCACCGGCGGGGTTCTCGAGGTTCGCCATCAGGTCGTCCGTGAGCGCCCGAAGCTCCGCGCCACGCGCCGGGTCCAGTCCGAGGATCCGGCAGATCGCCAGCAGCGGGACGGGCACCGCGAAGTCGCGAACCAGGTCGCAGGACCCGCTCGCCGCGAAGCCCTCGATCAGCGCGACGACGTCCTCGCGGACGCCCGGCTCGATCTTGTCGCTCGTCTTCGCGTCCACACCGAGGCGGAAGAGGTCGCGCCACTTGGTGTGCTCGGGCTCGTCGTACTCCGTCGGCGGCAGCGGGGGCCGGTCGACGACGGGGCGGAACATGCCGGCCTCCGTCGAGAACGCATCGTCGGAGCTCACCTTCTTGACGTCGTCGTAGTCGAGCAGGATGTGGAAGCCGCCCATCTGCTCGCTGCGGGCGACAGGGCAGCCTGCCGCCCGCGCCTCCTCGAAGAGCGCAAGCGCCTTCTCGGGGGTCATCTCGGGGTTGTACCCGCTGTAGTCAGCGAGGCGTTCGTTCACTTGCTGGTCGGCCATGGGAGTCTCCTCTTCGGGTTACAGGTCAAGGACCAGGCGTTCGCCGCGGCACCGCGAGACGCAGATCAGGATCGTCTCGTTGTCGTCGCGCTCGGCCTCGCTGAGGAAGGAGTCACGGTGCTCCGGGATCCCCTCCACGATGGTGGTCTCGCACGTGCCGCACGTCCCCTCCGCGCACGAGCTGGCCACCCCGATCCCGGCGCGCCGGGCGGCATCCAGGATCGAGTCACCCGGTTCCACCGTGAGCGTGACGCCGGACTGCGCGCACACGACCTCGAAGGTGGTGGCGTCGCGCTCGTGGTCGACGCGCTCCTTCGGCGCGAAGCGCTCGAGATGCAGGTCGATGCCGTCGAGCGGGGCACAGACCAATTCGGCCGCCGCCATCAGCGGCTCGGGGCCGCAGCAGAAGACAGCGGTGCCGCCCGGTAGTCCTGCCAGGGTGCCCGGGAGGTCGAGGATCCCGTGGCGGTCCTCTGGCCGGATATGCACGACGCCGCCGCGCCCGTCGAGTGCGCCCAGCTCGTCGAGGAAGGCCATGGACGGCCGCGACCGGCCGCCGTAGAGCAGCTCCCACGGCACGCCGGTGGCGGCGACAGCGCGGATCATCGGGAGGATGGGCGTGATCCCGATCCCGCCTGCGATGAACTGGTAGCGCGGAGCGGGAACGAGGGCGAAGTGGTTGCGCGGGCCGCGGACCCTGACCATGTCCCCGGCGCGGAGCTCGTCGTGGATCAGGCGGGAGCCGCCGCGCCCGTCCTGCTCGCGCCGGATGGCCAGGCGCCAGCGAGCAACCTCGCGGGGGTCCCCGCAGGGCGAGTACTGCCGTTCCATGCCGTTCGCCAGCAGCAGGTCCACGTGCGCGCCGGGATCCCAGGCCGGAAGCGGCCCGCCGTCGGGGCGGGAGAGCGTGAGACCGATGATCTCCTCAGCCAGGCGCTCGGCGGCGTCCACCTGGAGCGCCAGGACGTCGGGATCGAGAGGGTTGCTCGTGTGGTCCATGGTGTATGCGGGTGAGGTGGCCATACCGCTTGCCTAGTCGCGGCGACCGAACGGTGCCTGGTGGTGTTCAAGGCGCGCGAGGAGGCCGGCTGCCTCTGCTCGGTTGTGGGCGTGGAGCTTGCGCAGGATGCGGCTGACGTGGGTCTTCACCGTCTCGGCCGACACCACGAGCTCCTCGGCGATCTGGCGGTTGGACCGGCCCCGGGCGAGCAGCTCAGCCACCTGCCATTCGCGCTCACCCAACAGGGGGCGGACGTCCTCCCTCCGCCCGCCGCCGGCGGACGGCGGCTGCCGGCTCGCGCTGCGGCCGTCAGGCAGCTCGATCGCACCGTCGGTGGCCAGCCGGACAAGCGCGTGGGTCGAGGAGTGGAAGTGCTGCATCTCCTGCGCCAGCTCGGCCACGCGAAGGCGCAGGACGACGTCACCCAGCGCGATCGCGACCAGGCTCGTGAAGAGGTCAACCCACGCGCGCTCCTCGCCCAGGACGGCCGGGAGCGACCGGTCGACGACGAGCAGGGCGATCGTGCGGGAGTTCACGACGACCGGGCTGTAGTGGTGATGCTCGAGGAGGAGCCGCTCGGCGAGAACACTCCGCCCGCGTGGCCGGGCAGCGTCCGACACCGTCCGGCCACCACGCCTCACCAGCTCGGCCTCGGGCGTGTCGCGCACAAGCGCGACGGGCTCCGCGAGGACCGCCCGGCGCAGGTCTTCGCTCGCGGGATCGCCGAGCGCACCTGAAGGCGGCGCCACGAGCTGTCCCTGCGTGACCGACAGCACCAGCGCGCGGGCGAATCCGCATTCGACCCGCGCGAGGTCCGCCGCCTGTGCCAGGAGCTCGGAGACCCCGGCGCTCGCCCGCAGCTGCGTGTGCAGCGCGGGGACCCGGCGCAGCCGCAACGGCAGGAGCGACTGCGGGACGCTCCCGTCCAGGTGCATGTGCTGCCCGTTCACTGCATGCGTTCCTGCCAGACCCTTGACCGACATCACCTGCTCCCGCCGCTCGTCTTACGAGTACCCCCGCCACCGTATCCAGAATGTGATTACAGAATCAAGTAGTGATTATTCGATCATGTTTGTCCGCCCACGGCGACTATCGCCCGGTGTGTGCCGCGTGGCAGACCTGCGGCGCAGCCCTGAGCCCGAGGGGCAGAGCGACCGGAGGATTTCTTCCACCTCGACGCTTCCGTCGAATAGTCTTCTTCCATGACCGATATCGCGCGTTCCGTCTATGACGTCGCCATCGTCGGCGGTGGGCACAACGGCCTGACCGCCGCGGCGTTCCTTGCGAAGGCCGGCAAGCGGGTCGTGGTCCTGGAGGCGCAGCCGCGCGTCGGAGGCTTCGCAACGACGCAGGAGCTGATCGCGGACGCACCCGGATTCCGGTCCACGCCGTACGCGATCGACCTCTTCTCGGGGATGATCCCGCGGTCGGTCATCGACGACCTGGACCTGCGCAGCCACGGCTTCCGCTCCTACGAGGCGGACCCGTACGCGACCTTCCTCGGCCCCGACGGCAGCTCGATCGCGCAGTGGCGCTCGCTGGACCGCACCTGCCAGGAGCTCGCCCGCTTCTCGCGGCGCGACGCGGAGCGCTACCGGCAGTTCGCGCAGATCCTCTGCGACGCGTGGAACGCCGCCCTCCCCTACCTGCAGGACCACCCCACCCGGCCGCGCGCGAAGTCGATCGCCGAACTCGCCTGGCGCGTCGGGCGGGCACGGCGCAGCATGGGCCCGGCCGCGCGGCTGCTGCTGGCCTCGCCCGCGACGGTGCTCGAGGAGTGGTTCGAGCGTGACGAGGTGCGCGTCATCCTGGCCACCTGGGCCGCCGCCACCGGGCAGGTGACGCTCGACACCCCCGGCTACGGCGCCGGCATGGCGATGGCCGTCCTCTCACACCGCTGGGGCTGCCACCGCGCGGTCGGCGGGATGGGCACGCTCACGCAGTCGCTCGCGCACTGCGTCCAGGCGCACGGC
Organism: Solirubrobacterales bacterium; assembly: GCA_025964155.1. Lineage (GTDB taxonomy): Bacteria > Actinomycetota > Thermoleophilia > Solirubrobacterales > Solirubrobacteraceae > Paraconexibacter. The sequence continues at coordinate 18,046 of JAOPZJ010000308.1, forward strand.
GGCGAGATCCGCACGAGCACGCGCGTGCAGGAGATCACGGTCAGCGGCGAGCGGGCGACGGGCGTGCTGCTCGAGGACGGCGCGCAGGTCGTGGCCACCGAGGTCATCGCCAGCGTCGACCCCATCACGCTGTTCGACCGCCTGCTGCCGGCGCAGCATGTGCCGGACCGCACGCGCGGCGAGCTCGACGCGATGAAGGTCTGCGAGCAGAACATCACCTACTTCACCGGCCACGCCGCCCTCGAGCGCCGCCCCACGCTCCCGCGGCACGGGCGGGACGGGGCCCATGAGCGCGTCCTGCTCGAGGCCGGCTACCAGATGCTCGTGCCCAGCTACGAGTCACTGCGCCGCGCGATCGACAGCTGCACCCGCGGCGAGGAGCCGGACGACATCCCGCTGTGGGTGTCGCTGCCCTCGGCCCGTGACCGCACGCTGGTGCCTGACGGCTCGAGCGGCGAGTCGCTCTACTTCATGTCACCCGTCAGCCCGTATGAGCTGAAGGACCGGCCGTGGCACGAGGCGAAGGGTGCCTACTTCGACCGCTGCCTGGACACGGTCGACACCTACCTGGCGGGCACGAAGGACGCGGTCATCGGCACCGCTGCACTCAGCCCGGAGGACATGTCGGCGATCGCCACCAAGGGACATGCGTGCCACATCGACATGGCGCTGACCCAGTTCGGGCCCTGGCGCCCGACGCCGTCGCTGTCGGGGTACCGCACGCCGGTCGACGGCCTCTGGCACGCGAGCGCCGGGTCGCATCCCCTGCCCTCGGTGAACGGCTGGGCCGGGCGGACCGTCGCCCGCACCGTGCTGCGCGGCCCGGGCGGCGGGGTGCGCACGCGGGTCGCCGCGCGCGTCGCG
>JAOPZJ010000317.1 GCA_025964155.1 Solirubrobacterales bacterium
TTCAACGCTCCACTCATGCTGAACGTGGCGCATTGGCGGTCCGTATCAACCGTGAGATCGGCGGATCTCCGTCACGGCTCGTGGTGTCCTGAGTGGTGACGGCGCTGAGGCGTAGGCCGCCAGGCCATGCCTCAGCCGGCGGCGCCGCTCAGGCGCCGCGAGACGTCCCGGAGATCCGCCGATCAGATCTTGTGGCGCTGGAGGAGCTTCTTCCCGATGACCATCTTCTGGATCTCGCTCGTGCCCTCGCCGATGAGCAGCAGCGGCGCGTCGCGGTAGAGGCGCTCGATCTCGTACTCCTTGGAGTAGCCGTAGCCGCCGTGGATGCGGAAGGACTCCTCCACGCAGAAGCGACCGGCCTCGGAGGCGAACAGCTTCGCCATCCCGGCCTCCAGGTCCGAACGCTCACCGGCGTCCTTCAGGCGGGCGGCCCGGAGGGTGAGCAGGCGGGCGGCGTCGATCTGCGTCGCCATGTCGGCGAGCTTGAACTGGATCGCCTGGTGCTCGGCGATCGGCTTGCCGAACGTCTTGCGCTCCTGCGAGTACCGCAGGGCGAGCTCGAGGGCGCGCTGGGCGATGCCGACGCCGCGGGCCGCGACGTTCGCACGGCCGACCTCGAGCGCGTCCATCATCTGGGCGAAGCCCTTGTTCAGGCCCTTCTCCTCGCCGCCGAGGATGTTTTCCGCCGGGCACTTGTAGCCGTCGAAGACGAGCTCGGTGGACTCGACGCCCTTGTAGCCCATCTTCTTCAGCTTGGGCGGGACCACGAGGCCGGCGTACTGGCCGGTGTTCTCGCCGACGCCGGACTCCTTCTCGGCGATGAAGCAGGTGAAGCCCTTGTGGCGCGGGGACGCATCAGGGTCGGTCTTGACGAGGACGAAGACGAGCGACGACATGAGGCCGTTCGTGACCCACATCTTCTGGCCGTTGATCTCGTAGCTGGCGTCATCGATCTTCTTGGCGGAGGTCTTGATCGCCTGCACGTCGGAGCCGAGCTCGGGCTCGGACAGCGAGAACGCCGCACGGATCTCGCCGGTCGCCATGCGCGGCAGGTACTTCTGCTTCTGCTCGTCGTTGCCGAACTTCATGAGCAGGTAGGTGCCGATGAAGTGCGTGTTGATGACGCCGGAGATCGAGATCCAGCCGCGGGACAGCTCCTCGACGACCATGCAGTACGTCGTGAGGTCCAGGCCGAGTCCGCCGTACTCCTCCGGGATGGTGATCCCGAAGAGGCCCAGCTCCTTCATCTGCTCGACGATCGGCTCCGGGTAGGTGTCCGTCGAGTCGTAGTGCTCGGCGTTGGGCAGGATCTGCTCGTCGGCGAACTGGCGGACCATCTCACAGATCGCCTGCTGATCTTCGGTCTTGTCCATGGGGGACGGGACTGCGACGGACATTGCGCGCTCCTGGCGTCGTGGGTGCTGCTGGAAAGCGGGTCTGGAAGTTTACCGGTGGTGGCGTGGCAGACTCCCGGCGGTGACGAACAAGGCCATCACCCCGGAGTTCAGCCGTCAGGCGCTGATCGGCAGCGCATGAACTTCGCCGTCGACGTCGTGGAGGCCGCCGACCCTGACTCGGTCGCGCTCATCGAGCTCGCGCGCGACGGCGCGCGGCGCGAGCACCGCTTCGGTGCCGTGGCGGCCGCCGTCCGCACGATGGCCGCGCAGTTGCACGAGCAGGGCGTACGGCGAGGGGACGTCGTCATGACGCTCGTCGGCAACCAGCCCGATTGGGCGGTGGCGATGGTGGCCTGCTTCCGGCAGGGGTACGTCGTCCTGCCGTGCACCGAGCAGCTGCGCGCCAAGGACCTGGCCATGCGCCTGGCCGTGACCTCACCGAAGGCGGTCGTGGCCGACGGGCGCAACGCCGACGTGCTGCGCGAGGCCGGCTGGAACGGTCCGACGATCTGGGGCCCGGGCGTCATGGGCTGGCCGCACGCGTCGTCCGCCCCTGCTCCGGCGATGCTCGACGCCGCCGATCCGTGCCTCATCACGTTCACGTCCGGCACCGCCGGTGAGCCCAAGGCCGTGTTGCACGCCCAGCGTTACCTCACCGGCCAGCGCGTGCAGGCCGAGCATTGGCTCGACGCCCGGCCGGGGGACGTGGTGTGGTGCACGGCGGCCTCGGGCTGGTCCAAGAGCGCGCGCAACGTCTTCATCGCGCCGTGGATCCGCGGCGCGACCGCGCTCCTGCACGACGAGCGCTTTGACCCGGTGCAGCGGTTGGAGCTGCTGGAGCGCGAGGGCGTGCACGTGCTGTGCATGGCGCCCACCGAATACCGCGTCATCGCCAAGCGGGCACGGCTGCGCGCCTTCCCCGCCCTGCGCGGGCTCGTGGCCGCCGGCGAGGCGCTGAACCCTGAGATCCTGCGCGCCTGGCACGAGACGACCGGCCTCCACATCCGCGATGGCTACGGCCAGACCGAGACGGGCCAGCTCACCGGCGCCCCGCTGGCGCAGGCCGTCCGGCCGGGCTCGATGGGCCGGGCGCTGCCGGGCGTCCGGCTCTGGATCGAAGACGGCGAGCTCGTCGCCGACCCGGCGACCGTCCCGACGTTCTTCGTGGGCTATCTCGGGGACGACGCGCCGCTGCCGTCGGTGTGGCACACCGGGGACCGCGTCCACGAGGACGAGGACGGCTGGCTGTACTTCGAGGGCCGCACGGACGACGTGATCATCAGTGCCGGGTACCGCATCGGCCCCTTCGAGGTGGAGAGCGCGCTCGTGTCCCACCCTGCCGTCGCCGAGGCCGCAGTCGTCGCCGCCCCCGACGACGAGCGCGGCTCGGTCGTGCGGGCCGTCGTCGTCCTCCGCGACGGCCATCGCGCGGGTGCCGCCCTCGCCCGGGAGCTGCAGGACCACGTCAAGGCCCAGACGGCGCCCTACAAGTACCCCCGCATCGTGGACTTCACCGACGCGCTCCCCAAGACGGAGAGCGGCAAGGTGCAACGCGCGCTGCTGCGCCAGGCGGACTCCGTCTGACGGCGCGCGTTCATCCCGTTGCGACGAGCGCTGCACCCAAGTCGCGTAGGACCGGCGTGACCGGGGTGAAGCACATGAGCTGGCTGGGACCGCTCACCAGCGTCACGATCCCGATCGCCCGGACGGTACCGTCGGCCCTCGGCGCGGTGTAGACCGGGCCGCCGCTGTCCCCGGCCCGGGCCGTGATCGTGGTGCAGCGCACGGTGATGTGAAATTCGCTGTCGAGGACACGCTCCAGCGGGCGGGCGCTCGCCCCGCCCAGCCGCCCGCACTGGTCCGCGCCGCTCGTGCGACCCGTGAAGCACACGGCACGGCCGGCGAGCAGCTGCGCGGTCCCCGCCACGGCCCACGGCGGTCGCGAGATGCCGCGATCGACGACCGGGGCCGCGGTGCGATGCGCGCCCCGTGGGACGGGCAGCACCAGGGCATCCAGCGGCGCGGACCGCGTGAGGATCGCCAGGACGCGGCCGAGGACGATGCCCGGCTGCGGTGGACGTCGCAGGGCGGCGTTGCGCCGCTGCACAAGGCCGTCGGACCGCAGGCCGGCGCAGTGTGCGGCGCTCAGGCCACCTGGCGCGCCTCCGCGCAGGCGCACGAGGAACGCCGACGTGCAGAAGGCGGCGTCGCGGGGTATCGGCCGTCCGCCGACGATCGTCCCGCGCGCGAAGACGAGCTCGCGGCCCGCGGACCAGCCGTCAAGGCTCGGCGCCCGGCCGACGCGGCGGATGCGCAGCGCGCCCGTGCCACGGACGGCGACGAGGTCGTACTGTCCCACGGCCGCCCCCGACGCCGGCAGCGCCCGTGTGGCGCTCCACCCCAGGGCGGACAGGACTCCGGCAGCGTCAGCGGCCGGCGCCGCGGCCACCGCGGTTGCCACGATCTCGACCTCCGCGCAGCCGGCGCGCGCGGCCTCGACGAACACCGTGCCCGGGACGGCGCCACAGCGGGTGTACGTCGACGTCGCGGCATCGGCCGCTGCGGTGGGCGTCCCCGCCACCGCCGCAACCACCGTGACGGCGGCCAGGCGGGTGCGTCCACGGGGCAGCATGCGGTCGGTGTGGCGGCCAGGGAGCCGACTACCCCGTCAGCTCGGACGCCATCTCCTCGAAGACCTCGACGTAGCGGTCGATGGCCTCGACGGTGTGGGTCACCGAGAGCGTCCACTCCTCTTCGCGCCCGGGCGTCATGAAGATCCCGCGGTTCATGTTGTAAAGCCAGGCGAGGTCGGCCATCGCGGCGTCCTGGTTGGCCTTGAACGTCTCGTAGTCGATGATCTTCGTCGGCGAGAAGGTCACGCAGCCCTTGGAGCCGATGCCGACCGCATAGCCCGGGAGCTGGTGCTTGGCGATGACGTCCGTGCAGCCGCTGAGCAGCCGGTCGTTGAGCAGCTCCAGGTGCGCGTAGGCGTCCGGCGTCATGATCTCGGTCAGGCTGGCGCGCGTGGCGGCCATGCCCAGCGGGTTGCCGTTGAAGGTCCCCACCTGGTAGACGCGGCCGTCCTCCACGCACGCCATGACCTCCTCGGTGCCGCCGATGGCACCGACCGGCAGGCCCCCGCCGAGCGCCTTGGCGAGCGTCACGAGGTCCGGCTTGACGCCGAAGCGCTCGGTGGCGCCGCCGGGCGCGATGCAGATGCCGGTCTTCACCTCGTCGAAGATGAGGACGATGCCGTGGCGCGTGCAGATGTCGCGGACCGCCTGCAGGTAGCCGTCCTCGGGGAGCACGACGCCGAGGTTCATCATCGCCGCCTCCATGATCACGCAGGCCGGCTTGCGGCCTTCGGCGGTGAGGCGCTCGATGCGGCGCTCCATGGCCGGCGCGTCGTTGAAGGGGACGGCGATCGTCATGTCGACGACGGCCTGCGGGATCCCGGCGCCGTAGGGCAGCGACGCGAGGTTCTCGTGGTCGCCGATCTGGTCGTACTCGATGCCGATCGACACCATCACCGCGTCGTGGTGTCCGTGGTAGGAGCCGAAGATCTTCACGATCGTGTCGCGGCCGGTGTGCCCGCGGGCGATGCGGATCGCGTCCATCGTCGCCTCGGACCCGGAGTTGACGTAGCGCCACTTCGGCAGGTTCCAGCGTCGCTGCAGCTCGGCCGCGACGGAAATCGCGTCCTCCGTCGGGGCGGCGAAGTGCGTGCCCTTGGCGTAGCGCTCGTTGATGGCGGCGCCGATCGCCGGGTGCGCGTGCCCCTGGACCATCGAGCCGAAGCCGTTGTGGAAGTCCCACAACTCGTTGCCGTCGACGTCCCAGACCTTCGGGCCCGAGCCGCGCTCGAGGTAGATCGGCCACGGGTCGCGCGCCTGGTAGGAGGACGCCACGCCGCCGGCGAGCACCGCGTTGGCGCGCTGGTACATCGCCAGCGAGCCCTGCGTGCGCTCGTCCAGACGCTGGGCCTCCCGGGCGGTCAGGTCCGCGATCCGGCTGGGGTCGATCTGGACGGTGGAGGAGACGGGCATGCCACCCATCGTCGCAGCCCGGCCAAGGCCTGTCAGGAGGAGGCGGCCTCCGAGGCTGTGCCGGACTGGAGCACCTGGTCGACGCCGTGCTCCGGCACCGGGGCTGCGCCGGACCGGTGCACCGCGATGCCGCGCTCGGGGGCGGGCGGCACGAAGGACATCGCGCGCTCGGCCAGCGCGGTGATCGTCAGCGAGGGGTTCACGCCCACGTTGGCCGGGACGACGGAGCCGTCGCACACCAGCAGGTTCTCGTAGCCGAAGACCCGCTGGCGGCTGTCGACGACGCCGGTGGCGGGGGATCCGGCGATCACCGCGCCGCCGAGGATGTGAGCGGTCGTGGGCACGTTGGCGACGGCCTCCATCAACGAGGAGCCCGCCACTCCGCCGTATTCCTTGGCGATCCACTCCGCCGCCTGGTTGGCGACGGGGATGAAGGTCGGGTTGGGCTTGCTGTCGTCCTGCTCGGTCTGCAGGCGGATCCGGCCCGAGCGGGTCTTCACGGGCCGCAGGGCGATCGCGTTGTCGAGCGTCTGCATGACGAGCAGGATGATCGTGTTGCGCGACCACCCGCGCGGGTTGAGCGTCTTTGCCGCCTGGCCCGGATGGCGCAGCAGCGCTGCGAGCCACTTGATCGGCCGCGTGACCTTCGTGCCGTCTCCCACGAGCACGGTGTAGAGCATGCTCATCGCGTCGCCGTCGTTCCCGTAGCTGACCGACTCGATGTGCGTGTGGGCGTCCGGGTAGATGGAGCTCGTGATGGCCACGCGACGGGTCTGATCGCCGATGGCGCCCTCGGGCAGCGTGACGGTCAGTACCGCCTCGCTGTTCGTGCGCACGAGCTCGCCCAGGCGCGGCGAGATGTTCGGCAGGCCGCCGACGAGGCGGCAGTTCTGCAGGAGCTTGTTCGTGCCCAGCGCCCCGGCGGCGACGACGACGCCGCGCGCGGTGAAGGCCTTGCGCTTCTTGCGCACCCAGGAGCCCGACCGCTCGGTCGTGATCTCGTAACCCTCGGTCCCGTCCGAGGCCCCGATCGGGCGGATGTCGGTGACCTCACGCTCCGCCATGACCTTGACGCCGAGCTTCTCGGCAAACCACAGATAGTTCTTGCGCAGCGTGTTCTTCGCGCCGACGGGGCAGCCGACCATGCAACGCGCACAGCGGATGCAGCCGGTGCGCGCCGGGCCGTCGCCGCCGAAGTAAGGGTCCGGCACGGTCGTGCCGGCCTCGCCCAGGAAGACGCCGACGCGGGTCTTGCCGTAGGTCTCCGCGACGCCCAGATGCTCCCCCAGCGCTTTGAGGACCTGATCGGCCGGATCGTCCTCGTCGTAGGTGACGACGCCCAGCATGCGCTCGGCCTCGGCGTAGTGCATGGCGAGCTCCGCCTCCCAGCTGTTGCTCAGCTGTGCCCATTGCTGATCCTCGAAGAACGCCTTCGGCGGGACGTACAGCGTGTTGGCGTAGCCGAGCGACCCGCCGCCGACACCCGAGCCGCTGACGATGCTGACGTGCTTGAAGATCGACAGGCGGAAGATGCCGCGCAGGCCGGCCTTCGGCATGAAGAAGTAGCGCTTCAGGTCCCACGTGCTCTTGGCGAACTCGTCGTCCTCGAAGCGGCTACCGGACTCCAGTACGCCGACGGAGTACCCCTTCTCGGCGAGGCGCAGCGCGCTGGTGGATCCCCCGAAGCCTGAACCGATGACGATCCAATCGAAGTCGTGGGGAGAGGACTGACCCGTGGGTGACACGGTGTCAGTGTAGTGAGAACATGACGCAGGCGTCAACTTCGAGCATCAGGTCCGTCGCTGCAGGCTGAACCACGGTTCCGCGCCCCCCTGAGGTCCTACACCCGCGTTGAGCGGGCGGCGCAACCTTCATGCAAGCATCGGGGTTGTGAACCCGATGCCCGTCTTCCGACTCCTGCGTCCGTTCTCCGCGGCGCTGCTCGCTCTCGCGGCCACGGCCGCCCCGGCGGCGGCCGACTGCCCCGGCGGACTGCCGGCCGGAACCTGCGCGTATACCGCCACGACGCAGATCGGTGAGCGCAGCGGCGGGGTGCTCCGCTTCCCGCAGGCCGTGGCCGTCGGGCCGGATGGCGCGGTCTACGTTGCCGACCAGAAGTCGCACACGATCCAGGTGTTCAACCCGGACGGCACCTTCCGGCGCGACCTGGGCTTCGCCGGGTCCAAGCCCGGCCAGCTGACCTCCGTGGGTGGCCTCGCCGTCGCCGGGGACGGCAGCGTGCTGGTCACGACGGGCGCCAACCGCATCGACCGCTTCGCCGCCGACGGCGGCCTGCTGCGCTCGTGGGGCAAGACCGGACAGGGCATCGGGGAGTTCGTCTTCGGTTCCGGCGGAGGTAACGACTCCCCCGCCGGCGGTGGCCTGGCGGTCTCCGGCAACCTCGTCTACGTCGCCGACTCGCGCAACGACCGCATCCAGCGCTTCACGCTCGACGGGGCCGAGGGCAGGGTCCTCGTCGAGCCGGGGCAGCTGCAGACCCCGATGGGCATCGCGGTGCGCAAGACCCGCGTGCTCGTCGCCGACGACCAGAACCACCGCATTGCCGTCTTCGACACCGGCGGCAAAGCGCTCGGGCAGATCGGCGAGGGCGAGGGATCGTCGGGCGGGCAGTTGAGGAACCCGTACGACGTCGCCCTGGACGCCGCCGGGCGCGTGTTCGTGGCCGACGACCTCAACCACCGCGTCGTGCGCTACGCCCCCCAGCCGCTCTACAAGTACAAGGCCCGCTGGGGCGCCTACGGGACGGCGCCCGGCGCGCTCGCCTATCCCCGCGGGATCGCGACCGACGCGGCCGGCCTCGTCTACGTCACGAATACCGGCAACGACCGCGTCGACGTCTTCGACAACGGCGGCGCGCTGCTACGCAGCATGGGCCGCTCCGGACGCGGGAGCGGCCAGTTCGACACGCCCTCCGGGGTCGCGGCGGACGCCAGCGGCATCCGGGCGGTCGCCGACTCGGTCAACGGCCGCGTGCAGTTCCTCGGCCCCGACGGCGCCGTCGTCTCGATCATGGGCTCGCCCAACCCGGGCCCCACGATCCTCCCGGACCCGGTCGCGACCGCCTTCGACGCCGCCGGCAACGTCTACGTCCTGGACCAGCGCCGCGCGCGGATCGTCGTCTTCTCGCGCCAGACCGGGCTGCCGGTCCGCACCATCGCGTCCGAGGGAACCGGTGCCGGGAAGCTGCTGGCCCCGTCCGCCCTGGCGATCACGACCGGCGGGACGATCCTTGTCGCCGACACCGGCAACCAGCGCGTGGCCCGCTTCACGACGACCGGGACGGTCCTGAGCGACCTTCCGATCGTCGGTTCCCCGCGGGGCATCGCCGTGACACCGGACGCCACGCGCGTCTACGTCTCCACCGCGTCCGACAACCGGATTCGCGCGTACGGCCCGGACGGCACGCAGCTGGCGGAGTTCGGCGGCCTCGGCACGAAGATCGGCAAGCTGCTGTCCCCAGCCCAGCTCGCGCTCGACGGGGCGGGCAACGTCTGGGTCGCCGATCGCGGCAACAGCCGCGTGCAGCAGTTCGGTCCCGACGGAGAGCGCCTCGCGGCCTTCGGCGCGCGCGGCACCGGGCCAGGGCAGTTCCTACGCCCCGACAGCGTCGCCGTGGACTGCCGCGGCACGGTGACGGTCAGTGACACCGACAACAACCGCGTGCAGCAGTTCACGCTCGCCGCGCCGCCCCCGGCCGCCTGCGCGAGCCTGCCGCCGATCGGGGTCCCGCCCACGCCGAAGTATCCGGTCCTCCCCGCGCCCGACGGCCCACAGCTGAAGGTCAAGGTCCTGCGGACCGCGGGCCTGCTGACGACGCGCAACCTGCCGCTGAGCCTCGGCTGCGACACGGCCTGCACCGTGACCGCAACCGCGACGCTGACGCCGCGCGCGGCCCCGGTCGCGCCGCCCAAGCCGAAGAAGGGCAAGGCCAAGCCGGCCCCCAAGCGCGTCGTCATCACGCTGGGCAGCCCCGAGCGCAAGATCGCCGCGGGCTCCACCGCCCTCGTCCGGCTCACGTTCACGAAGTCGGATGCCGCGAAGCTGAAGAAGGCGCTGGGCAGGTACCGCGGGCTGACGGGCGAGGTCCAGCTCACCGCCAGCGGAGACGCGGGCGACCCGACATCCCAGTCGCTGAGCCTGAAGCTCACGAAGTGATGGGCTCACGCGATCGACGTCCCGCCGGGTGAACTTTCACCCACCCGAGCGGGAGCGCCCGGTTAAAATCTGAGGGCACCAGCTGTTCACCAGGAGCGACCGAGGAGCGGAGCTGCCTGATGTACGAACCGACCGACGCCAACCGAGGCCGCGATCCCGTCGCGCCGGTGCGCGGAAGAGCGCGGGTTTGGTACCTGCTGCTGCTTGTCCCGATGATCGGGACGCTCATCCCGCCGATCTACAACACGAGGGACCCGACGCTCATCGGGATCCCGTTCTTCTACTGGTACCTGATGGCGTGGGTGCCGGTGACCGTCGTGTGCATGGCGATCGTCTCCCGCCTCATGAATGAGGATCGGTGATGGACGGCCTCAACGACGTCCAGCTCGGGGTCGTCAACGACGTCCAGCTCGGGGTGTTCATCGCCCTGTTCGGGTTTGTCAGCGTCATGGGCTTCCTGGCCGCCCGCTGGCGGCGGGTGGAGAGCCTCGCCAGCCTCGACGAGTGGGGGCTCGGCGGCCGCAAGTTCGGCGCGTGGATCAGCTGGTTCCTGATCGGTGGGGACCTCTACACGGCGTACACCTTCGTGGCCGTTCCCGCGCTGGTTTTCGGGGCGGGCGCCATCGGCTTCTTCGCCGTCCCCTACACCGTCGTCGTCTATCCGCTGGTCTTCCTCGCCGCCCTGCGGCTGTGGTCGGTGTCCCATCGCCACGGGTACGTGACACCGGCGGACTTCGTCCGCGGCCGCCACGGCTCCCGCAGCCTCGCGCTCGCGATCGCGCTCACCGGCATCGTGGCGACGATGCCCTACATCGCGCTGCAGCTCGTGGGCATCCAGGCGGTGCTGAAGGTGATCGGCATCAAGGGCCACTGGCCGCTCATCATCGCCTTCGCGGTCCTCGCCGCCTACACCTACCAGTCGGGTCTGCGGGCGCCGGCGCTCATCGCCTTCGTCAAGGACGGCCTGATCTACCTGGTGGTCCTCGTCGCGGTCATCTACATCCCCATCAAGCTCCACGGCTTCGACGACATCTTCGCCGCGGCGGACAAGAAGTTCGCCAAATCGCCGGCCCCAGGGGACGGCACGCTGCTGAGCAGCACCCAGACCCTCGGCTTCTCGACGCTGGCCTTCGGCTCGGCACTCGCCCTCTTCATCTACCCCCATTCGGTGACCGCGCTCCTGGCGTCGCGCAGCCGGAACACCATCAAGCGCACGCTGACCGCACTGCCCGCCTATACCCTGCTGCTCGGCTTGCTGGCCCTCCTGGGCTACATGGCGATCGCCGCCGGGGTGACGCCCCTCACCGACAGCGGCGGGAAGCCGGACGTCAACACCGTCGTCCCGCTGCTGTTCGACAGGATGTTCAACGACTGGTTGAGCGGCGTGGCCTTTGCCGCGATCGCCATCGGCGCGCTCGTACCGGCCGCGATCATGTCGATCGCCGCCGCCAACCTCTTCACGCGCAACGTCTACCGCGAGTTCCTGCGACCGGACGCCACGCCGGCCGAGGAGGCACGCGTGAGCAAGCTGACCTCGCTCGTCGTCAAGGGCGGCGCCGTCCTGGTCATCATCGCCCTGGACCCGCAGTTCTCGATCGACCTGCAGCTCATCGGCGGCGTGATCATCCTGCAGACCCTGCCTGCGATCGTGCTCGGCCTCTACACCCGCTGGTTCCACCGCTGGGCCCTGCTGGCCGGGTGGGCGGCCGGCCTGATCGCCGGCGCGGTGATGCTCTACGGCACGCCGAACCCGCTGACCGGCAAGGCGCACTTCGGCGGCGCGCAGTACGCGCTGTCGAAGCTCGGCTTCGACTCGAAGGTGACGATCTACACGGGAATCGTCGCGCTGGCGCTGAACCTCGTGGTGGCCGCTGTGGGCACGCTCGTGCTGCGCGCCGCAGGCACCCCTGCGGGCGTCGATGCGACGGACCCGAGCGACTACCACGTCGAGGCCGGTGACCCGGACGTCGCCCCGCTGCCCGTGTCGCCGGGGCACAAGGCGCCGGCGTAGGCGTAGGCGACGTCGATCCGGAAGCCCCGGGAGGGCACACGATTGACGTCGCCGCGGGCCGCCTGAGCGCACGAGCACCACGCCAAGCTCAATCGCGCCAGCGCCACAAGCGACCGCGCCTCCACACGTCCCTAACCCGCCAACCCGCCGAGACGCGGTGATGCCGTCGCCGACCCGACGATTGGCCGTCAGCGCGTCAGCGCATCGATCCGGAAGTCGCCGCCCACCCGCACGAGCTCCACGCGCCGCTGCACGGGCGCCCCGTCCGGGGCGATCATGTTCGTGCTGTCCAGCACGACGCGGTCGGGCAGCTTGCGGTCCAGGCGCAGCGTCACGCCGCCCAGGCCGGCGACGTCGAAGCCGAACGAGCGCGCGTAGACGTCGCACGGGGTTCCGGGCACCGCGGCGGTGACCGCCTGCTTGCCCTTGGCCGTCAGCAGGCTGCAGGCGGTGCCGGCGTCCCGGTCGGCGGCGGCGTTGACGAAGTCCGTGAGGACGTTGCGCACCCGGTCATCGTCCTGCCGGGCGGGCTGCGTGGCGTACGCGACGACCGTGATCACCAGCGCCAGAGCGAGGCAGGCGATGGCCGCCTGCGGCCAGGCGCGATCGACGAGAGCGGTGAGGCGGTCGAACATCCGGCCCGGAGGCTACCGGCGCACGCCCGCAGGGGGCCGTAGCATGCACGGCTGCGTGAGCGAGGCAACGGACCGGATCGATCGCGGGCATCCGCCCAGCTACTTCGTGCTGGGCGACGCGTTGCGCGGCATCGCCTGCCTGGTGGTCGTCGTCTACCACGCGACGCTCGGCGCGATCCAGCACGTCGGCGGCGCATACGCCGCGGACCCGATCGGCGCCTACGGTGCGTTCTCGTTCGTCGCGTTGCGCATCGGCTCGCCGACGGTGTACGTCTTTCTCGCGCTGTCGGGGTACCTCGTCGGAGGCCCGTGGGTCCGCGCCTGGCTCGGGGAGCGCCCGCCCCCGAAGGTCCCGACCTACATCGGGCGCCGCGCACGCCGCATCCTCCCCGCGTTCTGGCTCGTCATCGCCCTGCGCCTGGCGGACAAGGGGCAGTACGCCTTCACCGACCACCAGGTCCTCGGCACCTTCCTCGGATTGCAGACGTTCTACGGCGGCACCCAGCAGGCGCTCATGCCCCAGGGCTGGACCGTCGACGTCGAGGCGTTCTTCTACCTCACGCTGCCGCTGCTGTTCCTCGTCGGCAGGCGCCTGCCGCCGCTGCACAACGCCGACCGCGTCGGCCGCCGCCGGGCCCTCGTCGGCTTCCTCGTCCTGTGGAGCGTGCTGGGGATCGCGGTACGGACGCGGACCGCGCCGGACGGGGCGCTGGGACACAGCGTGCTGACGCTCGGCTGGGCGTTCGCCCCTGGCATGATCGCCGCCGCGTACGAGACGCAGCTGCGGGCGCTGCTGCCCGCACGCCGGACGCTCGGACGGGTGGCCGGCCTGGGCCTGATCGCGACGGCGATCCTCGCCGAGGCGGTGGTCGTCGGCTTCCAGATCAACGACGGCCTGCTCGTCGCCGAGGTCGCGCATCTGCTTTGCGGCGCGGGCTTCGTCGGCGGCGCGCTCGTGTACGAATGGTCGGGCGCGCCGATCCCGCTGGCGCTCGACAACGGGCCGATCCATGCGCTTGGCCGCTGGTCCTACGGCATCTACCTCCTGCACATCACCGTCGCCCAGCATCTGTTGCAGGACGTCCCCGCCGACCTCGGGCCTCGCGGCGTGCTCGTCTACCTCCTCGCCGGGACGGCCATCATCACGACCGCACTCGCCGCGGTGATGTGGCGCTACTGGGAGGAGCCATGGCTGGACTGGCGCTGGCCGTGGCGCCCCAAAGACAAGCTCGCAAGACGCGTCGGCCCGACGGATCTGGTTCAGGGCGCGATCCCGGAGACTCCCGCGCCCACCGCAGACGAGGTCGCCCGGTGATCCGCGACGCCGGCGACGGCATCCTGCTGTCGGTCTGCGTGCCATCCCACGAGCGGCCGCTGCGCCTGCGCTGGCTGCTGAACGCGCTGGCCGAGCAGACCCTGGACCGTTCGCACTGGGAGGTCGTCGTGTGCGACGACTCCCGCGCTCCGCAGGCCGCCGAGCTGCTCGCGACGCACCCCCTGGCCGCCGACGGCACGCTGCGCGTGCAGCACCTGGCGCCCGGCTCCGGGGGTTCG
>JAOPZJ010000404.1 GCA_025964155.1 Solirubrobacterales bacterium
CCCGGACGCCAACGAGATCGACGACCCCGACAACCGGATGCTCCAGACGATCCGGCTGATCGCGAAGATGCCGACGCTCGCCGCCTTCGCCTTCCGCCACACGCGCGGCCAGCCGTACGTCTATCCCGACAACGACCTCACGTACCCGGAGAACTTCCTCGGGATGCTCTACAAGATGACCGAGCTGAAGTACGAGCCCGATCCTCGCCTGGCCCGCGCGCTGGACATCCTCTTCATCCTGCACGCTGATCACGAGCAGAACTGTTCGACGAGCGCCGTACGCGCGGTTGGCTCGTCGCGTGTAGACCCGTACTCCGCGACGGCGGCGGGCATCGCCGCGCTCTACGGCCCGCTGCACGGCGGCGCCAACGAGGCGGTGCTGCGGATGCTGCGCCGCATCGGCTCGACCGACAACATCCCGTCCTTCATCGAGGGCGTCAAGAAGGGCGATGAGCGCCTGATGGGGTTCGGCCACCGGGTGTACAAGAACTTCGACCCGCGCGCGACGATCATCAAGAAGGCGTGCGAGGAAGTGTTCGAGGTGACGGGCAAGAACCCGCTGCTCCAGATCGCCACCGAGCTCGAGAGGATCGCGCTCGAGGACGACTACTTCGTCTCCCGCAAGCTCTACCCGAACGTCGACTTCTACTCGGGCCTGATCTACGAGGCGCTCGGCCTGCCGGTCGAGATGTTCCCGGTCATGTTCGCGATCCCGCGCACGAGCGGCTGGATCTCGCAGTGGCTGGAGATGGTCGTCGACAAGGAGCAGAAGATCGCGCGCCCGCGCCAGATCTACACCGGCCAGCGCGAGCAGACGTACATCCCCATCGGCGATCGCTAGGAGATTCTCTCGGCCCGCCCGGTGCGTCGCCGCCGGCGCACCACCCAGGCCGCGGCGAAGGCCGCGAGCACGACGACCGTGACGTCCCGCACCCCTGAGCCGATCCGGCCGTACGTGTCCCCGGCGAGCGCGCCGGCACCGACGAACGCGATGGCCCAGAGCGCACATCCGGCGGTGGTCAGGATGGTGAAGCGCACGAGCGGCACGCGCACACGCCCAGCTGGCAACGAGACGAAGCTGCGCGCAAGCGGCATCAGACGGGCGAGGAAGACGGCACGCGAGGCACCGTGGCGCACGAGCAGCGCGTCGCAGCGTGCCAGCGCCCGCGCGGCCTTGGAGCCTGCGCGCGGCGGTCGCCCCACGGTGCGCGTGCCCACCCAATAGAGGGCGAGCGACCCGACGACGTTGCCGGCGGTCCCGGCGACCATCGCCGTGACGATGTCCATCCGGCCGCGGCTCACCGACACCCCGGCCAGGAGCAGCACGATCTCGCTGGGGACGACGAGACCCGCGCTCTCGGGCACCATCAGCGCGAAGACGCCGAGGGCCCCCCAGCCGGCGACGATCGCCGTGATGAGGTGGTCCAGATGTGGCACGCACCCAGGCTAGCCCGGCGGTGCTTGCCTCCAGGAGTCAGTTTTGATTCACTACCTACGATGTGGGTCCTTCTCGATCGTCGACCGCCGGCCCCCGCGCTGCACATCCGCGACATCCGTGCGGACGACAAGCAGCTGCTCGCCGAGGGGCTGTCGCACCTCTCGCCGGCATCGGTCCACGCCCGCTTCCTCGCCGCGAAGCCGCGCTTGACGTCACGCGAGCTGCGGTATCTCACCGAGGTCGACGGCCGCGACCACGTGGCGCTCATCGCCTTCGACACGGACGGAGACCTCGTCGCGGTTGCCCGCTACGTCCGGCACCTCGAGGACCCGACCACCGCCGAGGTCGGGCTCGTCGTCTGCGATCGCCTGCAGGGCCAGGGGGTCGGCACCCGGCTGGGCCTGCACCTCGCCGACCGCGCCCGCCGCAACGGCATCGAGCACTTCAGCGCGATCATCCTGCCGGAGAACCAGGCCGCCCTCCGGCTCTTCACCCGCATCAGCGCGCGCCTGCACACCGCGTTCCACGACGGGGTGCGTGAGCTGGTGGGCGACCTGCTGGCCGCGTAGTCTGGCAGCGTGGCACGGCGACAGGTACGCACGACCGTCCGCGTGGGTCCTCAGGTGCAGCGCGCCGACCACGCCGATCTCTTCAGCGCGCTGCTCGCGCTGCGCGAGCAGCTGTCGGCGGTCGACGCCGACGGCGAGACACGGACGGTGTTCCAGCGCGAGTACGCCCCGGTCGCCCAGGTCGTGGCCCGTGGGGAGATCCGCGGCCCTGGCCGCACCCGCGGCGGCGTCGACGTCCGCGGTGATGGCTCGGCAGAGGCCTGGACCGGGCGCGTCCGCCGCCAGCTCGTCGCGCAGGAGGACGGCGAGGACGCCTACGCCGCGCTGGCGCGCGTGCTCGGCGGCTGACCGGCCGCGGGCAAGTGCAGGCCACCGCCGTTGCGAGCGAGCCAGCGCTGCTCGTCGCGGTAGGTCGGGCGGTGGTGGGCGACGAGCGCCCAGAAGCGCGGCGAGTGGTCCAGATGGACGAGGTGACAGGCCTCGTGCCAGACGACGTAGTCGAGGATCTCCTCGGGAGCCAACAGCAGTCGCCAGTTGAAGCTCATGGCGCCCGTCGAGGAGCACGAGCCCCAGCGCGTGCGCTGATTGCGGATGCTCAGGGCCGTGTAGGGGCGCCCCAGCGCCGCCGAGGCATGGTCCAGACGCGTCAGGATCTCGGCCTTCGCCTGGCGCCGGTACCAGCGCTCCAGCGCGGGGCGCGCATCGCCCGGCGGCACGAGCAGGACGCCCGCCCGCCGGTGCACCCGCGTGCGGCCGCGCTCGGCCCGGAGCGTCAGCAGTGTCCCGAGATACGGGACCGTGCCGGCGGGCGGTGCCGTGCGGGCGTGCAGCGCGGCGACGTCGTTCAGGCGCCGCTGGATCCACGTCTCCAGCTGGACGACCGCGTCCACCGCATCACGCTCGCGGGCACGCTGGGGAAGAACGACCTCGACGCTCGCGTCCGGGTGGACGACGACGCGCACACGGCGCGCCCGGGTCGAGCGGCGGATCCGGTAGGGATGCAGGGGGACGGCGGACACCGCGCCCAGGCTATTGGGCTGCCCCGACGACCCGGTCGGCGCTCGGCGGGAGTCCCCGGCTATCGTCGCGGGACCGTGCCGCGCTCGCTCGTCCCCCTCCCACCCCAGGTCGACGGCCCCTTCCAGGTGTTCCTCAACGGGGTCCTGCAGACGCCGGACACCGACTATCGCGTCGAGGGTCGCACGCTCATCTTCGACCGCGTGCTGCGCAAGGACAAGATCTCGGGCTGGCGGTGGTTCCTGGGGGCGTGGGGTGTGGGCACCTACCGCCAGGACGACTCGGTTGACGTCCGCTACGAGACCGACGGGCGTCCCCGGCTCGCCGAAGGGCTGGCGATCAGCGACGTCGAGGAGTAGCCGGCTCGCCGGGAAGGGAGGCGGACCCCCGCCGGCCGAGCGGGCTACACCGCGCCTGACCCGAGCTTGAACTTCCGGATCTTCCCCACCGAGGTCCTCGGCAACACGTCGTGAAAGACGAACTCGCGCGGACGCTTTGAGGGTGCCAGGCGGGCGGCGCACCACTCGGCCAGCGCCGCCGCCGACGCGTCACCGACCACGTGCGCAATCGGAACCTCATCACGTATCGGGTCCGGGACGCCCACGACGGCCACATCCTCGACCAGCGGGTGCTCGGCGAGGACGGCCTCAACCTCGACCGTCGACACGTTCTCACCGGCGACCTTCAGCACGTCTCCGCGCCGTCCGACGAAACGCATCGAGCCGTCGCTCTCGACACGCCCCAGGTCGCCTGTGAGGAAATGGTCCCCCACGAACGCCGCCTCGGTGGTCGCGGCGTCATGCAGGTACCCGGCGAACAGTTCATACCCCCTGCGACCGCCGACCGCGATCTCACCGACCGCGCCGGGGCGAACGACCTCGCGTGAATCCGGATCCAGCAGCTGCACCGTGCAGCCAGGGGTGACGGCGCCCATGGTGTCTGGACGGCCGCGACCCACCGGCGTCGTGATGACCGCGGGCAGCGTTTCCGTCATCCCGTAGAGCTGACGCGGCCGGCACCCGAGCAGGACCGAGATCTCCTCGTACTGTGCCGCGGTGACGCTCTGCGCGAACCAGCAGTGCCGCAGGCGCGCCCTCTGCGAGACCCGGGTCCGCGCGAGGATCATCCTCATCGGCGCCGCGAAGAGGCTTGCGTGCGTCGCTCGGTGCCGGACGGCGAGCTCGACGAACTGGCTGGCCGAGAACCGCGCAAGCAGCACGACGCAGGCGCCACGGACGATCGCCGCCGCACACGAGTAGTACTGCGCGTTGGCGTGAAACAACGGCAGGACGACGAGACACCGGTCGTCGGCCGTCACCTGAGCGGCGTCCGCCATCGTGCGGCCGGCAAACGCGTACCCGGCCTGCGTGAGGATCACGCCCTTGGGAGCGGAGGTCGTGCCGGAGGTGAACATGGTCGCGGCGTGATCCGCGTGCGCCGGGACGTGCGCCGGCGCCCGGCCGAGCGGCTGCCCCCTGAGGGCCGCGAGGTCGACGTCGAGCGCCTCGACGGCGATCACCTCGACGCCGGGGAATGCCGCTGCGTACGCCGCGGCGCTTTCCGGGCCGAGCACCGCGACCGCGGGCACGGTCCGGCGGGCGTGCTCGGCGAGCTCCCGGTCCGTTGACCGGGGATCACTCGGCACGAGCGGGGCGCCGATCCGCATCGCTGCAAGCCAGCACGCCACGAAGGCCGGCCCGTTGGTCTGGACGACGTGCACCGCCCCGCCGGCGTGCGGGCCTGCGCCGGCCGCCGAAAGACGGCCGGCGACCTCGTCCACGACCCGGTCAAACGCGGCGTACGACCAAGTGGCACCACCAGCCTGTAGATCGTCGAACACCAGGAACGGCCGGTCGCCGTGGACCGCGACGGCCGCCCTCCAGCAGTGCTCGAACGTCTCCCCAGCGCTCATGCGTCCGCGTCGTTTGGCGCCCCGTAGCCACCGCCGCCGGGCAGGTGCATCGCCACGACATCCCCCGGCTCGAGCTCCATCTTGCGCTGGGTCGTGACCGCCTCACCGTTGACGGTGAACTGTCCGCCTGCCCCGGCGCCGCCGCCGTTGACGCCTTGCGGCGGGACAGCGAGACGACTGGCGACCGCGTTGAGCAGCCACCTGTCCCCGGTGTCGACGGTGAACTCGATGGTCTGCCCCATGCCGCCCGGCTGCGCCCCGACGCCGCCGGACCCGGCCCGCAGCGCTTTCCGGAGGAACCGCACCGGCGCGGTCTGTTCGATGACCTCGACCGGGACGGCGGCAACGCCGGTCGGGTAGGCCGTGGTGTTGAGGCCCGGCTTGCCGGCCCGTGCTCCCATGCCGCCCGCGTAGTTGAACATCGAGGTGGTGAACGGGGTGCCGTCCGCCTGGCTGCCCTGCACCTGCACCGTCCAGACCGCCGCAGCGCCTTCGGCCATCACGCGCTCGGGCACGAGACCGGCCAGGGCCTGCAGCAGCGGCATCGGGAGGAACATGCCCACGACATGGCGCGCCGTGCACGCGGACGGGGACTGCGCGTCGAGGATCGACCCGGGGTCGGTCACGATCGAGATCGGCAGCAACGACCCCGCGTTGTTGGGGATGTCGGGGTTCAGCACGCTCCGTAGCGCGAATGCCGTGTACGAGAAGGTGTAGTTCCGCGCAACGTTGATGCCGAAGGAGCTGGCGGGCGACGACCCGGTGTAGTCGACCTCGATCGCTCCCTGCTCGGCGTCGATGGTGACCTTCGCCCGGATCGTGATCCGGGTGCCGTCGACGAGATCGAGCTCCGACGACGCCTCTGTCGTGCCGGACGGGAGCTGCCGGATCGACTCGCGCACGGCCTCCTCCGAGCGCGTCATGATCTCCTGGGAGATCTCGTCGAGGTCGTCGAGTTCGTGGTCGTCGAAGATCCGGTTCAGGCGCCGGCCGGCGAGCTCGGCCGAGGCCAGCTGCGCGTGCAGGTCGCCCGTGACCAGGTCCGGGGTGCGGACGTTGGAGAGGATGAACCGCCACACGTCCTCGTTGCGCTGCCCGGCGATCTGGAGCTTGCAGACCGGGATCCAGATGCCCTCCTCGAAGACGTCCCGCGCCCCCGCGCCGATGCCGTAGCCGCCGACGTCGGTGTGATGGATCGTCGAGCCGACGTACGCGATGATCGCGCCGTTGCGCCAGATCGGCGTCAGGACCGTGATGTCGAGCAGCTGGCCCGCGGTCATGTAGGGATCGTTGACGACCAGCGCGTCACCAGGCTGCAAGCCCGCGGGCGGGTAAGCCTCGAGGATGCTGCGGGCGGCGGCGGCCAGGCTGTTCGTGTGCCCCGGGGTGCCGGTGACCGCCTGGGCGATCATCCGCGCGTCCCGGTCAAACAGGGCGCAGGCAAGATCGCCGGCCTCGCGCACCACGGGGCTGAACGCCACCCGCTGCAGGCCGGCGCCCTGCTCGTTGACGAGGTTGGTCAGCGCGTTCCAGAGAACGCGGACCTCGATCGCGTCCGCGAGCGTGTCAATGGTCATGGCTGATGGCCTCCTGGAGGACCTGCGGGGTCGAATCGTTGGCGAGCCGTCGCACGGCGACAAGCGAGAGGTCCTCGGCGACCGTGGCCGTCCAGTCCGGGCGCAGCACCACGGTGGTGTCGCGCTCCTCGACGACCGCGGGGCCCTCGACGATGTCGCCCGGGGAGAGGCTCTCCCGGGAGACGACGGTGGTGTCCATCCACGCGCCCGGTCGCCCGAACCAGGCCGCCCGGGTCCGGGCCGCGCCGGAGTGGCGCGTCGCGACGAGCGGGCGACTGTCGATCGCGGGCTCGGGGCCGACCGCGGCGATCCGCCACGTGACGACCTCGACCGGCACGTCCGGGATGGTCATCCCGTACAGCTCCTCGTAGCGCGCCTCGAAGACCAGCAGGGCCTCACCGGCGGTCGCGGGGAACGCGGCTCCCTCCCCCAGCCAGATCGTGACCTCGTTCGCCTGGCCGCGGTAGCGGGCGTCGATCCCGTAGCGAAACGCGATCACGTCGGCCGGCAGGCCGGACTCCACCAGCAGGTCACGGCCCTCCTTGCGCATCTCCTCGCAGATCTCCTCGATCGCGTCTGGTGGCGCGTCGGCCAGCGAGGTCAGCCGGCTGCGGGCCAGGTCGATCCTCAGCGGGCTGACGAGGCAGCCGAACGCGGACAGCACCGAGGCCATCGGCGGGAAGACGATCTCGGTCGCGTCGAGCAGTTCCGCCACCCCGCACGCGTGGACGGGGCCGGCCCCGCCGAACGCAAGGAGGGGGACGCCCCGCAGGTCGACCCCGCGCTCGGTGGCGTACCGGGCCGCGGCGGCGGCCATGCTCTGGTTCGCCAGCTCGTGGATCCCGGCGGCGACATCGTGCGCCGCGATCCCGAGCTCGTCGGCCAGGCTCGCAGCGGCCCGCTCGGCGGCGTCGACGTCCAGCGGCATCTTGCCGCCCGCGAAGCTCGGGGCATCGAGGTAACCGAGCAGCAGCGCGGCGTCGGTGACCGTCGGTTGCGTTCCACCGCGGGCGTAGCAGGCGGGTCCAGGCTCGGACCCGGCGGACTGCGGGCCGACGGCGAGCAGGCCGAAGTCGTCGCGGTGGGCCAGGCTGCCGCCCCCGGCGCCGATCTCGATCAGGTCGACCGACGGCGTGCTGAGCGGCAGGCCCGAGCCGGCGATGAACCGGTACTGGCGGGCGTACTCGAACGACGTGCCGAGCTGGGGCTCGCTGTTCTCCAGGATGCACGCCTTCGCGGTCGTGCCGCCCATGTCGAAGCAGAGCAGGCGTTCGGGCGCGTGACGACGGGCCAGCCACGCACCGGCCAGCGCACCGGCCGCGGGGCCCGACTCGATCGCCCGGATCGGGTAGCGCCCGGCCACGCGGGCCCCGACGGCGCCACCGTTGGACAGCATGAGCAGCACGGAGGCCGGGATGCCCTGTGAGGCCAGCCAGCCTTCGAGGCGGGCGAGGTAGGGCCCGAGGATCGGCACCGTCTGAGCGTTCGCGGCGGCGGTGACGAACCGTGGGTACTCGCGCACGAGACCGGCGACGTCGCTTGAGGTGCACACGGGCAGGCCGGTGGCCTCGCGCAGCGCGGCGGCGACGATCTCCTCGTTCTCGCCGTTCGCGTAGCTGTGGAGGAACCCGACGGCGACCGCTGCGACGCCCATCGCGGAGATCTCGCGGCCCAGCCGGGCGATGTCCTCCGGCGCAGGACGCGCCAGAATCGCGCCCCCGGCGACGGTCCGCTCGGCGATCCCGAGGATCCGCTCGCGCGGCACGGGGGGCGGCGCAAACTCGATCTGGATGTCGTACATGTCGTACCGATGCTCGGTGCGGATCTCGAAGACGTCCTCGAACCCGGCCGTCGTGACGAAGGCCACCGGCGCACCGGTCCCCTCGATCAGCGCGTTGGTGACGAGCGTCGTCGCGTGCACGATCGGCTCGGTCAGCCCGGCGGGCGGCAGCCCGGCTCGCTGCATGACGTCGATGACGCCGGTGCGGACGCCGTCGAGCGGGTCGCGCGTGGTCAGCGTCTTGGTCGTCACGACCTCCCGGGCCCCGGGGCCGGCGAGAACGACGTCCGTGAACGTCCCCCCGATGTCGACCGCGAGCCTCCAGCCTTCGGGGGTCTGGTGACCGTTGGATCTGTCGCTCATGCGAGCTTCCTTCCGTTGATGGCGAGGTCCGCTTCCGTGCTCGGACCGAGATAGGCCTGCTGCAGGTCTTCGAGGTTCACATCGCTCGACGCGGCGGTGCGGACGATCCGGCCGCCGCGCATCACCGCCACGCGATCGGCGACCGCGAGCAGGTCGGCCGCCTTCTGCTCCACGATCACCATCGTGGTGCCGGCGCTCTTGAGCTCGCCGAGGCGGGCGAAGAGGTCCGACGCCGTGCGGGGCGCGAGCCCGAGCGCCGGCTCGTCCAGCAGGAGGATGCGCGGCCTGCTCATCAGGCCCCTCGCGACGACGAGCATCGCGGCCTCGCCTCCGCTCAGCACGCCGGCCGGCTGAGCGGCCCGCTCGCGGAGCACCGGAAACAGCTCGTAGGCTTCCTCCAGCCGCGCCGCGAGCTCTGACCGGGCCTGTCGGCCGCCGGGGTAGGCCCCGAGCTCCAGGTTCTCCGCGACCGTCATGGGGCCGAGCACCCCGCGCCCCTCGACGACCAGGACGATCCCCGACCGGGCGCGACGATCCGGACCGAGCCGGCCCAGGTCGCGCCCGTCGAGGTGGACGCTGCCCGCAACCGCCCGGACCAGCCCGGCGACGGCGGCCAGCATCGTCGACTTGCCCGCCCCGTTCGGACCGAGGATGCCGACGACCTCTCCCTGGCCGACCTCGAGCGACGCACCGACGACCGCCGCGACCGCCCCGTAGCGGACGTCGAGGTTGCGGATGGCGAGCAGCGACATTGCCCTACGCCTGGGGCCGCAGCACGATCGCAGCCTTCGTCCCGTCGACCTTCGCGAGGTAGAGCGGGTTGGTCGTGATGCCGTAGTGGCTGTCGGCGGTGAAGTCGTAGACCCCACTGGTGCCGGCGAACGGGCCCAGGTCCACGAGCGCCTGGCGGACCTTCTCACCGTCGGTGGAGCCCGCCTTCTTGATGCCCTCGGCCAGCAGCAGCACGGCGTCGTAGCCGCGTCCGACGTACGTCAGGTCCTGGCCCTTGGGAGCCGCCGCGACCAGCGCCTTCAGCGGCGCGCCGCGCTCTGCGTCGGTCAGCGCGTCATAGACCTGCGGTGGGGCGGCCGCGAAGAACGTCTCCGGGTAGGCCGCCGCAGCCTTCTGCATGGTCGAGAACGCCTCGATGCTCAGGAGCAGCGGGATCTTGCTGCCCGCGGCGGCCAGGGCCTTCGCCGCGACGATGTGGGTCGGGCCGGCCGAGAGCTTGACGACCGCGCCGGGGTTGCCACGCAGCAGACGCGTGATCTGCGGGCGCAGGTCGACGGCATCGCTCTTGTGCTGCGCGACCTCGGTGATCTTGATGCCGCTCTGCTTCGTCTGCTCCTGCAGCGCGACCAGCTGCTTCTCGTTGTAGGGCGTGGAGTCGCTCAGGACCGCGATCGACTTGATCTTGTGCTCTTGCAGGTAGCGCACGCGGATGCCGGTCTCGAACGCCGGTGCGGGCAACGTGGAGAACTGCCACGTGCTCTTGTCGGGAATCACCGACGCGACGACCATCGGCCGCTTGGTTTGCTCTGCCTGCGGCGCCTCCGCCTGGGTGGCCGCGGAGCTGAAGCCGTTGGCGAACGCGACGACGGCGTCCTGGTCGAGCAGCTTCTGGACCGAGCGGACGCCCTGCTGCGGGTCGGCCTTCATGTCGTCGATCGTGGCGGTCAGATTCCGGCCGAGCACGCCGCCGTCCGTGTTGACCCGCTTCGCCGCCAGCTCGACGCCGTCGCGTACGCCACGGTCGAAGCTGGCCAGGTACGCCGTCATGTCGAGCGCTGCGCCGATCTTGATCGGGCCGTCTCCTGCAGCGGCGCTCTTCTCGTTGTTTGCGGCGCATCCGGCCATCGCCAGCGTGGCCAGGCCAACCGCGATGACCGTCGCGGTCCGTGTGGTTCCTCGGTGCATCTGTTCTCCCATCCGCGACGCTTCCAGGCGCCGCCTCGACATCAATTCGGCGCGACTCATCGCGCCGCTACGACCTTCGTCCCGGGCAGGACGCCGCGCGGACGCAGCAGCAGCACGGCGAGAAGCATTCCCAGCAGGATCAGGTCGAGGTACGTGCTGCTCACGTACACGCCGATGAACGCCTCGCTCAGCCCCACGATCAGTCCGCCGATGACCGCGCCACGCACATCCCCCAGCCCGCCGATGACGGCCGCCAGGAAGCCCTTGATGCCGTACGCGTTGGCCGCGGTGTAGGCCGAGAACTGGATCGGCGCGATGAGCAGGCCGACGAGGGCACCGATCGCCGCCGTCAGGGCGAACACTGCGAGCGCCACGCGTGTGGGCGACACCCCCAGCAGCCGGCTGGTCTGCTGGTCGATCGCGCAGGCGCGCATCGCCGCGCCGAACCGGCTGCGCATGAGCAGCACATAGAGCGCGCCGCCGACCAGCACCGTGGCCAGCAGGACCCAGAGCACCTGGCTCTCGATCGCCTGCCCGGCGACGTGGAGCTTCCAGCCCGGCGTGATCGCGCGGACCGCTCGGGGCTGGGACCCCAGCTGATTGAGCACGAGATTCTCGCTGATAACGAGGAAGACGAGCGTGCCCAGGATCACCATGAACGGGCTCGCTCCGCGCTTCCACAGTGGGATGACGATCGCCACGGCCAGCACGAAGCCGCTGAGCGCACCGGCGGCGACTCCACCGAGCAACGCGATGCCGAGCGGCGCACCGAGGTCGTCGGCCAGCCAAGCCCCGACCATCCCGCCGATCATCACGAACGCGCCCTGGGCGAAGCTCAGGACCCCGGTTGTGCGGTAGATCAGCGAGACGCCGAGGGCGACGAGCCCGTAGACGCAGCCGAGGCTGATGCCGATCGTGAACGTCTCAAGCATGGTGTGCCTCCTGGGGCCGCGGACCGAGATACGCCTCGATCACGGCGGGGTTGCGGCGTACGTCCTGCGGCGAGCCCGTGGCGATGACCCGCCCGTGGTCCAGCACGGTCACGCGGTCGGAAACCCGGAGCACGAGCTCCACGTCGTGCTCCACGAGCACGCACGCCACGTCGGCGTCACGCAGGACACGCAGCACGGTCTCGAGGCGGGCGGTCTCCTCGTGGTCGAGGCCGGCCGCGGGCTCGTCGAGCAGCAGGAGGCGCGGTCCGGAGGCCAGCGTTCGTGCGATCTCCAGCAGACGCAGATGGCCGGTCGAGAGGTCAGACGGATGGGCGTCGGCGAGGTCCGTCAGTCCGACGAGCACGAGGACGCGGTCGGCCTCCGCACGGGCCAAGCGCTCCTCCGACCGGGCGCGAGGTCCGCCGAAGAGCGCGCCGAATGCCCCGCTGCGTCCACGCCGGTGGGCGCCGGCGAGAACGTTCTCGTGGACGGTCAGGCCCTCGACGGCCCGGACGCCCTGAAAGGTCCGGACCAGGCCACGGGCGGCGACGCGGTGCGGGGCCAGCCCGACGAGATCGTGACCGTCGAACCGCACGACGCCGGTCGACGGCGCCACAAAGCCCGAGCAGGCGCCGAGCAGCGTCGTCTTGCCCGCGCCGTTGGGGCCGATCAGACCGACGATCTCGCCGTCGCGCACGCTCAGCGATGCATCCTCGAGCGCGCGGACGCCGCCGTAGCGCACGCCGAGCCCCTCGATGTGGAGCAGGACCGTCATGCGCTGACCGCCGTCGCGTCATCGGCGGGGGCGTCGCGGCCGCGCGCGGTCCGCAGCCACCGGCGCAGCGCGCGGCGGGTGCTCGGGGCCGGCGGCGCGAACAGGCCGACGGGCCGCAGCAACAGGATGAGGATCAGCGCGACGCCGAAGATCGTGGGCTCGTAGTCCGCGAAGCCCCCGAGCAGCTCAGGGAGCTCGATCACCGCGACCGCACCGATCAGTGCGCCCCAGACCGAGCCGAGGCCGCCGATGAACAGCATCACGAAGAGCTGGATGATCACCGCGAAGCCGTAGTTCTCGGGACTCGCGATCGGGGTCATATGTACCTGCAGGCTGCCGGCGACAGACACGAAGATCGCGGAGATCACCAGCGCGGCGATCTTGTGCCGGGCGACGTCGATTCCCAGCGCTGCGGCCGCCGCCTCGTCCTCGGCGAGCACGCGTAACGCGCGGCCAAACCGGCCGCCGCGGAGCCGCCACGCGGCGACGGCCGCGATCAGGGCGACGCTCCAGACGAGCGTGAACTTGCTGACGACGTCGGCGAACTCGAGCCCGCCGACGGAGAAAGGCGGGATCCCCGCGATGCCGTCGAAGCCGTTGAAGAGCGGAGTGTCGGCCGCCACTGCGTAGAACCCGAGCCCGATCGCGAACGTCGCCATCGCCAGGTAGTGGCCGCGCAGACGCAGCGTCGGCACGCCGACGAGCAGCGCGGCGACGCTCGAGGCCGCGACGCCGAGCGCCATGCCCGGCAACGGGCCCAGGCCCCAGCGTGTTGTGGCCAGCGCCGAGAGGTACCCGCCGAGGCCGAGGAAGATCGTGTGCCCGAAGGAGATCTGACCCGCGTAGCCGACCAGGATCGTGAGCCCGAGCGTGGCGATGGCGTACGTCCCCGCCTGGGTGAGGACGGTCAGCTGGTACGCGGACCCGAAGCTGCCCGCCAGAAGCACGAACCCGAGGGCGCCGATCAGTCCCGGGAGGAGCCGGCGGAGATCAGTCATCGTCGGCGGCCATCCAGGCCGTGAGATGCGCATAGTCGGCGCGCGGCGGCGCGAACACGTCCAGGTTGAGGGCGGGTCCGTCGCCGACGGCCTCGCCGGCGTGCACGGCGCCCCCGGGGATCAGCAGGGCCTCGCCAGGCCCGAGCTCGTGCTCCTCGTCCTCGATGACGAACCGCATACGGCCCGCCAGGACGAGCGCGATCTGGTCACGCTCGTGGGAGTGCGGCCGCACCTCCATGCCCGGCTGCAGCTCGTTCATGACGAGCAGCGCATCGCGCCCTCCGAACCCGCAGCGGCGCACGCCGGGCCGGACATCCTCCATCTCTAAATCGGACCAACGGACCTTCATCGGCCGCCGTAGCTTCCTTGCCATTGCTGCTCCTCCGTCCCACCATGCGATCTGTCGTCCTAACATACAATATGGTTCGGGACATGGTCAACTCCCCTACAAGAACAGCTTTCCGGCAGGCCCTCTGTGACGGTGCACACGTACGCGGGTGCTTCGTCAAGCTCGGTGGCCTGGAGACGATCGACGTGATCGCCGCGTCGGGCGCCGACTTCTGCGTCGTGGATCTCGAGCACTCGACGATCAGCGAGGGCCAGGCGTTCGATCAGGTTGCGTACGCACGCGCCCTCGGGCTGCCGTGTCTCGTCCGTGTTCCCGCGGTCGACCCCGGGTCGATCGGTCGGTGGCTGGACGCGGGCGCGACCGGCATCCAGGTCGCCGACGTCGCGACTGCATCAGAGGCCCAAGCTCTTGTTCGCGCGTCGCGCTACGCACCGGCCGGAAGTCGCGGGATGTCCCCCAGCCAGCGCGACGGGCGCTACGGCAAGGTGGCGGTGCGAGACCTGCAGGCCGGCGCCGCGGGCGAGCCGATCCTCGTCGCGCAGATCGAACGCGAGCTCGACGCCTCGACCGTGGCAGCGATCGCATCGGCCGGCGTCGACGTCCTGTTCGTCGGCCACGCAGACCTCGCCGTGCGGATCGGCGTACCCGACACGGACGAGGCACTTCAGCGGCTGACCGCCCTGACAGACCGCGTCTCGGCCGCGGCCTCGATCGCCGGCATCGCGTTTGGCCAGCACGGCGACGCGGGCGCGCGGGTGCACCGTGGCGCCAGGTATCTCACGCTCGCCAGCGACGTGGTCGTCCTGGCGTCCGGGCTAAGGTCCGCGTTTAAGGTGGAACGGTGAGTCCAAAGAACGGAGCGCATGGGGACGGGCCGGGAGTCGTCCCGATCCAGGCCGTCGAACGGGCTGCAGCGATGCTCGCCCTGTTCTCCCCGGCCGAGCCTGAACTGACCCTGGCGGAGATCATCGCCCGTCTCGGGATGTCTCGGGCCACGGTGCACCGGTACGGCATGTCTCTGCGTTCCACCGGCCTGCTGCGGTACGACGCCGTTCGTGGCACCTACAGCCTCGGCCCGCGGGTGATCGAGCTCGGGCGCACCGCGCTGGCGAACCTCTCGATCATCAAGATCGCGACGCCGGCCCTCGAGCGGCTGTCCGAGGCCTCGAACGAGACGGCGGTCCTGTCGATCTGGGATGGGACGGCACCCATCGTCGTGAACGTCGTCGACCGAACCGATCGTCTCGTGTCGATCGCCATCCGCACCGGCTCACGCCTGCCGTTGCGCACATCGGCTCAGGGCCATGTCTTCCTCGCGTACTCCGCCGTCGCCCGGGAGGTCGACGCGCGCCACGCCGGAGCGGGGAGGGTCCCCGAGCGGCGTCTGCAGGAGGTCCGGGACGCCGGGATGGCGACGTCCGATGGCGTCATCGCCGGCATCACGGTCGTCGCGGCGCCGGTGATGCAGCAGGGCGAGATCGCCGGCACGATCGGTCTTGTGTGCCAGCAGGAGAGCGGTGTCGGTGAGCCGCGCTCTCCGGCGATCGAGCTGTTGCGCCGCGCCGCCCAGGACGTGGGCGAGCAATTGGGCGAGCACGACTGAGGGTCTGCCGCCCGGCGACCCTCCTCCCCTGCGAGGGCGTGTGCGCTAGGCGCGCCGCCAGGGCGCGTGCAGCTTCAGCGCGCTGAGGATCGCGCGCGTGGCCGGTGAGCGGTTCAGCGTGTAGAAGTGGATGCCGGGAGCCCCGCCGGCCAGCAGCTGTGCGCACTGCAGCGTGGCGTAGCTGACGCCGAGCTCCGCGACGGCCTCCGAGTCCCCACGCCGGGCCTCGAGCTCACGCTCGAGCTGCGGCGGCAGCGACGCCGCGGACAGCTGCGTCATGCGCTTGACGCCGTCGAGGCTGACGATCGGCATGATGCCGGCGATGATCGGGACGTCGATCCCCTCGTCGCGGGCGCGGCGCACGAAGTCGAAGTAGACCGCGTTGTCGAAGAACAGCTGGGTGACGAGGAACTTCGCGCCTGCGTCCACCTTCTCCTTGAGGTAGCGCAGGTCGTCCTCCGGAGAAATCGCGTGGATGTGCGTCTCCGGGAAGGCCGCGGCGCCGATCGCCACGTCGTACTCCTCGCGCAGGAGCTCGACGAGCTCGCGGGAGTACTCCAGGCCTCCGTCGGTCCGCGTCCAGCGGTCCTCGCCGTTCGGCGGGTCGCCCCGCAACGCGAGAACGTTCTCGATGCCCGCGTCGCGCATCTGATCCAGCGTGGCGCGCAGCTCGTCGACCGTCGCGTTGACGCAGGTGAAGTGCGCCATCGCCTCCAGGCCGAAGGTCTGCTTGATGTGGGCGACGATCTCGATCGTCTTGGAGCGCGTGGAGCCGCCCGCACCGTAGGTGACCGAGACGTAGGACGGCTTGAGCGCCTGCAGCTCACGCAGGGCGGCATACAGGTTCTGCTCGCCCTCGGGGGTCTTGGGCGGGAAGAACTCGAAGGAGAACAGCGGCTCCGTGCTGCTGGCCAGGATCGTGTCGATGCGCATGATCCGCGCAACCCTAACACGATCGTGTCAAGGTTGGCTAGAGTCGCGGTGCGCTACGCGACGGTCCAGCGCTCGGGGCCACCGTCGTCCGCCGGCAGGCGCCGGGCGCGACCGGTGGCCTGCAGGTGCTCGACGTAGCAGAGCGTCTCGCTGAGCCACCAGTTGGCGTTGCCCGCGGTGACGGGCTCGGCGTGCACCCGCGCGACGACCTCGAAGGCGGTGAACTCGCCCTCGGCCAGCACCTTCAGGTGGCGCTCCACGCGCTCGGCGACAAGCTTGCGGTTGGCCTCGATGTGCGCCTGCACGTCGGTGAACGTGCGGCCGTGCCCGGAGAGGCAGAGCCGCGCGTCCAGGCGCTCCACGACGTCCAGTGACCCGAGGAACTCGCCGACGGGATCGGGCGACCACCCGTGCTCGTAGTAGATGCTCACGCGGCCCAGCAGGTGGTCGCCGCTGATGAGCAGCCGCCGCTCGGGCTGGTGCAGGCTGACGTGGGACGGCGCGTGGCCCGGCGTCTCATGGACCTCCCAGACGCCGAGGTCCGTCGTGACCTTGACCCCGTTCACGAGCTCCTTGTCGGGCAGCACGATGGCCTTGACGCCCGTGTTGCGGCCCTTCGCGGCGTCCTTGTAGGCCGCCAGCGGCTCCGCCGGCACCCCGGACTGGCGGGCGATCTCGATGCGCCGGTCGAGCGCAGCCTCCGGATCGTCCCCGAATTGGGTCTGGTGCTGGTGGCTGGGGTGCATCCACAGCTCACACCCCGAGCGCTCGACGATCGTGGCCGCCTGCCCGTAGTGGTCCGAATGCGCGTGGGTGCAGACGAGCAGCCGCACATGCTCGAGCTTGAGGTTGACCTGCGCCAGCGCGCGCTCCAGGTGCGCCAGCGACCCGGGCTCATGCATCCCGGTGTCGAAGAGCACGATGCCGTCGCCCGCGGCCACCGCCCACGCGTTGCAGTGCGGGACGCCCGGCCAGGGCAGCGGGAGGCGCAGCCGCCAGACCCCGGGCAGCACGCGCTCACCGCGGCCGACCTCACGCTTGCGGGTTCCGTGCGGCATCGCGGGCCAGTCTATGCGGCGGTCGACGGGGGTACGATCAGCGCCATGGCCGTCACCCCCGCCGCTGTCGCCAAGACGTACTTCGCAGCCATCGCCGCCCGTGACGTGGAGGCGATGGTGGCCTGCTGGGCGCCGGGCGGGCGCGAGTTCATCCGCGGTCAGGTCGACACCAGGGCACCGGACGGCGTCCGCGAGTACTTCACCGCGCTGTTCTCCGCAGTCCCGGACTTCGACCTGCGGGTCGTCTCGACGACCACGAACAAGGACCGGGCGGCCGTCCGGTGGACGGCCACGGGCACGTTCGCCGGCGCCGACTTCAAGGGCATCGCCGCGACGGGCCGCCGGATCGAGCTAGAGGGCCTCGACGAGCTGACCGTCAAGGACGGCCTGATCGCCGAGAACAACGCCTTCAGCGACGCGATGACGTTCGCCCGCCAGATCGGCATGTTGCCGCCCGAGGGCTCCAAGGCCGACGTGCGCGTGACCGCCGCGTTCAACGCGAAGACGCGCGCGCTGCGCAAGCTGAGCGCGGCCGCGCCCGAGCCGGTCGCCGACGGCGTGTGGATCGTGCGGGGCGGCTTCCCGCTGAAGACGATGAACGTCTACCTCGTCCGTGATGGCGACGGCGTCCTGGCGTTCGACGCGGGGATCCAGGCGATGGTCCCGGGGATCGCCGCGGCCGCGGCAACGCTCGGGGGCCTGACGCGCGTCGTCCTGGGCCATGGCCACCAGGACCACCGCGGCGCCGCCCCTGGACTGGGCGCCCCCGTGTTCTGCCATCCCGCCGACGTGCCGTTCGCGACCGGCGACGGCGGCCAGTCCAGCTTCGACTTCTCCAAGCTCAACCCCGTCGGCCGGCGGGTGTTCCCCGTCCTGCTCAAGCAGTGGGACGGCGGCCCGGTCACGATCGCCGGGACGGTGCAGGAAGGCGACGTCGTGGCGGGCTTCGAGGTCGTGCACCTCCCGGGCCACGCCCCCGGCCTCATCGGCCTGTACCGCGAGTCCGACGGCCTGGCGCTGACCTCCGACTGCTTCTACACCCTCGATCCGCAGACGTCGATCAAGGGGCCGCCGCGCATTCCGCATGCCGCCTTCAACGTCGACACCGAGCAGGCCCGGCAGTCAATCCTCAAGCTTGCGGCGATCGGCCCGCGCGCGGCCTGGCCCGGGCATGCCGATCCCGTGACCGGCGACGTCGCGGGTGCCCTGACCGCGGCGGCGGGGTGACCGTGGGCAAGCGGTCGCGACGGCGCGGCAAGGCCGGCGGCGAACGCGTTGCCGGCGGCCCCTCGTCGTTCGCCGACCTCGGCCTGGACCTCGATCTGGACTCAGCCGCCCCGCCCGACGCCGCCACCGCCCAGGTGGCGTTGCGCGACGAGCTCGGGCTCCTGACGCTGCGCACGGCGATGTCCCCCGGCACGCGCGCCGAGTACGCCGCGGTGCGCCGGGGCGATCGCTCGTCGCCCTCGGCGATGCGCGAGGACGCCTGGCACCGCGAGGTCGAGTTCCTCTACGAGCGCCTCGTGGTCGGGTGGGAGGTCGCGGGCGTCCCCACCACCGGGCAGAAGCACCTGCTCAAGCGCCTGCGGGTGGCCACCCGCGACGAGCGCGCGGCGGTCCGGGACGCTCTGCGCGGTCACCTGGCGGCGCACTTTCCGGACCTGCAAGCCCCATGAGCCACGCCGCAAGGAGCCACGCCCTATGACCACGCTCAGCCCGCTCACCGTCTCGGTCCCCGACCGGCTGCTCCTGGGGTCCGGGCCGTCTCCCGTCCCCGAGCGCGTGCTCCGGGCGCTGGCCCTCCCGACCATCGGCCATCTGGATCCTGCCTTCGGGACGCTGATGGACGAGGTCGCCGCCGGCCTGCGGACCACGTTCCGCACGCAGAACGCCGTCGCGATCCCCGTCAGCGGGACCGGCAGCGCCGGCATGGAGGCGATGGTCGCCAACCTCGTGCGCCCCGGGGATCGCGTCATCTGCGGCGTCCACGGGCTCTTCGGCGAACGGATGGCCGACGAGCTCGCGCGCCACGGGGCGACGGTCGTGCGGGTCGAGGCCGAATGGGGCCGCGCGATCCCCACGGCGGCGCTGGTCGCGGCCGCCGAGGATCCCTTCGCGGCGATGTTCGTCGTGCATGGGGAGACCTCCACCGGGGTCGCCCAGCCGCTGGACGGCCTGGCGGAGGCGTGCCGCGCCCACGACGCCCTGCTGCTCGTGGACTGCGTGACCTCGCTCGCGGGCCATCCGCTGGACCTCGACGCAGCCGGCGTCGACGCGGCGTTCAGCGGGACGCAGAAATGCCTGAACGCCCCGCCCGGCCTGGCGCCCTTCACCGTCGGCGAGCGGGCGCTGGAGCGCGTCCGCGACGGCCGGGTGCCGTCGTGGTACTTCGACCTGTCGCTCGTGCTCGGGTACTGGACGACCGACGTGGACGCACCCACCCGTGCGCGGGCCTACCACCACACCGCGCCGATCAACCTCGTGTACGCGCTGGCCGAGGCGCTGGCGATGGTGCGCGAGGAGGGACTGGAGGCGCGCTGGGCGCGCCATGCCACCGCGCACGAGGCGTTGCGCGGGGCCCTCGCCGTCCTGGACCTGCACCGGTTGGCGCCCGACGGCGAGCAGCTGCATCCGCTGCTGGCCGTCCGCCTGCCCGACGGCGTGGACGATGTGCCGATCCGCGGGCCGCTGCTCACGGAAGACGGCATCGAGATCTCCGGCGGCCTGGGGCCGCTGGCCGGCAGGACGTGGCGGATCGGCGTGATGGGCGAAGGCGCCAACCCCGAGCCGCAGGAGCGCCTCGTGCGCGCGCTGGCGGCCCGGCTCGGGCGCGATCCAGGCGAGGCCCTCGATGCGCTGAGCGCGGGGTGGGCCGCGTGATCGATGAGGATGATCTGCCGCACGACGTGCTGCCGGCCGTTCCGGACCCGGCCGCGATGGCCGACCTGCTGGCCGGATACTGCCTCGAGGTCGAGCACGGGCAGCAGGTGCTCGTGCGCTCCACGACGCTCGCCGCGCCGCTGCTGCTCGAGCTGCAGCGGGCGATCCTCGAGCGCAGCGCCTGGCCGATCCTGCGCGTCGAGCTGCCCGGCCAGACGCGGGGCTACTACGAGCACGCCCAGGAGTGGCAGCTGGACGACTTCCCCGACCTGGCGCTCAGCGAGGCCAAGCGCGCCAACGCCCAGCTCGGCGTCCAGGCGCCCGACGACGTGCACGCCTTGAAGGACGTCGATCCCGCCCGGTTGGCGCGGGCGCAGATCGCCCGGCGTCCGCTGCGCGAGCACACGATGAAGAAGCGCTGGTGCTCCACGCTCTGGCCCACTCCGGCCGGCGCGGCCCACGCCGGCATGCCGCTGGAGGCGTTCGAGCGCTTCGTCGCCAGCGCGCTGTTCCTCGACCGGCCGGCCGGCGCGGTCGCCGCCTGGCAGGAGCTCGGGCGCTTCCAGGCGCAGCTCATCGACCGCCTCAAGGAGGCCAGGACGCTCCGCATCGAGGCGCCGGGCACGGACCTGACGCTCGACGTGCGCAAGCGCACCTGGGTCAACAGCGACGGCAAGCGCAACATGCCCTCCGGTGAGGTCTTCACCGGCCCGCACGAGACGAGCGCCGAAGGGACCATCCGCTTCACGATCCCGTCGTCCCCCGCGGGCGTCGACGTCCAGGGCGTCGAGCTCGAGTTCCGCGAGGGCACCGTCGTGCGTGCGCGGGCCGACGTCGGCGACGACTACCTGCAGCATGTCCTAAAGACCGACGAGGGCGCACGGCGCGTCGGCGAGGTCGGCATCGGCACGAACTTCGGCATCACGCGGCCGATCGGCGCCATCCTCTTCGACTAGAAGATCGGCGGCACCGTCCACGTCGCCCTCGGCCGCAGCTACCCCGAGACCGGCGGCAAGAACGAGTCCGCCGTCCACTGGGACCTGATCTGCGATCTGCGCGGGGGCGGGCGCCTGACCGCCGACGGGGTGGTCATCCAGGAGGACGGGCGCTTCGTCTGAGCGCGCGGCTCAGAACGTCGTTGACAATGAGGCGGTCCCTCACCGCAGCGCCTTTGTGAAAGACGTTCTTACGACCGGGCCGTGGCGTCGGACAGCTCGACGTCCAGCAACAGGTGGCCGGTGTCGGCGCCGGGGATCGCGGAACGGGTCACCCGGGCCGCGACCCCGACCAGCAGCCCGCAGGCGTGCATGTAGATCGTCTCCACGTCGGCCATGGGCAGGTCGCCGGCTCGCAGCCGGCGCGCGAGGTCCGCATGGGTCTCGGCGGTGTCGCGATCGATGATCGACGGCCACCCCGCCTTGAGGAGGTCGGCCTCGCGATAGCCGAGCAGCTCGCAGAAGGCGTCGTCCAGGCGTTCGAAGCAGCCGTCCGGCCCGACCACGGCGAGCGCGTGCCCGGGCGCCGACGGCAGCACGACCCGCCCCCCGGCCACGGGCGGGTCGAGCGCCAGTTCGCTGCGGATGGCCGTCGC
>JAOPZJ010000202.1 GCA_025964155.1 Solirubrobacterales bacterium
CGACATCCACGAGCAGCTCCTGCGCGAGGCCGTGGAGGGCAGCGGCCTGCCGGTCCTCGGCGCGCTGCGCCGCGACGAGCGGGTCGTCACGCCCGAGCGCCACCTCGGCCTCGTGCCGGTGGCCGAGCGCGAGGGTGACGCCCGCGAGGCGCTCGCCGCGCTGGCCGACGCGGTCGTGCGCTACGCCGACCTGGACGCGGTCATCCGCCTGGCCGGCACCGCGCCGCGGAAACCCGGGCCGGCGTGGTCGCCCCTCGCCGGGACACGCGTCCCCGGCGGCACGCGGATCGCGATCGCCCGTGGCCCGGCGTTCTCCTTCCACTACCAGGAGAACCTCGAGCTGCTGGAGGGCGCCGGCGCCGAGCTCGTCGGCTTTGACCCGATGCGGGACGAGGAGCTGCCCGCGGACATCGGTGCGCTCATCCTCGCCGGCGGCTTCCCCGAGGTCTTCGGCGCGGAGCTGTCGGCCAACGCACCGCTGCGGGCGCAGGTGGCGGCCTTCGCCGCCTCCGGGCGCCCGGTGCTCGCCGAGTGCGGAGGACTCCTGTACCTGTGCACCGAGCTCGACGGCCATGACATGTGCGGCGTCCTGCCCGCTCGCGCACACATGGGCGGTCGCCTGACGCTGGGCTACCGAGAGGCCGTTGCCATCACCGCGACGCCGTGGATCGCCGCGGGCCAGGCCGTGCGCGGGCATGAGTTCCACTACTCGGCGGTCGAGTCACTGGACCCGCTCGTCGCCGGCGCCTGGCGGCTGTCGACGCGGATGTTCGAGCGCGCCGAGGGCGTCGTCCGCGGCGGAGTCCAGGCCGGGTATCTGCACGTGCACTGGGCCGCGCACCCGGAGCTGGCACAGGCCTTCGCGCGCGCGGCCGCCCCGGTCGAGGTCGCCCGGTGAGCCTGACGGTCGTCATCGGCGGCAGGCGTTCAGGCAAGAGCGCGGGACGTCCTCGCCTGGCGGCTCGCACGTCCTTGGCGGTAGCTCGCCTGCGGCTCCCTACCGCCGGGCAGGTGGCCGCTTGAGCCTGACGGTCGTCATCGGCGGCACCCGCTCGGGCAAGAGCGCTCATGCGGAGGCGTTGGCCTCGGCAACCGGCCTGCCGGTCCGGTACGTCGCGACCGCCGACGGCGGGGACGCGTCGATGCGCGCCCGGATCGACGCGCACACGGCCCGCCGGCCGGAGGCGTGGACGACGGTGCAGGCGTCGCCGGCGCTTGCGGACGCGCTGGGCGACGCGGCGGCGATGTGCGTCCTCCTGGACGGATTGGGCGCGTGGATCGCGACGCAGCTGCATCTGGCCGGGGCCTTCGACGACGCAGCCGTGTTGTCATCCGTCACCGCGCAGGTCCTCGGCGACGTGGATCGGGCGGTGGCCGCGCTGGACGGCGCCGCGGCCGCGATCGTCGTCGCCGAGCAGGCGGGGGAGGGCGTGCTGCCGATCGACGCCGCCTCGCGTGCGTGGGTGGACCTCCTCGGCGAGGCGACGCAGCGCTTCGCCGCACGCGCGGACCGCGTCGAGCTCGTCGTCGCCGGGCGGGCGGTCCGCCTGGACGCTCTGGCCAATGGTGCGACGTCGTTTGTGGGCCCTTCTGGGGGCGCAGGGTCGACGTTGCCCGTGGGGGGCGGGTCGGCGGGTGGGGCGACGTCGTTTGTAGGCCCTCCTGGGAGCGCAGGATCGACGTCGCACGGGCTGCGCCGCCACGGTGACCGCGACGTCCGTCCCGGCGACGCCGACCACGCTGTCAACGTCGTGGCCGGCGGCCCGCCGGCGTGGCTGCGCGCCGCGCTGGACGAGGCCCTCGACGCAGACGCGCACCGCTACCCGCGCGAGGATGACGCCGTCGCCGCCCTTGCGACCCTGCACGGCCGGGACCCCGCCGAGATCGTGCCCACGAACGGCGGCGCCGAGGCGCTGTGGCTGCTGGGACCCGCGCTGACGCCGACCCTCGCCGCCTGCGTGCACCCGGCCTTCACCGAGTCCGAGGCGGCGCTGCGCGCGCACGGCATCGCCGTCGTCCGTGTCCACCGCGACCCGGGCCGCGGCTTCGCGCTGGACCCCACACAGGTGCCCGAGGCCGCGGACCTCGTCATCGTCGGCAACCCGGCGTCCCCCAGCGGCACGCTGGATCCCGTCACCGCGATCCTCGCGCTGCGCCGTCCCGGCCGCACGATCGTCGTCGACGAGGCCTTCATGGACCTCGTGCCGGGCGAACCCGGCTCGCTCGTGCGAGATCCGCTCGAGGACGTCATCGTCGTGCGCTCGCTCACCAAGGCGTTGAGCGTCCCCGGCCTACGGGTCGGCTACGCGGTCGCGCCCGTCGCCCTCGCCGACCGCCTGCGGGCCGTCCGGCCGCCGTGGTCGGTGAACGTCCTGGCCCTCGCGGCGCTCATCGCCTCCGCCGCCCACCTCGGCGAGCTCGCCGCCATCGCCGAGCGGGCGGCCTCCGAGCGCCAGGACCTCACCGCGCGCCTGCGCGCGATCGACGGCGTTCGCGTCTGGCCGGCGGCGGCCAACTTCGTGCTCATCGAGGTCGCCGACGGGCCCGCCGTCGTCGCCGCCCTGCGCGCGGAGGCGATCGCCGTGCGCCCCGCTGCGTCGTTCCCCGGCCTGGACGATCGGCACATCCGCATCACCGCCCGCGACGCGCAGCAGAACACCCGCCTGGCCGCGGCCCTCACCCTGGCCGTCCTGGGGGTCCCGGCGTGATCACCGTCATCGGCATCGGCGCAGACGGCTGGGCCGGGCTGGGGGACGCGGCTCGGCAGGCGCTCGCCACCGCGACGCTCGTCGTCGGCTCCCAGCGCCAGCTGGACCTGCTCGGAGCCGACGTCACCGGCACCCGCCGGGCCTGGCCGTCGCCCATGGAGGCGCTCGTCGACGAGCTGGCGGCCGGGACGCACGGCGACGTCGCGGTCCTGGCCAGCGGTGACCCGATGCTCCACGGCGTCGGCGTGACGCTCGTGCGCAAGGCGGGCGCCCACCGCGTCCACGTCATCCCCCAGCCGTCCGCCTTCTCGCTCGCGTGCGCGCGCCTGGGCTGGGCTGAGGCCGACGTCGAGCTCGTCAGCGCGGTGGCGCGGCCGCCCGCGGTCGTCGTGCGCGGGCTCCAGCCCGGCCGCCGCCTCGTCGCCTACGTCACCGGGACCGACGGCGCCGCGCAACTGGCCCGTGTCCTGGCCGATCGTGGCTTCGGCGCTAGCGCGTTCACGATCCTCGAGCAGCTCGGCGGCCCGCAGGAGCGGCGGGTGGACACGACGGCGCGGCAGGCCACAGACCACGCCGCCGACGCGTTGCACGTCGTCGCGATCGAGGTCGCCGGCGGCCCGGCCCGCGCGCGCACCCCGGGACTGGCCGACGACGCCTTCGCCTCGGACGGCCAGCTGACGAAGCGCCACGTCCGGGCCATCACCGTGTCCGTGCTGGCGCCGTTGCCCGGGGAGCTGCTGTGGGACGTGGGCGCCGGCAACGGGTCGATCGCGGTCGAGTGGCTGCGGGCCGAGCGCACGGCCCGCGCCATCGCCATCGAGCCGCGCGAGGAGCGCGCCGGGCGCATCGCCGGCAACGCACTCGCGCTCGGGGTCCCGGAGCTGGAGGTGGTCCTCGGTCGCGCGCCCGACGCGCTGCACGACCTGCCCGCTCCCGACGCGGTCTTCGTCGGCGGTGGCATCACGACGCTCGGCCTGCTGGACGGGTGCTGGGCTGCGCTGAAGCCCGGTGGCCGACTGGTGGCCAACACCGTCACGCTCGAGGGCGAACAGGTCGTGGTCGCAGCGCAGAAGGCCCACGGCGGCACGCTGACCCGCATCGACATCGCGCACGCCGACCGTGTCGGCAGCTTCACCGGGTGGCGCCCGCAGCTGACCGTCGTCCAATGGTCCGTCACGAAAGAGGCCCGACACCCATGACCGTCCACTTCATCGGCGCCGGCCCGGGCGCGCCGGACCTGCTGACGCTCCGCGCCCAGCGCCTCATCGCCGCCGCGCCCGTCTGCCTGTACGCGGGCGCGCTGGTCCCCGGGGAGATCCTCGACCACGCCCCCGCCGGTGCCCGCATCGTGGACACCCAGCATCTGCAGCTGGACGAGATCGTCGCCGAGGTCGTCGCCGCCCACGCTGCCGGCCACGATGTCGCGCGCCTGCACTCCGGTGACCTGTCGATCTACAGCGCCGCCGCCGAGCAGATGCGCCGGCTGGACGAGCTCGGCATCCCGTGGGACGTGACCCCCGGCGTCCCCGCGTTCGCCGCCGCGGCGGCCGCGTTGCGCTGCGAGCTCACCATCCCGGAGGTCGCACAGACCGTCATCCTCACGCGCTTCGGCAAGCGGGCATCCATGATCCCGGCGGGCGAGGATCTCGCGTCGCTCGCCGCGCACGGCACGACGCTCGTCGTCCATCTCGGCACGCAGGCGATCGAGGAGATCGTCCAGGCCGTCGCTCCGCACTACGGCGAGCACTGCCCCGCCGCGGTCGTCGCCCGCGCCAGCTGGCCCGACGAGCTCGTCCTGCGCGGCACCCTGTCGACGATCGCCGGCCTCGTCCGCGACGCCGGCGTCACCCGCACGGCCACCATCCTCGTCGGCCCGGCACTGGGCGCGCGCGGCTTCCGCGACAGCCATCTGTACTCCAAGACCCGCGACCGCTGAGCCGTGGCCCGGCGGCTGCTCCTCATCGGCATCGGCGCGGGTGACCCCGACCACGTCACCGTCCAGGCGGTCAAC
The DNA here is from genome assembly GCA_025964155.1 of Solirubrobacterales bacterium. Taxonomy (GTDB): domain Bacteria; phylum Actinomycetota; class Thermoleophilia; order Solirubrobacterales; family Solirubrobacteraceae; genus Paraconexibacter. The sequence goes on from JAOPZJ010000202.1 coordinate 4,720, forward strand.
GCGCTGAACGCCTTCGATGTCCTCTTCGTCGTGACGAAGGAGGGGACGGACGACCTCGTCGCCCTGCGGCGCCTGGTCGTGGACCGGCATCGCACGGCCGGCGGGCACCGCACCGTGGAGCTGGCCGACCCGCCACGACCCTGGCGCGAGGCCGACGACTATCAGGCCGCCGTCGATCGCTGGCGCGAGCAGCGGGTGCGGCTGTGGGAGGACGTGATCCGCAACGAGCTGGCGGAGGACGAGACCGGGGCCTTCCTCGTCTGGGGCGACCCGTCGCTGTACGAGTCCACGCTCGCGGTCGTGCAGGAGATCGCCGCGCGCCGGGCCGTCGCCTTCGAGCTCGAGGTCATCCCCGGGATCAGCTCCGTCCACGCGCTCACCGCCCGCCACCGCATCCCGCTCAACCGCGTCGGCCGTGCCGTGCAGATCACACCGGCGCGCCTGCTCGCCGGCGGGATGCCGGACGGTGTGGACGATGTCGTCGTCATGCTCGACGCGCACGCGACGTTCGCCACGCTGGCGCCCGACGGCCTCGACATCTACTGGGGTGCGTACCTCGGCACCGCCGACGAGCTGCTGATCAGTGGGCGCCTGGGTGACGTCGCCGACGAGATCGTGCGCGTGCGGGGCGAGGCGAAGGCCCGCAAGGGCTGGATGTTCGACACATACCTGCTGCGGCGCATGAAATGACGCCGCGGGTCCTCATCCTCGGCGGGACGGCTGAGGCGCGCGCCCTCGCTCAGGAGCTGCAGGACGCCCGCGTCCCGGTGGTCTCGTCGCTCGCGGGCCGGGTCGCGCGCCCACGGCTGCCCGTGGGGGAGGTGCGCATCGGAGGCTTCGGCGGGCCCGAGGCCCTGGCTCGCTGGCTGCGCCGGCACGCGATCACCGCCGTCATCGACGCCACCCATCCGTTCGCGGAGCGGATCTCCGCATCGGCGGCGCGGGCGGCCGCGGCCGCGGCCGTGCCGCTGCTGCGCCTCGAGCGCCCCGGCTGGAAGGCCTCAGGCGGTGACCGCTGGCACTGGGTCGAGGATCTGCCGCACGCCGCCACCGCGATCCGCGCACTCGGCTCCGCTCGGGTCCTGCTCACGAGCGGCCGGCAGGGCCTGGCCGCCTTCGCGCACGACGACGTCAGCTGGTTCCTCATCCGCTGCGTCGACCCGCCCGATGTCGCGCTGCCCGCGCGCCACGAGGTCCTCCTGGATCGTGGCCCCTACACGCTGCACGGTGAGCTCGCGCTCATCGACGCGCACGCCATCGACGTCGTCGTCACGAAGGACAGCGGGGGCCCGCTGACCGCGGCCAAGCTCGAGGCCGCCCGTCTGCGCGGCCTGCCGGTCGTCGTCGTGCGCCGCCCCCCGCGCCAAGACGTCGCCACCGTCCGCACCGTCCTCGAGGCTGCGGCGTGGGCGCGGACGATCGTGGCGCGGTAGGCCAGGGCCGCCGGCGCGTTGCGTGCGGCTACCCCCGGCCTACCGCTCAGGCGGTGAAGCAGGTTTGCCATCACCCGGACATCGCCGGCCTACCGCTCAGGCGTTGAAAGCGCGTCGCCGTCACCCGCATCAGGAAAGCCGGGTTACGTCGGCCGAGTTGTTCTTCGACCTCGTCTTCGTCTTCGTGGTCACGCAGCTGTCGGCCCAGCTGATGGCGGACCTGACCCTGGGCGGTGCGACAAAGACGATGCTCCTGCTGCTTGCCGCCTGGTGGGCCTGGGTCAACACGACGTGGGTGACGAACTGGTTCGACGCCGAGACGCCGGCCGCCCGGACGATCCTCGCGGTCGCCATGTTCGCGGGGCTGCTGGGGGCGATCTCGATTCCGGACGCCTTCGGCGACCGTGCGTGGTTGCTCGTCGCGGGCTACGTCGGGATCCAGCTGGTTCGCAACATCTTCATCGTCGTCGCGACGAAGCCCGACGATCCGCTGTACCGCCCGTTTCAGCGCATCCTCGGCTGGACGTGCATGGTGATGCCGCTGTGGATCGCGGGCGCGTTCGTCAACGGCGACGAGCGCGTGGCCGTCTGGTCGGTGGCCTTGGCCCTGGACTACGCGGGGCCGATGGTCGGGCACTGGGTGCCCGGCCTGGGGCGCTCGCGCCCGAGCGACTGGGACTTGGAGCCCAGCCACTTCGTCGAACGGCTGGAGTTGTTCCTCATCATCGCGCTGGGTGAGTCGATCCTGGCCGCGGGCGCGACGGCGTCAGGGCTGGACCCGACCTTCACCCGTCTCACCGCCCTGCTTGTCGCCATGCTCGTGACGGCCGCGCTGTGGTGGCTGTACTTCGACGTCCACGCCGAGCGCATGCTGGAGCGGCTGCGAGTCGCGGCCGATGAGCGCGGGCGCCTGGGGCGTGACCTCAGCTACCTGTACGTCGCGCTCGTCGCCGGGATCATCGTCGCCGCGGTGGGCAACCAGCTGGTGATCGCGCACCCCGATCAGCATCGCCACGGCGCCGAGCTGGTGGCGATCGCGGGCGGGCCGGTCCTCTACCTGCTCGGCAGCGTGGCGCTGAAGATCCGCGTGCTGCACCTGCGGTGGGAGCAACGGCTCGTCGCAGCGATCGCCGTGGCCGTGGCCGTGGCCGCGTTCGGGGGGCGGCTGCCGGGCCTTGCGCTGTGGGCGATCGTGTTCGGGATCCTCGCCACCCTCGGGGGCGTCGAGGCGGCCGACGCGCGGCGCCTGGAGCGGGAGCTCGTGACCAGCGGTGAGCCGGCGGACGGCACCCCTGTGGTCACCGAGCCATGACGGCGTGAGGCGGACGAGGTCACGCGGGGTAGCTGCGCGGCGTGTAGACGAGGTCGGGGCCGCCGCGGCCGTCCGCGCTGATGGTCCGCGTGGTCGAGGACCCGACGATGAGCAGCGTCCGCATGTCGACGACGCCGCACTCCAGCTCGCCGAGCGTCGTGACCATGACGGCCTCGGCGTCGGAGCCGACGGCCCGCGCCACGACGACGGGCGTCGACGGCGCGCGGTGGCGGCGCAGCACCTCGATCGCCCGCTCCAGCTGATCGCGCCGGGTCTTGGACGCCGGGTTGTACAGCGCGAGGGCGAAGTCGGCGGCGGCCGCCGCCTCGAGCCGCCGCTCGATCACCCTCCACGGCTTGAGGATGTCGGAGAGCGACACGACGGCGAAGTCGTGGCCGAGCGGCGCGCCGACCCGGGCGGCGGCGGCCTGCATGGCCGATACCCCCGGAACGACCCGGACGGGGACGTCGGCCAGCGGCCCGGTCTCACCGTCCACGACCTCGAGCACGGCCGCGGCCATGGCGAAGATGCCGGGATCCCCCGAGGAGACGACCGCCACGTGCGACCCGGCCGCCGCGAGCCGCAGTGCATGCCGGGCGCGCTCGGCCTCGACGCGGTTGTCGGTCGCCAAGCGCTGCTGGCCGTGCCGTGGCGGCACGCGGTCCACGTAGGTCTTGTAGCCGACGAGCACGTCCGCCGCGGCCAGCTCGGCGTGCGCTTCGGGCGTGAGCCACTGGGCGCCCGCCGGCCCGAGGCCGACGACCGTCACGCTGCCGGTGGCGCTGGGGTGGGCCACCCGCCCGTGCTGGGTCGGCACGAGGACGAGCGACATGTACGGCACCTCGTCGGCGGCGACGTCCCGCAAGGGGGCCGAGCGCTCGAGGGCGGAGCTGGCGCGCTCGACGTAGACCGCGCGGCCGGCGACGCCCGCGGCCTCCGCGGCCCCGCGGACGGCGCTGAAGGTCCGCCCGAGCTTCATGACGACGGCGGCGTCGGCCGACCGCAGCCGCGCGGTCAGCACGTCGGGCGGCAACGTCCCCGGCAGGATCGTCAGGACGTCGTCGCGCTTCACGAGCGGCGTGCCGGCCGTCGCCGCGGCGGCGCTGAACGACGTCACGCCCGGCACGACCTCGGTGGCGTAGCGGTGCGCGAGGCGATCGTGCAGGTACATGTACGAGCCGTAGAAGAACGGGTCGCCCTCGCACAGGACGACGACGTCGCGGCCGGCGTCCAGGTGGACGGCGAGCTCCGCCGCGCCGGCGTCGTAAAAGTCGCTGATCGCCGCTTCGTAACCGCCGGGATGGTCGGTCTGCTCGATGGTGATCGGGTAGGTCATGGCGACCTCGATGACCCCGTCGCGCAGGTGCGGTCCGGCGATCGCGCGCGCGACGCCGCCGCTCGTCGCCCGCCGTGCCACCGGGTAGGCCACGACGTCGGCGGCGGCGATGAGCCGGGCGGCCTTCAGCGTGACGAGGTCCGGGTCGCCTGGGCCGACGCCGACGCCGTACAGGCGGCCCGCTGTCGAAACATCGACAGCGGAGGAACCCCCGACGGAATCGGAGCCCCCTGGGCGAACGATTCCGCTCATTCGGCGGCGCTCGCCAGCGCGTTGACGGCGGCGGCCGCGATCGCGCTCCCGCCGCGGCGTCCGTGGACGACGAGGTACTCCAGGCCCAGCGACTGCCCGGCGAGCGCGACCTTGGACTCGGCCGCGCCGATGAACCCGACCGGGATCCCGATGACGGCGGCGGGGCGCGGACCGCCGGCGGCGACGAGGTCCAGCAGGTGAAAGAGCGCGGTGGGCGCGTTGCCGACGACGACGACCGCCCCCTCCAAGCGCTCACGCCACAGCTCGATGGCGGCGGCGGTGCGGGTCGTGCCCAGCTCGGCGGCCAGCGCGGCGACGCGTGGATCCGTGAGCGTGCAGACGACGTCGTTGCCCGCCGGGAGGCGCGAGCGGGTGACGCCCGAGGCGACCATGTTCGTGTCGCACAGCACCGGCGCACCGGCGCGGAGCGCGGTTTCGCCGGCGGGCGCGAAGCCCGGCGACGCCTCCACGTCGCTCACGAGGTCGACCATCCCGCAGGCGTGGACCATGCGCACGATCGTGCGCTCGAGGGTCGGCTCGGTCCCGGCCAGATCGGTCTCGGCCCGGATCGTCGCGAACGATCGCCGGTAGATCTCGGCGCCGTCGCGGATGTAGCCGGTCGTCACGACACGGGTTCCGTGGCCGCGAGCAGCGCCACAGCGTCGTCGACGGTCGCGACCGTCACGACGGCGGCGCCTGCGCGCTCGAGGCGGATCGCGCCGGCCGTGGCGGTGGCGGAGACCGGGACGGAGGCCGGACGCCCGCAGCCGCGCTCGCACGCGGCCCAGTGCTCGGCTCCGAGCGGCCGGGCGAGCCCCCGTCGCGCGGACGCGCGGCGGGTGGCGGCGGCGCGCACGTCGACGTGGGCGTTGACGCACGCGCCGACCCCGGCGCAGGCCGAGAGGCCGTCCCAGCCCGAATCGGGGGTGGTGACGAGGCCCAGGCTCTCCAGAGCCGCGATGACCCGCGGCGCCCGGGCGGCGGGGACGTCGACGAGCGTGAGCGTCCGATCCGGTGACAGTCGCAGCGTGCGCACGTCGTCGTCCAGCAGCGCGCCGAGCGCCGCAAGCGTCGTGCCGTCCACGCGCCCGAGCGGCACCAGCGCCGTCACGGCAAGCCGCCCGTCGGCCTGCTCGAGCGCGCCGGCGGTCACGGTGGTCGTTGGCGCGTGGTCCCGCGCGGCGTCGTCGCGCAGTGCGCCGCCGAGGGCCAGGGCGACACGGGCAGCGCCGTCCGGCATGTCCTCGATGCGCCAGGCGTCGCCGTCGCCCTCCAGCAGCGCCAGGAACGCCCGCGCGGCGTCAAGGGCGAGCGCGGGGGCATCGGCCGGGGCCGCGGTGAGGCTCGTCGGGCGTCCCGCGAGCTCCAGCCGCAGGCGGGTGCCGCGCTCGCACGCAGCAAGCGTCACGTCCGCACGCCGGCGGCCGAGCGTCCGGCTGCCATCCTCGACGACGAACAGGAAGCGGCCCGGCAACCCGGCCAGCGCCCCGTCCTGGCACAGGCCACGGTCCAGCGCCGTCACGACGTCGTCGGTCCGGAGCGCCGCTGCTGGATGGCGACCACCGAAGGGGGACGCAAGGATGTTGCGCACCCGGTCGTGTTCCGGTGATGGCAGCAGGCCCGCGTTGTCCAGCAGCTCAGCCGCCCTGGCGGCGTCCGTGGCGTGCAGCCCGCGGACCTGCAGGCTCGCGCGCGAGGTGAGCTCGACGACGCCGTTGCCCCGCGCCGCGAGCGTCGTGACGGCGCGCAGGCCCGGGGCGCGCAAGACGCCACCGGGCAGCCTGACGCGGGCGAGGTGGCCGTCGGCGGCCGGGTGCAGGCGCAGGATGCCGGGGCAGCGGTCCCCGGCAACGGGGTGTGGGCACATCGAGTGACCTCCTGGGAAGAACGCGTTCCCATAGACGGCTGACGCGATGGCTGCAGTTCCTGACTCTCGGACCCGGGGGTGGGTGGGTCCGATTACAGTGGCGCGACCGTCCCGAGTTCGCATCGGGTTCCTGGAGCCATCGCGCTGACAGGCAGCAGCATACTCGCGCGGGCGGTTCAACTGTATGCTGGCGCCACGTTTGACGACGGGGGAAGCCGGTGCAAAACCGGCGCGGTCGCGCCACTGTGAACCGGGAGCCCTCGAGCCCTCGGAAGCCAGACACTCCGCCGTCACGCGAAACCAACCCACGACGGGACGCGTGATCCCGAGGAGGTCCTTGCATGTCTGAAGTGCTTGTCGAACGTGGAGCCGTCGCCGGCCCCATCGTCGCCCCCCGCGAGCTGCTGCCGTACGCGATCTTCGCGGGCGTGCTGCTGTCGCTGCTCGTGTACTTCGTCGGTGCCGAAGAGGGCGCGGCGTCCCTCGTCGGCGGCAGCGCCGTCCACGAGTTCGTGCACGACGCGCGCCACCTGCTCGGCTTCCCCTGCCACTGAGCACGGCGGCCGGACATGGTCCGCTCCCTGCTGATCCGGGGGATGCTGGTCGGCCTCCTCGCCGGCCTGCTCGCGTTCGCGTTCGCCTTCGTCTTCGGTGAGCCGCAGGTTCAGGCTGCGATCGACTTCGAGCAGCTGCTGGCCGCCAAGGCCGGCGATCCCGCCGAGGCCGAGCTCGTCAGCCGCGGCGTGCAGCGCACGGTCGGCCTCCTGACCGGGACGGTCGCGCTCGGCGTCGCGCTCGGCGGCCTGTTCGCGCTCGTCTTCGCCTACGCGTACGGCCGCATCGGCGTCGTCGGGGCCCGGCCGACGGCGGCCGTGATGGCGCTTGTCGCCTTCGCGACGATCACGCTCGTGCCGTTTACGAAGTACCCGGCCAGCCCGCCGACGGTGGGTGACCCGGCGACGATCGACCGGCGCACGCTGCTCGCCTTCGCGATGATCGCGATCACGGCGCTCGCACTGGTCGCGGCCGTTCGCGTCCGCGCGCACGTCGCGCCGCGCCTGGGGACGTGGAACGCGACGCTGATCGCCGGCGGCGTGTTCGTCGCGCTCATCGCCGTTGCGCAGCTGATCCTCCCGGCGGTTCACGAGACGCCGCCCGGGTTCCCCGCCGACGTCCTGTACCGCTTCCGCCTGGCGTCGCTGGGGGTGAACGCCACGCTGTGGCTGGCGATCGGCCTGGGCTTCGGTGCGGCGGCGGCGCGACTGCTCTCGCCCGCACATGCACAGGGTTGCGCGACCGTCCTCCACGGGCAAGACTCGCTCTGAGGATCATCGCCGGAGAGGAACATCATGAGCATCACCCAGAGCACGTACGAGCAGGCCGTGGCCGAGCATCGGTGGGAGGTCCCCGAGCGCTACAACATCGCCCAGGACGTGTGCGAAAAGCACCCCGCCGACAAGCTCGCGATGGTCCACGAGCGCTATGACGGCGTCACCCGGGAGCTGCACTGGGGCGAGCTGCAGGATCTTTCCAACCGGGCGGCGAACCTATTGGCCGCCGCGGGGGTGCAGCGCGGGGATCGCGTGGCGGTCGTGCTGCCGCCCACGCCCGAGACCGCGGCGCTCTTCTTCGGGACGTGGAAGCTCGGCGCGGTGTTGCTGTCGATGTCGGTGCTCTACGGGGACGACGGCATCCGCCATCGCCTGACGGACTCCCAGGCGAAGGTGCTCGTCACGGATGCGGCGAACGTCGCGCGGTTCGACGCGTCGCTGGTCCAGGCGGTGATCGTGCTGGACGAGCAGGTGCTCGCGGACGCGGACGCGACGCCCGTCCAGGCCGACACGAGCGCGGACGATCCTGCGCAGCTGTACTACACGTCCGGCACGACGGGGACGGCGAAGGGCATCGTCCACGCGCACCGCTACCTGCTGGCCCACAACGAGTTCGTGTACGCCCACGACGTGCAGGACGGCGAGCGCTTCCACGGCATGGGGGAGTGGGCCTGGGCGGCGGGCATCGCGCCGTTGCTCGGGCCATGGCGCCTTGGCGCGGTGCAGTGCGTGCTGCAGCGCCAGGGCGGCTTCGACGCGCATCAGCAGCTGGACTTCCTCAGCCGTCATCAGGTCACGAACGTCTTCACGACGCCGACGGCGATGCGCTCGATGATGGGGATCGCCGATGCCGGCACGCGCTATCCGCAGCGCTTCCGCCGCGTCTGCAGCGCCGGCGAGCCGCTCAACCCCGAGGCGATCCGCTGGTTCCGCGACCAGTACGGACTCACCGTCCTCGACTACTACGGCCTGACCGAGTCCTATCCGCTGTGCGCGAACTTCCCGTTCATGGAGGTGCGCGAGGGCTCGATGGGCAAGCCGATGCCCGGCTGGGACGTGCAGATCCTCGACGAGGACGAGCGGCCGGTCGCGCACGGCGAGCGGGGCGAGATCTGCCTGCGCGCGCGCTCCAATCCGCACTGGCCGCTGGGCTACTGGAACAACCCCGAGGCCGGGGAGGAGACGTTCGGCGGCGCGTGGTTCCACACCAAGGACGCCGCGACGCAGGACGCCGACGGTTACGTCTGGTACGCGGGGCGCGCCGACGACGTGATCATCGCCGCCGGGTACCGGATCGGGCCCTTCGAGGTCGAGTCGGCCTGCCTCGAGCACCCGGCCGTTCGGGAGGCCGCCGCAGTCGCCTCGCCCGACGAGCGCCGCGGCAACGTCGTCAAGGCGTTCATCGTCGTGGCCGAGGGGCACACGGGCTCCGACGAGCTCGCCGAGGAGATCAAGGCGTTCGTGCGCGACCGCCTGAGCGCCTACGCCTATCCTCGGCGCATCGAGTTCGTGACCGACCTGCCCAAGACGCTCACCGGCAAGATCCGGCGGATCGAGCTGCGCGAGCGCGAGCGCGAGGCGGCCGCCACGTGACCTCGCGACCGCTTCGCGGTGCTGTGGATCAGACCCTGACCGTCTCCCGGATCGGCATCGTCGGCGGGGGCTTCATGGGCTCGGGCATCGCCGAGTCCGCGGCGCGCGCGGGCGTCGACGTCACCGTGCACGAGCCCGAGCGCCAGCCGCTGGACCGCTCCCAGCGCCGGATCGAGCAGTCGGTCGCGCGGGCGGTCAAGGGCGGCAAGCTCGACGACGCCGAGGCGAGCGCCCTGCGCGAGCGCATCGCGTGGACGACCGCGTTCGACGACCTCGGCGGCTGCGACGTCGTGATCGAGGCGGTCGTCGAGGACATCGCGGTCAAGGGCCCGGTGTTCCAGCGCCTCGACGCGCTCCTGCCCGATGCGATCCTCGCATCGAACACCTCGTCGATCCCGATCGCTCAGATCGGGTCGTGGACGACCGACCCCGAGCGGGTCCTGGGGCTGCACTTCTTCTCGCCGGTCCCGGTGATGAAGCTCGTCGAGATCGTCGTCGGCCTGGACACCGATAGCGAGGTGGTCGCGCGCGCCGAGGCCTTCGCGCAGCAGATCGGCAAGCACCCGATCCGCACCAAGGACCGCTCGGGCTTCATCGTGAACATGCTGCTCGTGCCGTACCTGATGGCCGCGGTCCGCATGGTCGAGGAGGGCTTCGCCTCGCGGGAGGACATCGACGACGGGATGAAGCTCGGCGCGGGCCACCCGATGGGGCCGCTCACGCTCTGCGACTTCATCGGCCTCGACGTGCTCTACGCGGTCTCCGACTCGCTCTACGAGGAGTTCAAGCAACCCGAGTACGCGCCGCCTCCGCTGCTGAAGCGGATGGTGGTGTCCGGCCATCACGGCCGGAAGACCGGGCGCGGGTTCTACGAGTACCCCGGATGACGACGACCTCCTCCTCCGGGAGCGCCCCGGGCAGCAGCCCCCTGCCGGCGAGGTAGCCGGCGCGCGAGGCGAGGATCGGGCCCAGCGGCCCACGGCGGCGCAGGACGATGTCCGGCTCCAGACCGGCGTCGCGCAGCCGGTCCAGGGTCTCGGCCGTGCCGGTGACCGACGACTGCACGAGGAGCACGACGCCGTCGGATCGCAGATGGGCGGGCAGCTCTTCGATGAGCCGGTCGATCACCGCGCGGCCGTCGTGGCCGGCGTTCCATGCGCGGTCGCCGCGCTCCGGCGCGATCTCCGGCGGCGCGGGCACGTAGGGCGGGTTGGCCGTGATGAGGTCGAAGCGCTCGCCGGCGACAGGAGCGAACAGGTCGCCGTGCAGGCCGCGTACGCGCGCCCCGTTGACGCGTGCATTCATCCGCGCCGTCCAGGCCGAGCGCCGGTGAACGTCGATCGCCGTCACCGAGCGGGCACCCCGGAGCGCGGCCGCGACTGCGACGGCCCCGGAGCCCGTGCACAGGTCCAGCACCCGCGCGCGCGGTGAAAGCGTCGTCGCCCGCACGGCGTCGACGAGCATCCATGTGTCACTGCGCGGTTGAAAGACGCCCGGAAGGGTGAAGATCTTCATCCGGAATCCGAAATTCCCGACGCCATGGCCACACAAACGCCCCCACTCGACGGTACCGCGCTGCGAGCGGCGTTTGACGCCGTCGAGCCGCTGACGGTCGGCATCGAGGAGGAGCTGATGCTCCTCGACCCGGTCACGCACGACCTCGCGCCGGTCGCGGACGAGGTGCTCGCGCGCGTCGACGGCGATCCGCGCTTCAAGCGGGAGTTTCCGGCGGCGCAGCTCGAGCTCGTGACCCCGCCGGCGCGCAGCGTCGCCGACCTCGCGGTCCAGCTCGCCGCCGCCCGGCGCGACGCGGC
>JAOPZJ010000221.1 GCA_025964155.1 Solirubrobacterales bacterium
GACACCGTGGTGTTCTCGAGCTTCAGGCCCATCTCCTCGGTGATGACCTCGCCACCGGTGAGGATCGCGATGTCCTCGAGCATGCGCTTGCGACGGTCGCCGAAGCCCGGCGCCTTCACGGCGACACCGGTGAAGGTGCCACGCAGCTTGTTCACGACGAGCGTCGCGAGGGCCTCGCCCTCGACGTCCTCGGCGATGATGAGGAGCGGCTTGCCGGACTGGATGACGGCCTCGAGGACCGGCAGCACGTCACGGACGGCACCGATCTTCTGGTTGGCGATGAGGATGTACGGATCCTCAAGCACGGCCTCCATGCGCTCCTGGTCGGTGACCATGTAGGGCGAGATGTAGCCCTTGTCGAACTGCATGCCCTCGGTGAACTCGAGGTCCATGCCGAACGTCTGGCCCTCCTCGACGTTCACGACACCGTCCTTGCCGACCTTGTCGATGGCGTCGGCGATGACATCACCGATCTCGTCGTCGCCGGCGGAGATGGTCGCGACACGCGCGATCTGCTCCTTGGAGGAGATCTCCTTGGACTGCTTCTTGATCGCGTCGACGACGTTGTCGACGGCCTTCTCGATGCCACGCTTCAGCGCGAGCGGGTTGGCACCGGCCGCCACGTTCTTCAGACCCTGGCGCACGATGGCCTGGGCGAGGACGGTAGCGGTGGTGGTGCCGTCGCCGGCGACGTCGTTCGTCGCCGTGGCGACCTCACGCACGAGCTGGGCGCCCTGGTTCTGGAAGACGTCCTCGACCTCGATCTCCCGAGCGATGGTCACACCATCGTTGGTGATCGTCGGAGCGCCGAACTTCTTGTCCAGGACGACGTAGCGGCCCTTGGGGCCGAGCGTCACCTTGACGGCGTTGGCGACGGCGTCGACGCCGGCCTCCAGTGAGGCGCGTGCTTCGGCGCCGTACTTCAGTTCCTTGTGAGCCATGTTCTGAGTTCTCCTGTTGAGTCCGTGAGGACTACTCGTCGATCTTGGCGAGGACGTCGGACTCGCGGAGGACCAGCAGGTCCTCGCCGTCGACCTTGATCTCGGTGCCGCCGTACTTGCTGTACAGAACGGTGTCGCCAGCGGCGACGTCGAGCGGAATGCGCTTCTCGCCGTCTTCGTCCCAACGTCCGTCGCCCGCAGCGAGGACCTTGCCCTTCTGCGGCTTTTCCTTGGCCGTGTCGGGGAGGACGAGACCGCTGGCGGTCGTCTGCTCCTCGTCGATGGCCTTGACGATCAGCCGATCGCCCAGGGGCTTGAGCTTCATGTGAGGACTACCTCCGTCGAATGGATCCGGATACGCGTTGGCACTCAGGGGTGACGAGTGCCAACCTGCCTTCGAATCTACGCGGGACGTCCCGCCATGTCAACCGTTGTTGGCAGTCTCTTCACGAGAGTGCCAGGGAAATCCCTCGCCTAGAGGCTCGGGATTCCCTTGCGAGTTCCTCGCCTGGCGGCTCGGAACGTCGCGTCCCACTCTAGGTGCTCGCCTGGCGGCTCGGGATGCGGCGCCGCGGGCAGCGGCTCAGCCGTCCTCGAGCTGCTCGGTCATCCATTCCGCCATCACCGGGCCGAGGCGCAGGGCGAGGTCGATGACCGGGCGGAAGGCCGCCGGCTCCGGGAGCGCGTCGAGCTCGGCCGCCAGCGCGCGGAGCTGACGGTGCTCCTCCTCGATGTGCGCCCGCTCGCGCTCGAGCACCGGCCGCCGGTCCGCTGGGTCCAGCAGGGTGAGCAGGAACAGCCGGACGGCACCCTCGTTGCGGACGCTGCGGTTCGGCTCGGACTCGGTGAGCCAGCGGCGCAGCTCCTCGCGCCCCGCGTCGGTGACCGCCCACGTGCGGCTGCCGCGGGCGCCCTCGCTGACGACCTCGGCGAATCCGGCCTCGTCGAGCCGCGCCAGCTCGGGATAGATCTGCGAGTGGCTCGCGTGCCAGGCGTTGCTGAGCGAGCGGTCGAATCGCTGCGTGAGCTCGTACCCGGTGCCGGGGTTGACGGTGAGCAGACCGAGGAGCGCATGACGCAGCGACACGCCTTCGACTCTACCCGTCCACCGTCCCGGCTTGACATGTAAGAAATGACATGTAACTTTGGACAAGTGGCCGACGCACGATCCCTCACCCCCGCACGGCAGCGGCTGCTCCTCGGCGCGGTGGTGTCCGGGCTCCTGCTCGCGATGCTCGACCAGACGATCGTAGGGACGGCCCTCCCGAGCATCGTCCGCAGCCTCGACGGGGCCGACCTCTACGTCTGGGTCGTCACCGCGTACCTCGTCCCGGCGACGGTGTCGCTGCCGATCTACGCCAGGCTGTCGGACCGCTACGGGCGCCGCGCCCTGCTGTTGGTCGGCATGGTCCTGTTCCTCGCCGGGTCGGCCGCGGCGGCCACCTCGCAGACGATGGGCCAGTTGATCGCGTGGCGCGCGCTGCAGGGCGCGGGCGCAGGCGCGCTCGAAGGGCTGTCGTTCATCCTCGTGGCGGACCTCTACGGCGGCCGTCGCAACGCCGCGGTGCAGGGGCTGCTCGCCGGGCTGATGGGGGTGAGCTTCATCGCGGGGCCGCTGATCGGCGGCCTGCTCACCGACAAGGTCGGCTGGCGCTGGGTGTTCCTCGTCAACCTGCCGATCGGCGCGGTGGCGCTCACGGTCGTGGCCGGCGTGCTGCCGCGGTCGATCGGGCGCAGTGAGGCGCGCGGTACGCCGCTGGATCTCAAGGGCATCGCCGTCCTCACCGCGGCCGTCGGCGCCCTGCTGATCGGCCTCAACGAGCACTCGCGGGCCACGGCGGCGGGCACGCTTCCCGCCTGGACCGACCTGCGCTGCGGTGGGCTCGTCCTCCTCGGCTTCGCGCTCGTGCCGGTGTTCGTGGCGATCGAGCGGCGGGCGGCCGCCCCGATTGTGCCGCTGCGACTGCTCGCCGACCGTCGCGTCGCCGCGATCCTCGCGGCGGCGGCCACCGCCATGTTCGGGCTGTTCGCCGGCGTCCTGCTGCTCCCGCGCTACTTCCAGACCGTCCGCGACGTCAGCGCCACCCAGTCCGGGCTGTTGATCTACCCGCTGCTGCTGGGGCTGCTGCTGTCCGCCAACATCGCGCCCGCTCTCATCGTGCGGCTCGGCGCGTACCGGGGCATCCTTCTCGGCGCGTGCGGGGTGACGGCGCTCGGCGCGCTCGGGTTCGCGACGTTCGACGCCGGCACCCCGGACTGGCAGGCGCTGATCTTCATGGGCCTGCTGGGCGCGGGCATCGGCCCGGCCGTCTCAGGGCTGCAGGTTGCGTTGATGCGGACCGTCGCGCCGCGCGACATCGGCGGCGCGATGGGGACGATGCTGCTCCTGCGCCAAGTGGGCGGCGCGATCGCGCTCGCCGCGGCGGAGACGCTCTACGCCACCGGCGTCCACCACGATGGGCTCGGCTCCGCGGCGACGGCGACCGGCAGCGGCGTGCTCGTCGTCACGCTGTGCGGGACGGCGGTCTCGGCGGTGGCCCTGCTGAGCCTCCCGCGCGGGGCGGGTCGCCTCCCGGCGCCGGCGGTGCCGGCGCCCGCCTAGCTCTGGGCCCCGAATCCCGCTTGGTGTCCGCCATGCGGACACGAGACGGGACTCGATCACCCCAACACCGCGAGTCCCGGATGCTGTCCGCCCAATGGACCGGAGGCGGGACTCGGCGCCGGCCGTCGCCGGGTGCAGCTAGTTCTGTGCCCCGCCGATGCCCCTGAGGCGTTCGGTGACGGTGGGCGGGTTGTCGATGATCTGCGAGAAGCGGACGACGGTGACGAGATCGTCGACGGTCACGGACTTGCCGTAGATCTGCTCGAGGAAGTGGATCATCTCCTCGACGCGCCGGAACTCCGGGTTGTCATGCTCGATGTCGCGCGGGGACAGGTCCTTGACGCGCTTGACCTCGACCTGGTCGATGACCGCGTCGAAGATCTTTTCGCGTGGCGAGTGTTGGTTGGGGATCGTGACCAGCACCGCCTGGTTCTTCTTGTACTTGTGCGACTTGTCGCCCAAGCGGATGGTGGCCGTCTTGCGACCGCGCTTGAGCTGGTCCGCGAAGATCGTCGAGTAGAAGTTCAGCACCTGCATGTTGCAGTGACCCTACCCGTTCGGTTGCGTGTGCAACAGGGCCTTGCGCACCATCTCGCGCTCACCGGCGTAGCTCAACGTGGCGGCCGCTTCCTCGAGCGATACCCAGCGTGCGGCCTCGACCTCGTGATCGTGATCGGCGATGTCGCCGCCGGTGGCCTTCATGAGGAAGAACCGGACGACCTTCGCGATGCGCTGTCCCCCGCGCATGTAGAAGTAGTGGACGTCCCCGAGCTCCGCGATGAGCTCGGCGTCGACCCCGGCCTCCTCGCGGACCTCCCGCAGGGCGCCGTCAAGCGCCGACTCGCCGGGGTCCGGATGGCCCTTGGGGAGGGCCAGCACGCGCTGCCCGTCGGCGGCGCGGCGGGTGGGCACGATGACGACGCACCGAAGTGGAGGCGGGGCATCGGTCCACGGGTCGCGCTCCAGTACCACGCCACCTGCGGAGAACTCCGGGACGGTGGGCATCAGTAGATGTAGTTCTGTAACGCGGATGGGTCGTGCACCGTCACCCGCCCGCGGCCCTGCGACACGACCCCGGCACGCTCGAGCACCGCCAGGAACCGGCTCGCCGACTCGCGGCTGGATCCCGCGAGCTGGGCGATGTCGGCCTGCGTGATCGTCACGAGGACATCGGTCGAGTCGGCGCCCTCCGCGCGTGCCTGATCGACGAGCTGGCCCAGGACACCGGCCACCCGGCTCTGGACGGTCTGGAACGACTGGCGGGTCAGCCGCTCGTTCGCCTCGCGCATCCGGCGGCCAAGCGCGATGACGAGCTTCACGGAGATGTCGGGGTGCTCGCGCAGCAGCCGGCGCATGTCGCTGCCGGAGATCGCGATGGCATCCACGTCGTCCAGCGTCTCGACCGTGGCCGAGCGGCGCTCGTCGTCGAACATCGCCAGCTCGCCGAAGATGTCACCCGGGCCGAAGTGCGCCAGGGCGATCGTGCGCCCGTCCGTGTGCTCGCGGATCGCACGGGCGTGGCCGGTGCGCACGACGTAGCACGTGTCGCTCGTGTCGCCCTCACGGAAAATGACCTGCTGGGCGGCGAACCGCCGCGGGACCGCCACGCGGGCGACGTGCTCCAGGTCCGCCGGCTCCAGCGCCTCGAAGACGGGCACCTGCGCCAGGAGCGCGCCTGCGTCGAGTGTCTCTCCGGAGCCCACGTGCTCTTTCCTACCACACGGGCTCCGGGCGAACGACTCTCAAAGGCGCCCTACGCCGCGTCCAGGGCCTGTTCGCGGCGACGCCGGCGCGCCACACGGGCACCGAGCAGCGCAGGGGCCAGGAGCAGCCCGAGGGGCAGCGCCACCGCCAAGGTGATGAGCAGGACCCCGGCGGCGACCTCGAGGACGCGCAGCGCGTCGCCGGCCGCATCCCCGGGCGTCCAGCTCCCACCACCGGCGCCACCCTTGTCGCCGGCCTCGGCACCGCGGGCGGTCAGCGTCACCGACAGGACGGTGTTGTTGGCGCGGTTGCGCAGACCGTTGAGCTGGCCCTTGAGCGTCGCGATCTCCGCGCGGTTGGCCCGGATGCGGTCACGCAGGCGCGCGATACCCTCGGGCGTCTTGGCTGCGTCCAGCGCCTTCAGGAGCGCGCGGCGTTCGGCGCGGGCGTCGCTGAGGCGGTCGACGACCGACACGAACGAGCCCGTGATGTCGGTGGCGGACTGGCTCATCGACGAGACATGGGCCAGCGCGCTGAGGCGCTTGACCGTCTCGTCCGCCTTGGCGGACGGGACGCTGAGCGTGAACGCCGCAGTGCCGCCACGGTCGGTGGAGTCGACGCTGGACTGCTCTACGACACCCCCGGCGGCCTGGGTCACGCGTACGACGCCGTCGGCCACCTCTTGGAGCTTGCCGGCCGAGGTCGTGAGCGACAGCCGGGTCGTCTGCTCCACCTTGCGGCCGAACGCCGGCGTACCGGGGGCGGTGGGGCCGGTCGGTGGGACGATCGGGGGCGTGAGCGGAGCGACGGACGGTGTCGACCCCTGCGTGTCGAACGACTGGCTCTTGCTCGGACGGCTGGAAGGCGCCGCGGAGCTCGTGCCCGCGGCCGAGTCCGCCGACGACTTCGTGCCCGCGGCGCCGGCGGCCTGCCCCTGCTGCTGCTCCGGGACGGCCGACAGCGACGACCCGCCGCCGGTCGTTCCCCCGTCGCGCAGCACGCCGATGCCGACGACGAGCGCGATCAGCGCGGCGGCGGCCAGGCCGAGCGCCGGCACCAGCGTGAAGGGGCTGTCGGCGAGCCGCCGGCGAAGGGCGGCGATCCACGCCCGCGCGCCGCCGCCGGCAGGGAAGCCGGCGGCGGCACGGGCGTCGAGCTCACGGCGGAACTCGTCGCGCGGCGGGGCGATGTCGTCGCGGACGGCCGCGACGAGGGCGAGGAGATCCGGATCGGCGAACGGGGCGCCGTCGAGCGCCGCTTCGAGATGACGCAGCTCGTCGGCGATCACCGGATCCAGGTCATCGGTGTGGGGCTGGTTGCGGTTCGGGAACATCAGGCGCAGGCCTCCCGGAGCTTGGTGACGGCGCGGTGCACCTTCGTGCCCGCGTTGGACTCCGAGATGCCGAGCAGGGCGCCGATCTCGGCGTTCCCCAGCCCGGCGTGGAACTTCAGGGCGACCAGCTCACGCTCGCGCGGGTCCAGCGCGGCGAGGGCCGCCTGGACGGTGGCCCGGCGCTCGGGCTGCTCCTCGGCGGCGGGCTCGGGCTCCG
>JAOPZJ010000251.1 GCA_025964155.1 Solirubrobacterales bacterium
GTGCAGCGCTCGCAGGCGCCGTGCGGGGAGTTGAAACAGAAGATCCCCGGCTCCAGCTCGGGCATCGACGTGCCGCACTACACGCACGCGAACATCTCGCTGAACGTCAGGACCTAGCCCTTGGCGCCCTCGGGCGCACCGCGGTCCGGCAGGATATCGACCTCGATGATGCCGTCGGCCAGCGCGATCGCCGTCTCGATCGAGTCGGCCAAGCGCTTGCGCAGCTCCCCGCGCATGACGAGCCGGTCGACCACGAGCGAGATGTCGTGCTTGTACTTCTTGTCGAGCTCGATCTGCTCGTCGAGCCCGCGCAGCTCGCCGTCGACCTTCGCCCGGGCGTAGCCGTCGCCGCGCAGGTCCTCGAAGAGCTTGCCGTACTCGCCCTTGCGGCCGCGGACGATCGGCGCCATGACCATGAAGCGCGTGCCCTCGGGCAGCTCCATGACCTGGTCGATGATCTGCTCCGCCGACTGCCCGGCGATCGGAGCGCCGCACTTGTGGCAGTGCGGGTGCCCGATCCGTGACCACAGGAGGCGCAGGTAGTCGTAGATCTCCGTGACGGTGCCGACCGTCGAGCGGGGGTTCTTCGACGTCGTCTTCTGGTCGATCGAGATCGCCGGCGACAGACCCTCGATCGAGTCCACGTCCGGCTTGTCCATCTGCCCAAGAAACTGCCGGGCATAGGCGCTCAGCGACTCGACGTACCGTCGTTGCCCCTCGGCGTAGATGGTGTCGAAGGCCAGCGACGACTTCCCCGACCCCGAGAGCCCCGTGATGACCGTGAGGGCGTCACGGGGAATCGTGATCGAGACGTTCTTGAGGTTGTGTTCGCGGGCGCCGGAGACGACGATGCTGTTGGACGGCGGCATGGAGACATAAGCCTAGCCGCCCGAACAGACGTTCCCCTCCGCCAGGAGAAAATCCGCTCGCTCGCCGTGCCCTGCGGGACGTGACCGACGGTGGCGCGGAAGATCACCACTCCGTGTACGGGGAGGTATTTACCTCGTTTGTTACGGATGTTCACCACGCCCTCCGAGGTCGGCGCCGCCAGCATTACCCCACACAGGACACAGAGCGTGCACGCATTGGTGTCACCTCTTCATGAGCGATGAATCGGGGACCCCAATGCTGGCATACGCCGTATCGCTTTCTGCTGCGCAGAACCGGGCCGAAACCGGGCCACGAACGCCTCGGGGCGAGACGCCGAAGTTCCGGCGGACCGTGTTGCTGGCGGTGAGGCGCGCGAAGCAAGGGGACGAAGATGCGCTGCGGTTCCTCTACGTGGTCTACGCCGAGAGGGTGCGTGGACACGTGCGCAACATCATCCGCGATGACCACGAGGCCGAGGACGTCACCCAGATCGTGTTCGCCAAGCTCATGACGAAGATCGTCAAGTACGACGAGCGGGCAGCGCCGTTCTACAGCTGGCTGCTGCGCGTGGCCCACAACGCGGCCATCGACCACATCCGCTCCAACCGCCCGGCGCCGGTGCCCGAGGTCTACGGTGCCGATGAACCCGCCTGCGTCGACCTCAGCGACCTGCGCGAGAGCCTGGAAGCGGCACTGGCCACGCTCACCGAGGAGCAGCGCCACGTCGTGCTGCTCCGGCACGTCGTCGGCCTCAGCCCCGGGGAGATCGCCGAACGGCTCGGCCGCACGGAGAGCGCGGTCCACGGCCTGCATCATCGTGGCCGGCGCGCATTGCAGCTGGAGCTGATCCGGCTGAACAACGGGCCCTCGACGTCGCGCCCGGGCCGCGAGCGCCGACGCCGGAGTCCACAGCCCGGTCAGAGACCGACCCAGCACGTCATGGCGCAAGAGCCCGCCGCACTCTCCGCCTAGGCGCTCCGTCGCACGCCTGTCACCCGATGACCTCGCACATGCACGACGCGCGGCCACGGCCGCGGCCGCCGACCGTCTCGGTCGTGATCTGCGCCTATACGGAGGAGCGCTGGGACGACCTGCTCGACGCTGTGGACTCCTGCCGGACGCAGACGCTGGCGCCGCTCGAGACGATCGTCGTCATCGATCACAACCCGGCACTGCTGGCCCGCCTCCGCGACGAGCATCCCGATGTGCGAGGGATCGCCAACGCGGAGGAGCGCGGCCTCTCGGGCGCCCGCAACAGCGGCATCAGCGTAAGCCGGGGCGACGTGGTGGCGTTCGTCGACGACGACGCAACCGCGGCACCAGACTGGCTCGAGCATCTGACGGCCGGCTACGTCGACGAGACCGTGATCGGTGCCGGCGGTCTGATTGCACCCGTGTGGCCACACCAGCGACGACCGGCCTCGCTGCCGCCGGAGTTCGACTGGGTCGTCGGCTGCAGCTACCGCGGCCTGCCCGAGACCACGACTCCGGTGCGCAACATGATCGGGGCCAACATGTCGTTGCGCCGCGAGGTGTTCGACGCCGTGGGCGGGTTCCGCTGCGGCATGGGACGGATCGGCACGGTGCCGCTGGGATGCGAGGAGACCGAGTTGTGCATCCGCGCCCGCCGCGAGCTGCCATCGTCGGTGATCCTCTTCGAGCCGCGCGCAATGGTCCACCACCGGGTCCCCCCGCAGCGGCTCGGCTGGCGCTACTTTCGCTCACGCTGCTACGCGGAGGGGCTGTCGAAGGCGGCGGTCACGGACCGGACGGGGAGCAGGGACGGGCTCGCAACGGAACGGTCGTACACGCTTCGGACGCTGCCGCTCGGCGTGTTGCGCGGCATCGGCGACGCGCTCATCCGGGGCGACCCTGCGGGCCTCGCGCGCTCGCTGGCCATCGTGTGCGGGCTGCTTGTCACGAGCTCGGGCTACGCCGTCGGACTGCTGCGCGGGCACTCATGACGGTGCCGGCCGCGCACGCCGCAGGCCGGCTTGCGAGAAGCGCGGCGTTCACGCGAAAGAAACATCTGGTCTCCCCGCGTATTGGTCGTACAAGTCAGGCACACGGCTCTCGTTGCGCCCGCGCAGCGGATGCCGTGTCTCCACCGTCCTACACGAGAGTGAGAGACGATGTTCGATGAATCGCGCGCCGCTGATGGACTGCGCTCAGCGGTCGCCCACACGGGTTTGCCCGGCCACGCGCCGACCGCAGATCAGCGGCGGGCGCGACTGAAGGCGGTCATCGTCGGCAAGGACGTCGACGCTGCGGAGGGCAGCCAGGAGCCCGTGGCCGCGCCGGAGCAGGTTGCACCCGAGCCACCGCGCATCAGGACCCGTTGGCCACGACCCTCGCGCGTCGAGGTCTCGCTCGTCATCCCCACACTCAACGAGGCGCAGAACATCGGCTGGGTCCTCGACCGGATTCCGGACCTGGTGGACGAGGTGATCCTCGTGGACGGCGCCTCCACCGACGACACGTTGGCGGTCAGCCGGGCGATCCGGCCCGACATCCACGTCGTGGGCCAGGACCGCCCCGGCAAGGGCGCCGCGCTACGGGCAGGCTTTGCGGCGGCGCGCGGCGACGTCATCGTGATCATCGACGCCGACCGCAGCATGGACCCGCGCGAGATCGAGCCGCTGGTCGCGCTCATCCACGAGGGCCACGACCTCGTCAAGGGGTCCCGCTTCATCAAAGGCGGCGGCACCGGCGACATGGAAGCGCTCCGGCGCGCCGGCAACGGCGTCCTCAACGGGCTCGTCAACGTGCTCTACCACGCCCAGTTCACCGACCTGTGCTACGGGTACCTCGCGGTCAGACGCGACCGCCTCGACGACCTCGCGCTGGCCGCGGACGGCTTCGAGATCGAGACCGAGATCGTCGTCCGCGCGCTCAACGCCGGTCTCAGGATCACCGAGGTCCCCAGCTACGAGGCCCCGCGCGCCTACGGCGAGTCCAACCTCAACACGTGGCGCGACGGCCAACGCGTCCTCCGCACCCTTCTTCGCCACCGCTTCTCAAGTTCCAGGTCGCGCCGTGGACTCACGACGGCCACCGCGGAACACATCTGACATCCACAGGAGACAACACGCATGCCTCGTACACCCGACCGCACGCCCCGACGCCGCCTGCTCGCGGCAGCCGTGCTCGTGCTGACGCTCTGCGCGTTCGCTCCTACCACCGCCGGGGCGGATGTCGGCTTCCGCGACTTCAGCTTCGGCGCCGCGCCAAGCGCTCCCAGCGGCCAAAAGCCGCAGAACAAGCTGTGGTTCAACGACGGGATCTGGTGGGGCAACATGTTCAACCGCTTCACGCAGCGGTTTGAGATCTACCGCCTGGACCCGGCCACCGAGAGCTGGTCGACGACCGGAGCCGTGGCCGACACGCGACCGCGGGCATGGAGCGACAACCTCTGGGACGGCACGCATCTGTACGTCGCCAGCGCCGTCTACCCCATCGCGACCACGCCCCCGGGCACCGCGGGCGCGAAGCTGTGGCGCTACAGCTACAACGCCGGTACGAAGACCTATACGACCGATGCCGGCTATCCGATCCCCTTGACCAGCGACGGCATGGAATCGGTCGTGCTGGACAAGGACGGAGCCGGTCGTCTTTGGATCACCTACACGCAATCCCAGCAGGTGTGGCTGTCGCACAGCACCACCGACGATGCGACATGGACGACCCCGTACGTCATGCCGGCACCCGGGGCGACGACGCTCACCCCCGACGACATCTCCTCCCTGGTCGCCTACAACGGCCACGTCGGCGTGATGTGGTCAAACCAGACGGACTCGACGATGTACTGGGCGTCGCATGCCAACAACGACGCCGACACCGTCTGGACGCCGAACACCGCGATCCAGAAGCCGGAGTACGCGGACGACCACATCAACCTCAAGTCGCTGGGGAGCGACCCTGCCGGGAAGGTCATCGCGTCCACCAAGACCTCACTCAACCGCCCCAACGACCCGCTGGACCTGCTGCTCGTGCTCGACAACTCCGACACCTGGCACCCCTACACGGTCAGCACCGTCGCCAACGACCCCACCCGTTCGCAGGTGATGGTCGACGCTCAGCACCGCCAGCTGTACGTCCTCGCCGCATCACCGTGCTGCAGCGGCGGGGTCGTCTCCTACAAGCAGACAAGCCTCGATGCAATCGCGTTCGGCAGCGGGATCGGGACGCCTTTCATCCAGAGCTCGCTGGATCTGAACATCAACAACATCTCGAGCACGAAGCAGTCGCTGTCCGCCCAGACCGGGCTCGTGGCGATCGCCGGGGACGACAAGACCGACTACTACCTCCACAACCGCCTGACCCTTCCGCCCGACACGGGCGCCCCCGACACGCAGATCACGACGGGCCCGAGCGGAACGGTCACGACGTCGAGCGCGAGCTTCGAGTTCACCTCCAGCCGGGCAGGCTCGACGTTCGAATGCACCCTCGACGCCGGCGCCTACGCGCCATGCACCACGCCAAAGAGCTACGCCAACCTCGCCAACGGACCGCACACCTTCAGCGTGCGGGCGGCCGACCCATCATCCGGCAACGTCGACACGACCCCCGCGCAGCGCACCTGGACGGTCGCCGTCAAGGCGGCGACGGTCCCGTCCGCACCCCCGCCGCCCGGGGGCGTGCAGCCCGGCTCCGCAGGCGGCAGTACACCTGTCGCGGGATCCCCACCGGCCGTCGCAGTCGCGGGCAAGCCGAAGATCGCAGTCGCGGGCAAGCCGAAGATCGTCGTGGTCAGCAAGATCACTAGGCGCGGCCTGCTGAAGGGCCTGACCGTCAGGATCAGCAACCTCAAGGCGGGCACCCCGGCGACGGCATGGCTGCTCCGCGGCGCCACGGTCCTGACGAGGAGCAAGGCGCTGGCCGGTGGCACGGGAAGCATGCGGCTGACGATCAAGCTAAGCAGGCGCCAGCTCAGCCGACTGACGACCCGCAGGCTCACGATCCGCTGCGCGCTGACGATGAAGGACGGGCGCAGGACGACCGTCATCCTGAAGCTGCGGATCGTATGACCTGGTCAGCGCCGGTGATGATGAAGCCGACGACCAGTGAGGTCACCGTCGTCGTGCCCGTGCGCAACGCCGAGGCGTGGATCGACGACTGCCTGGATTCGATCGCCCGCTCGTCGCCCGCCGAGGTGATCGTGGTCGACGGGCTCTCGAGCGACCGCACCGTCGAGCAGGCCCGTGCGCACGGGGTGCGCGTGCTGTCGGACGGGGGCCGCGGCGTGGCTGCGGCCCGGCAGCTGGGCGCGGAGGCGGCGCGCACGCGTTACGTCGCGCTGATCGACGCCGATGTCCTGCTGGGCGACGGCGCGCTCGGCGAACTGCTCGACGAGTTCGTGCTCGGTGGCTACACCGCGCTCCAGGCTGGGCTGCACAGCGTGTCCGGACCGGAGTACTGGGGCCGCGCGCTCGCAAACCACCACCGCACGGGCCGCAGCAAGCGGTGGTTCGGACTCGTGGCCACGATCCTCGAACGTCGGTCGCTGCTGGAGCACGGCATCGATGAGCGGTTCACGTCGGGTGAGGACATCGACCTGCGCTGGCGGCTGCGGAATGCCGGGGCGAAGACCGGCGTCTCGAGCCGGACGGTGGTGGAGCACCGCTTCGGCGACGGCTTCCGATTCGCCCGCGGGCAATGGCTTGCCGATGGTGCCGGTCTCGGGCGCATGGTCGGCGTCCACGGCGTGCGTTCGCTCTCGCTGCTTCTGCTGCCGCTCGCCGCCGCGCTGCGCGGCGGCGCGGTGAGCGTCGCGCGCCTGCAGCCACGATGGGTCCCCTACTACGTCTGCTTCTGCGTGTTCAACTACTTCGGCATGATGCGCGAGCTGTTGCGGCGGCTCCAGCGCGGCCACGGCCTCGACGTCGCGCGGGCGCACGCGTGACGCCGCCCGGCCCCACCGGCAGTCGCTCGCTGTCGCTGCTGCCCAACTCACTCGCGCTGATCGGCGCGAAGGTCAGCACGCTGGCGCTCGGCTTCGTGTTCTGGGTGGCCGCCGCCCGGCTGTTCACCCCCGAGGATGTCGGCCTCGCGGCAGGAGTCGTGGCGGCGATGATGCTCTGTACGCAGGTCGCGCTGCTGGGCCTGGGGTCGGCGGTGATCGCGCTGCTCCCAGCCGAGCGGACGAGTCCGCGTGCGCTGCTGGACTCGGCGTTCACGCTCGTGGCCGTCCTCGCGTTGGCGACGGCGCTGGCGTTCCTGCTGCTCGCCGCGGGCGTGCTGGGCGAACTGGCCGTCGTCTCGGACTCCCCCGGCTACGCGCTGTTGTTCGTCGGCGCGGTGCTGACCGGGACGGTCGGGATCCTCCTCGACCAGCTGTCGACTTCGCTGCGGCGGGGCGACCAGGCGCTCGTGCGCGGGATCGCGTTCGGCCTCGCCGCGCTCGCCGCACTCGCCGTGATCGCGGAACTGGCTCCGGGCTGGGGCTCGAAGGCGCTGCTCGTCCCCTGGGTCGTCGCGGGAACGCTCGCCCTCGCCGTCGGGCTCGCTCAGCTGCGACGCTTGCTGGGCGGCTACCTGCCACAGCCGTCCGTCGCCCACCCGCGGGCGCGGCAGCTGCTCGCCGTGGGACTCCCCAACTACGCGCTCACGCTGGCCGAACGCGCACCCGGGCTTGCGCTGCCGATCCTGGTCACGGAGCTCCTGTCGCCCGCGGCGAACGCGGCCTGGTACGCCGCCTGGATGATGGCCTGGGTCGTGTTCATCATCCCGATCCAGGTCGGGATGACGCTGTTCGCGGAGATCGCCCACGAGCCGAGCGCACTGGCGGCCTCCACGCGCCGAGCGGTCCGCGCCGCGCTGCTGGTGGGCGTGCCCGTCGCCGTCTCAGTCGCCGCCCTGGCCCACCCGCTGCTGCTGCTGCTGGGCCCCGACTACGCGGACACCGGGGTCACGCCGCTGCGGATCCTCGTGCTCGGCCTCCTGCCGCTCACCGTCGTCCAGGTCTACTACGCCAGCTGTCGCGGTGTGGGACGGCTGCGGGAGGCGATCATGCTCGGCTGGACGAGCGGCTTGGCGTCGGTCGGCGCGGCCGCCCTCGCCGGCACCACGGCCGGGCTGGACGCCATGGCGGTCGCCTGGGTGTCGGTGCAGCTTCTGACCGCCGGCCTCGCCGGCTGGCGTGTCCACCGCCTACGTCGCGGCGCACAAGCTCCGGCAGCCGAGTCGCTGCGGGTCGGCGCGCCGCCGGCGCTCGGAATCGCCCGGACGGATCGCGCGATAGGCGCCACGAAATGATGCCCGGCACGCTGATCGTCATCTCCGACCTGCATATGGCAGCTGGTCGCCACGATCCGTTCTCGGAGGACGCCGCGCTCGTCGCCTTCCTCGACGAGCTCGGCTCGCGCGCCCGGTGCGAGCCGCCCGCACGGCTGGTGTTGCTCGGAGACACCCTCGACTTCACGCTCGTCGAGGTCGACGGGCGACGCATCGACCCGACCGTCGCCGGTGCACTCGCGCGGCTGGACCGCATCGCGGCGGCGCACGCGCCCGTGTTCGACGCCCTCAGGCGGCTCGCCGGCGCGGGCGTGGAGCTGCACCTCGTGCCCGGAAACCACGACCTCGAGCTCCTGCGCCCGCCGGTGATGGCACGCCTGCGCAACCTCATGGCGCTGAGCGACGGCGCGGTACGGCTGCATCCCTGGGTGCTGTACCTGCCGGGGCTGGCGTACCTCGAGCACGGCCAGCAACATCACGACATCAACCGCGTTCCCGGCCTGCTGCGCCGGGCCGGCCCCGAGCCACCGCTGCTGGCCGGGACCATCTACGGCGAGTACCTGATCGCCGCCGCCGACGCTGTCGGTGCGAAGCTGCCGATCGAGCGCACCTCGATGCGGTCAGTCGCCGCCGCGACGAGACAGCGTCCGTGGCTGCTGCCGCGCGCGGTCGCGCCGACCGCCCACGCCACGCACGCCCTCGTGCGCTCGCAGCTGGCGGCCCGGCGCGCAGCCCGTGTTCCGCCGCCCGCGGCATCCGCCACCGACCCAGAACGTCACGGCGTCACGCTCAATCTCCCCCCCGCCGTCGTGGCGGACCTGGAGCGCGTCTCCGCATCGACACCCGCCCGCGCGGTGCGTCGACTCGCGAGTCCGCGCGGGGACGAGCCGTACATGGTCGGCGCGGCGCGCGACGTGCACCGGTCCCTCGGGGGGGCACACCAGTCCGTCCCGTTCTACGTCCTTGCGCACACGCACCAGGCCGACGACCGCCTCCTGACCGCCAACCCAGCAGGCCCCCGCTACCTGAACGCGGGCACCTGGTCACGGCTGGCCCCGGCCTCAGAACAGCGACGCTGCTACGTCGAGATCACACGCGAGGAGAGCACCGCCACTGCCCGCCTCGCGGTGTGGGACCCCTAACGGGCGATCCCGAGGTCGGCCGCCAGCGCGGTGATCGCCCGCGGGGCGCTCCAAGCGCCCGGCACCTCGAACCGCTCCAAGGGAGCGCTCGCGAAGGCGCTCTCGAGCATGCGTCGTTCACGGATACGCACCCCCGCAAGCTCCTGGAGCCAGGCGCCGTCGGCGCACGCGGCGAACCGTTCACGCTGAGCCTCCAGCACGGCGAGGGCGTGGGCCGTCGCGACGTCCGCGTCGACGCGCTCGTGCCGGAGCACGGCAGCCTCCGGCGACCGCTCGAGCAACACGATCCGTGTCGCAGGGCTCGGACCCGCCGGGCCCGCGTCGCCGATCTTCGACGGCGCCAGCGCGAGCGACGGGGCGACGAAGTCGCGACTCAGCGCTCGCACCGCGCGCCGCGTCTGGAGCCCCGCCCGCGCTGGAGCGGGAAGCCGTGCCCAGGCCGCCGGTGCGGTGAGGCGCAGGTCGGAGTAGAAGCGCATCCGCCGGGGGAAGCGCGTGCAGCGGCCGCCGGCGTCGAGCAGGATCTGGTCGTCGCCTAGCACGCCGTCGCCGGCGGCGAGGGCACGCGCGCTGAGCGAGCTCTTGCCCGTGCCGGAGGCCCCCAGCAGCACGAGGATGCCTTCGCCCTGACCAATGGCCGCGGCGGGCAGCAGCACATGTCCGGCCCGGGCGGCGGCCACGGACAGCAGCGGCTCGACGAAGTAGCCCTGGACAAGCGATAGGCCAAACGCGCGTGGTGCCCCGCGGAGATCGATGTCCATGCGCAAGGGAACGGCGCGGGGGCTCCCGACCGACACGCTCCAGCGGACCGTCTTGTGTCCACCGTCGAGCGCGGCGGCTTGCGTCAGGCCACGTCCGAAACGAACCTCGACGGCCACCGGCGAGCCGTCATCGCCGACGCGGGCGGCGCCGTACTCGGCGCTGAAGTGACGCAGTGCGCGGCGGTCGCCGCGGACCCGCAGATCGACATCCGGCAGGATCGCGTAGCGGTGGGCTTGCATCTAGAGGCTGGCCATGAGCGCTTGGGCAACCCGCCGCGGGTCCGCCGGGAATGGTGCCTTCACGGAAACCACCTGCGTGTCGGACAGCACCGGCTCCAGCTGGGCTCGCTCGCGGTCGATGATCGCCTCCTGGTCCTCGGTGGCGGCGCGCGCCGGCATGGCGTAGCGCGCGCGCTCCTGGAGCGCGTACCACGGACGCCGCTCGAATGCGGCCGAACGCGCCAGCCGTTCCGCCGCCCACGCCGGGTCCGCCGGCTCGACACGGACGCGATCGTCGTCGACGTTGATCAGCAGGGCCACGCAGCGCACGGGGATCCGGCGGCCAGGATCGTCGGCCTGTCCATACGCCGCGCGCAGCTGGCTCGGCGTGAGAGCCGCCCGGTCCGCCAGCGCCACCGCGCGGGACGCCGTATCCGCCGCGAGGCCACCGAGGCGGCCGCTCGCCCGCTCACGCACCGGCCGCGAAGCGCCATCGGCAGCCGCGGCCGCCGCGAACTGCGCCCGCGAACTGGCCGGCAGCGCGGCGCGCAGGCGCGGCAGATACGGCAAGACCCAGCGTCGCACGCCCACCCCGATCGGGAACGCGGTGAGTGTGCCGTCCGGTCCGACGACGGTCCACTTGTCGGTCAGGAAGCGGGCGCCCGACTCCATGAGCGCGAGCGCGGTCTCGGTCTTGCCGCTCTCCGACCAGCCGGCGACCACCACGCCACCGCCGTCCAGCTCGACGCCGGTGCTGTGGACGGCGACGAATCCGCGCCGCAGCAGCCCGAGCTGGAGGGCCGGGCGGACGACCGTCCCGAAGGCCCGCGCGAGCGGGAAGCCCTGCGCGAGCTCGAAGCGGAGCGCCCCCCCTTCGAGCAGGTCAGGCAGACGACACCAACGACGGCCCATCCGGAGATACAGTGATTCGCCGTCACAGCCGGTGGTCGTGGCATCGCCCGCGGCGTGGTGCAGTTCCGTGATGACGGTCGGGCGATCCCTCGGCGGCACATCGATGACGACATCGGCGGCACCCACGGCAGCGACACCGCGAAACGGATCGAGCTGTGCTGCCACCACCTGTCGCGAGCGCTGCTCGATGTCAGCGCTGACCGCGACGGTCACACGCCCCGCGATGTCGTAGTGCTGGTTCAAGGCCGGCAGCGCTCCTTCGTCGACGTGGACACTCGCCCAACGGTGAAGAGGAGCAGCCCGTGTGTTGGACAGATCCGCTCTGTCGTGTCCGGTGGACTGTAGTCAGTCACAACGACGGCTCACGGGGTCCAATACTCACCCTCGGGACCCGTCACAGCGGCCATAGAATTGCCGCGTGCTGTATGAGACCGAGGAGGCCCGTGCCCACCGGCTCCCATCGGTCACGCCGCCGATCGTCGCCGTCGTCCGGACGCACTGGCCCCTGCTGGCCACGGTGTCCGGTGCTGTGCTGTGGACCGCTGAGCTCATCCGCGTTCGCCCCGAAGACGTCGGTGATGCCGGCCTCATCACGGCGCTGCCGGCGGTGGCGTTCGTCGCCCTCGCGCTCGTCTGCGTCGGGCTCGGCGCTGCCCTGGGGCGCCCGCAGACGAGCGCCCGCTCGCGCGCCGCGCATCTCCTGATGCTGATCTTCGTGCTCCACGGAGCGCCGGCACTGCCAGCGGATGTACCGAGCTTCAGCGTGACGTGGCGGCACGTTGGTGTGATCGAGTACATCGCGACGCACGGGTCCGTCGACACGGGCATCAGCGCGTACTTCAACTGGCCTGGCTTCTTCGTGCTCGGTGCCCTCACCGGCGAACTGGCCGGCCTCGACAGCGTGCTCGAGCTGACCCGCTGGGCCCCGCTTGTCAACAACCTGCTCTATCTCGCGCCGTTGATCATGATCGCCCGCAGCGCCAGCGACGATCCACGGCTGCCATGGATGGCCGCAAGCATCTTCTACTTCACCAACTGGGTCTACCAGGACTACTTCTCGCCCCAGGGCCTGACCTACCTGCTCTACCTCTCGCTGTTCGCGATCATCCTGACCTGGCTCAGTGGTCGCAGGAGACCGCGGCGACTCCGGCGGCGACGCACGTGGCGCTTGAGGCGGTGGCTCCAGCGGCGGCTTCGGCGGCGACCGGTGCCGGCATCACCTCGCCACGAGCCCGTGCTGCGACCGTCGCAGCAGGCGATGCTGATGGTCATCTGCTTCGTGATCGTGCTCGCCGTGGTGCCGAGCCACCAGCTCACGCCGTTCGCGATCCTGGCCGGGGTCAGCGCGCTCGCGTTGCTGGGGCGTGGCAGCTTCCGTGGGCTGCCGGCGATCGTCCTCGTCCTGACTGTCGCATGGATCATGTTCGCCGCGGGCGGCTACATGAACGGGCACCTGGACGCGCTCAAGGAGGACATCGGCAATCTGGGATCGACCGTCTCCTCGAACGTCGGCTCGCGGGTGAGCGGGAGCGACGTGCACCTCGCCGTCACGCGCCTGCGGCTCGGCATCGCGGTGGCCGTCTGGGCGCTCGCGGCGCTGGCCGCCGTCAGGCTGTGGCGACGTGGTGGCGCCGATCGCTTCGTGCCGCACATCGCGCTGGCCGCGGTCCCGTTCGGGCTGGTGATGATGCAGGCCTACGGCGGCGAGATCATGCTGCGCGCCTACCTCTTCAGCATCCCCTTCGCGGCGGTGCTGTTGGCTTCGCTCGTGCCGGCGCGGATCGACGTGGCCTCCCCGCTGCGGGTCGCCGCGTTCTCACTCGCCACGGCGGCTTTGGCCGCGAGCTTCCTGCTCACGCGCTATGGCAACGAACGCATCGTCTTGTTCACCGCGGGTGAGGTGAGGGCCGTGGAGCGGCTGACGCAGACCGCCCCGCGCGGGTCCCTCGTTCTGGCGCCCAACCCGCAACTCCCCTGGCAGGCCGCGCGCGTCGGCGAGGTCCGCTACCGCACACTCGACTCGGCGCTCGCGCCCGGCGCCGGCGCGCGCCCACACGACCTCGCCCAGGCCATCGAGTTCGTCACCACGGAACGCCGACGCGAGCCGGTCTTCGTCGTGATCACCCGGAACAACCGTGAGTTCGAGCACCTGTTCGGCGGCTCGACCTGGGGCTCGATCGCTGATCTCGAGCGCTCACTCGCGGCCTCACCTCGCTTCGAGCGTACGCAGAGCGGGCCGGACGCCGTCGTCTACGCTCTGCGCTGGCTGTCCCCGGGGCCTGCGCGATGAGCAGCGCCGTCCGGTCTAGGGCGCTGCCGGTGCTCGTCCTGTCTTCGGCGATCGCGCTCGGCGCCGTGATCGCGGTGGGCAGCGCCTCTACGCCCCGGACGCTGCTGACCTGCTGGTTCCTGCTCGCCTGCCCCGGGCTCGGACTAGCGCCGCTGGTCCGGCTCGACGACGCCGTCGGCACCTGGACGGTCGCGGTCGCGCTCAGCGTGTCGATCGACATCGTCGTCGCCGGGGGGCTGATGTACGCGGGGTGGTGGTCGCCGCTCACCATCTTCGTGGTCCTTGCGATCATCGCGGGGTCCGGCGCCCTGATCCAGCTCGCGATGTCCCGGGAGGGACGCGGATGACCGTCGCCGGACTCGCCACCGGTGGCGCGCTGGCCCTTGTGCTGCTCATCCGTGCGCTGGTGAGCACGCTGCTCGAGCCGGCGGGGCAGCGTGCGCTGCTCGTCGTCGACATCACCGCCACGCTGCTTGCCGTCGCCTTCGCCGGCCTCACCGTCGCGCAGCTTGCCGAGTTCCTGCGCTGAGCGTCGTCCGTTCCGTACCGGGTCGACTTGTCTGGTCGCTGACGCCGCTGACGGCCGCAGCGATCTCGATCGTCACGCCAGGGTCGAGCCCGAGCGCGTTGTCCGGGACCGTCACCTCGACGACGATCGCGATCACCTCGAATCGGGTCGCGGCGCCCGCGGAACACGTCGGGACGGCCCTCGTGGTCTCCGCGAAGGCCGAGCCGTTGCGGCTGCAACGCTGACGATTGAGCGTCACACGGCCGATCCCGGGCAGATCGATCCTGGTGTTGGGCGGCAGGGTCCCGCCGATCGGCTGGCGGTCGATGACAGCGTTGGGCAGCGCGGTCATCGGCGGAAACCTCCTCCCGATCGACTGGCCGTCGATGACGAGGTTGACCATCGAACTCCCGGTTCCGCTGGACGGGGTCGGCGGGCTGGACGGGACCATGCTGGTTCCCGACACGACGGCCGAGTCGCCGCTCGTGGCCCGCGCCGTGCCCGACACCGAGGTCACCGCGTCGGCGTGGATCCGGCCGCCCAGCAGATCGACCTTCGCGGTTCGAGCGACCGCATAGGCGTAGGTGGTGAACGGATTCTTCACGAGCTTGCCGTTGACGCTCGATTGCCGCAGCGCGACGTCGCCGATGACGGGCTGCGACACCCCCACACCGCGCTCGCTGCGCTCGGTGCCGCCCGTGCCGAAGCACGGAAGCATCAGGCGGCTCTGTCCGCCGGCGGTGGCGAAGGTCCCGCCCTGCGCCTTGAGGGGGGAGGCCGACGCCTCGAGCCGCGCGACGGCCGGTTGAACCTTGACCTGCGCGATACCCGCGCGAATGTCACCGGTATAGCCCAGGAACCTGACCAGCTTCACGTGGATCCCGGTGACCCTGATACCGATGAGCGCGCCACTGCTGTCCGTGATCGGCTGCTGCTCGTTGAAGACCACCGAGCTGCTCCCCTGCGGGTCCAGCGAGATCTCCGTGTTGGGTCGCGGTGGTTTCGGGTTCGGCGTGGTCCCCTGGAGGCGGAGTCCGACGAACGCCGTGGAGCCGCGGGTGACGATGCTGCCGTCGGGCGCGCGGGACACCTGCGCCGTCACGTCGACGGCGTCCGCGGCGATGACGTCGAGGTCCGTGGGTGCGTTGTGGAGGATCTGGAGGGCCCGGGTCCGTGACCGCTCGACCACCGCGCTGGACGTGGCGGGGTCGGCCAGATCGAACGAGGCGACCCCCGAGTTCACGAGGGTTCCTGAGCGCAACACCGGATTCGACACCGGCTGCGACGAGCCCAGAACGGCCTCGGCCACCCGATCGTATGTCGTGCCGGCCCTGGGGACGCAAGGAAGCGTCTGCGTGGCGACGTTCGGAAGCGTTGCGGCGGGCAGCATCGTGTGGGTCAGGTTCACTTGGGCTCCGGAGGCGTGCGAGCCCGAGAAGCTGACGGTGTCGGCCGACGCCGGCACGACCGTGCTCGCCCACGCCGCGAGCGCGGCGGCGACGACCATCAGCTTGCGGAGCGGACTCACGGTGCGCGAACCGCACGGACGCCGTACGGGCCCAGGGCGACGTCACGCCCGTCGAGTCGCACGACGAGCCTCTGGTGCGTGCGGTTGATGAGCAGCGTCACGCTGCGGGAGGCCAGCGCCTCGACCTTGCGCGAGTTCGTGCGGACCTCGACGAGTCCGGTGCCCGGGCCGAAGTGGCGGGCGAATGCGGCGTAGACGGCAAGGGCCGGGAACGGCCGGCCACCCCCGGGCACCCGCGTGTCCGAGAACAGGTTCTGGGTGTTGCCGCCGTTGGCGCTCCCGGAGGATCCCTGGGGCCCCCAGCGCAGGCTCGTCGAGACGCCGGCGCTCACTTCCGACGCGAGCATCGACGCGAGTCCGGCGGCCTGGAAGCGCCAATCCGGATCGTCGCGAAAGTAGTCCTCCACGTACCAGATCGGCAGCGATGTGCGCGCCTGCAACTGCTGGGCGATCCGCCCGTACCAAGACGTCAGGCGCAGGTATTCATCGGATGAGTAGACGGTGGGATCGTGGCGGCTGTGCAGCTTGCGGTCGATCGCGATGAACTGCGCGCCGGCCTTGTGAGCCAGCCAGTAGTCGAGCACCGCGCTGTTCTGAGGCGTGATGGGGTCCGCGGCGGCGCGCTCGTCACCTCGATCACGTCCCAGACCGGCCGAACCGGTGCCGTCGATCACGAGGTACGGGCCGCCGACGCGGATCGCCCGCCTGACGCCCTTCAGGGCACGGTAGACCTGGTTGTACAACTGGGTGTAGGCCTCGTAGTCCCAGTTGCCGCGGGCTGGGTCCCAAAACCCCTTGAACTCGTTCCAGACGATGAAGTGGCGTACGTCCGGGTAGCGCAGCGCGACCCGCCGGGCGAGCTCGGCGAAGTCGGCGAAGTGCTTCCGCGTGGGAGGCAGGTTGGGGAACGAACTCGTCTGGGTCTGCCGTCGCGTCATCCAGTCCGGCGCACAGCACAGGGTGATCACGGGCGTGGTGCCGAGCACGCGCATCTGAGCGATTCTCCGGTCAAGCGTGCGCCATCGGAACACCCCCGGCGAGGGCTCGGGGTTGAGCGTGCCCCACCCGTAGATGTGTTGGTTCTGGTAGCCGGCAACCGACCGGAGCAGCCGCTTGCCGCGGTCCAACGCGCGCCGGTCTCCCCAGGGATCCAGGGTGTGCTGCGTGTTCGTCACGCCGAGCGAGAGGTGACTGCGAGCGACCACGTGCCCGCGGTCGACCTCGACGGTGACCTGCGGGGGCTCACCCAGTGCCAGTGAAAGCGTGAGCGTGGCGCCGACGATCCCGGCAGTTCCTACGCCCCACAGGGCGCAGGACCGTATTCCCCACGGCATCTTCACACCCTAAGAACGAGTCCGGTGCCTCTACACTTCGGTCCGCGAAGCGGATCGGGCGCACGTTCGCCCCTCCGCCCTACCGATGCCCGAGCGCGTTCGAGAGATGCCGCGAAGCCCTCAGCTATCCAAACCCGTCAGGCACCGGCTGCTGGTCGCGCTCGGCGACACCGATCCTCAGGCGGCGACGACCGCCGCGCTCGCCGGCCTGCAGACGCGCGGGCGCGACGCGGCCATGGCGCTCCTCGCCGCG
>JAOPZJ010000272.1 GCA_025964155.1 Solirubrobacterales bacterium
GACGGGCGCCACCGGCGCGACCGGCGCCACCGGCGTGACGGGCGCCACCGGTGCCGCCGGTCCGGCCGGAGCATCGGCCTACGCGTACATCTACAACGAGGGGCCGGAGATCGTGCCGGTCGAAGCACCGGTCAGCTTCAGCACGACGGGCGCCGTCGCGGGCGGCATCGTCCACGCCGCCGGGTCCCAGGTCATCGTGGGCGCGACCGGCATCTACAAGGTGAGCTTCAGCATCAGCGGCATAGAGCCGAACCAGTTCACGCTGTTCGTGAACGGCGCCCCGGTTCCGGGTACCACGCACGGGTCGGGCGCGGGGACACAGCAGAACGACGGTCAGCAGATCCTCCCGCTCACCGCCGGCGACGCCATGACCCTGGTCAACCACAGCTCGGCCGCCGCGGTGACGCTGCAGACGCTGACCGGCGGCACGCAGCCGGACGTCAACGCCTCCCTGCTCGTCGAGCGACTCGACGGCTAGTGGAGTGCAGGGCGCTCCATTAGGCCCCCCGGCCGTCCTCAGGCGAGTTCCAGCGCCGACAGCGCCGGCGCTGCGTCCTCGACCGGCGCTGCCGTGGCGCGGACCGCGGTGGGCTCCTGGCCGCGGGCCTTCGGCCGCGTGACCTTCAGGTACTCGGCGAGGTAGTAGCTGCCGATGACGAAGGCCGCGGCGAGGAGTTGGATGCCGATCGTCTCGTAGGTCCCATAGATCTCGAACCATGCGCCCAGCCAGTCCGGGACGGTGAAGGGCAGGTCGTGCCGCGGGATCCAGCCGAGCTCCTGGAAGCTCAGCGCGGTCCCGCCGATCATGACGACGAGCACGACGCCGACGAGGCCGCCGGTGACGATGAGCATCCGCTTGTAGGGCAGCTTGTGGTGCAGCCAGAACGTGATGACGCCGACGATCGCCGTCGCGGCGAGGCCGATCCCCAGGCCCTCGAGCACCGCGCTGGTGCCGGACTTCAGCTGCAGGTTCTGGAGGAAGAGGACGACCTCGAAGCCCTCGCGGTAGACGCTCGTGAAGCCGAGCGCGACGAGGCCGACGGTGGCGCCCATCCCGCTCGTCGCCAGCAGCTTGCGGCGCTGCTTGTGATGGCGGCTGATCCAGGTCGTCCAGTAGACCTTGTGGACGAACCAGTTGAGGATGAGCAGCAGCACGACGACGGCGATGAACCCGGTGATCGCCTCGAGCTTGGGACCAAGTGAGGAGGCGGCGTCCAGGACGGCCTGCACGACGAACCACGTGACGACGGCGAAGCCGAAGGCACAGGCGGCGCCGAGCACGACCGGCCGGCGGCGGCCCTGATTCGCACCCACGAAGCTCGCGGTGACGGCCGCGAAGATCAGGACCGCTTCCAGACCCTCGCGGAAGACGATGATCGCGCTGTTGAAAACGACCGTCGTGCGGCTCTGCGGGCCGGCGACCTCCGTCGGGTCCACGGGGCCTGTGGTCGCGGTCGCCATCAGGTAGACGGCGCCCGCCACCACGGCGAGGGCCAGCAGCCACCAGGCGGTCCGGGACCGATTCGTGCCGTCGGCCTTGGCGGCCACGGACGCGGGAACAGGGGCACGCGTGTTCATGGTTAGGGGATCCTAATACATAACCGACCTCAGCGGTCGGAAAGAGGTATGAATCGTCTTAGGGGACCCGAACTGTGACGCGTTCACGGGTCTCGCCGTCCGCGCACGGCGAGATCGTCCCGGACGGATCGGCCCCCGCCTCGCGCGCCTCGTCGGCGGCGTCACCGCGGGTCTGCCGCCGCGCCCGCGACTCGACCCGCGCCAGCACGGCGGCCGGGACGAACGCGAGCACGGTCATCGCCAGGGCCCACCAGTACGTGTGCGCGAAGGCCGCGGCCAGCGGCTCGGCGAGGCGCTCACGCGCCGCCTGGGTGAGCGGCCGGCCCGACAGGCCGTCGCCGCCCGACGGGAGGCCGGCCGCCGAACCGGCACCCGCCTGCGCAGCCGCGATCTCGCTCGTGATGCGGTTCTGGAGGGCCACCGTCAGCAGGGCGGCACCGAGCGCGCCGCCGACGCGCTGAATCACGTTGAGCTGCGGTGTCGCCCGGGGCACCTGTGCCCGGTCCAGCGTCGCGTACGCCGCGGCCATCGACGGCATCATCGTGCCGCCCAGGCCGAGCCCGCGCAGGAAGAGCGCACCGCCGAGCAGCCAGTAGGACGTGTCAGGACCGACGAAGCAGAACACCAGGGTGCCTGCCACCAGGATCGCGAGGCCACCGAGCACGACGGGGCCGGCGCCGATGCGGTCGGTGAGGCGGCCCCCGATGTTCATCGACAGCGCCGCGCCGAGCCCCTGGGGCACGAGCAGTAGCCCGGCCGTCAGCGGCGACTCGCCGCGAGCCAGCTGGTAGTACAGCGGCAGCAGCAGCATCGAGCCGAAGAGCGCGATGCCGACGAGGAACGTCGTGGCCGCCGCCGCACTGAAGCCGGGATTGCGAAAGAGCCGCACGTCGACCAGCGGATGGGCAGCCCGCCAGGCGTGGCGGACGAAGGCCACGAGCAGCACGATCGAGGCGAGCACGGGCAGCCAGACGGAGACCGAGCCGGTGAACGTCCGCTGTGTGCCGAACTCCGAAAGCCCGAAGACGAGCAGCGCCACCCCCGGCGACAGCATCGCCAGGCCCTTGAGGTCCAGCGTCGGCTGCTCCCCGGCCTCGATGCCCTCGGTGCCCGCGGCGCGCCCGCGCGGCAGCAGGCGATAGGCCATCACGAGGCCGGCCGCTCCGACCGGCAGGTTGACGAGGAAGATCCAGCGCCACGAGAGGTTGTCGACGATGAGGCCGCCGAGGACAGGGCCGAGGACCGGCGCCAGCACCATCGGCACGCCGACGATGCTCATCACGCGACCCATCCGCTTGGGGCCGGCGGCCTGCGCCAGCGTGATCATCCCGATCGGCATGATCATGCCGCCGGCCGCGCCCTGCAGCACCCGGAAGGCGATAAGGGACTCGACGTTCCAGGCGAGGCCGCAGAGGGCGCTCGTCAGGACGAACGCGGCGACGACCGTCATCCACACGCGCCGCGGGCCGAAGCGCTCGGCCGCCCAGCCCGTGAGCGGGATGACCGTCGCGAGCGCCAGGAGATAGCCGGTGGAGACCCACTGGATCGTCGACAGCGGCGAGTTCAAGTCGACGCGCAGCGTTTCCAGCGCCACGTTGACGATCGTCGTGTCGAGGATCGACATGACGGCGCCGACGATGACGACGAGCGCGATGGCCCTGACGTCCTTCGGCAGATCACGCATGGCTCAGCGCCCCACGGTCGGCCGCCTCCCCGGCCTCGGCGTCGATCGTCGCCTGAATGCCGCGACCGACGGGGATCAGGGCGGTGACCGCGAGCGCGATGAGGGCGGCGACCGCGGTCATCGCGAACGCGGCCGTGTAGCCGCTCTCGGCCGGGAAGCGCCCCCCGAGGATCGTCTGCGACGTCAGCAGCGAGGCCGAGATCTGGGCACCGACCGCGCCGCCGATCGATCGCATGATCGTGTTGACGCCCGTGGCGACGCCGGTCACCTCCGGCGGCACGGCCTGCACGACGAGGTTGGCCATCGCCGCGAACGCCAGGCCGATGCCCACGCCGACGAGGATGCCGACGAGCGCGATCACGACGATCGATCCGTGCGCGACCGCGAGCAGTGCATAGGCGGTGGCGGCGCTGCCGGCGCCGAGCGCGAGTGGCAGGCGCGAGCCGAAGCGCGTCCCCAGGTACCCGCTCATGGGGCCGGCGAAGAGCATCACCAGCGCGCTGGGCACGAGCACGAGGCCGGCGCCGGTCGTCGACAGGCCGAAGCCGTAGCCGCTGGCCTTGGACGCCTCCGCCAACTGCGGGATGAGGATGTAGGAGCCGAACATCGCGAAGCCGATCGCCACGGCGGCGAGGTTCGTCGACCAGACGGCGCGCTCGCGCATGAGCTGCATGTCGATGACGGGATCCTCCACGCGCTTCTCGTACATCACGAAAACGACGAGCAGGACGGCACAGGCGGCGAAGAGGCCGAGCACGCGCCCGGAGGTCCAGCCCCAGGCGTTGCCCTGCGAGACGCCGAGCAGCCCGGTCGCCAGGACGGCGGACAGCAGCGCGCCGCCGCCCCAGTCGATCCGGGCCTGGACTCGCACCGGCGACTCGGGCACGAAGCGCCAGGTCGCGACCGCGGCGATCGTGGTGGCGGCGAGCGAGGACCAGAAGATCCACGGCACCGAGAGATGGTCGACGAGCACGCCGGCGAGGATGAGGCCCGCGCCGCCACCGATGCCGAAGGTCGAGCTGATGAGGCCGATGGAGGACGGGACGCGCTCGCGCGGGAACTCGTCGCGGATGATCCCGAAGGCCAGGGGGAAGATCGCGCCACCGGCGCCCTGCACGGCGCGGCCGAGGATCAGGACGTTGACCGTGCTGCCGAGCGCGCAGATGAGCGAGCCCAGGCCGAAGACGCCCAAGGCGTACAGCAGGATGCGCTCCTTGCCGTACATGTCACCCAGGCGCCCGAGCAGCGGGGTGCAGACGCTCGAGGTCAGCAGGAAGATGGTCAGCAGCCAGGTGGAGGTCTCCTGGCTCGCGCCGTAGTCCGTCTGGATGGAGGGCAACGCGGGGATGATCATCGTCTGTGCGAGGGCGTACGCCATCGCGCTGAGGGCAAGGATGGCCAGCGTGCGCGAGGGGGCGGCGCGCTCGACGCTTTCGGCGGCGGGGGTCATGGCTGAAGTTCCTCGATGGCGGCGGCGAGACGGGAGAGCAGACGAGCGGCCCCGCGCTGCTCGGTGGGGTGCAGCTGCGCGTAGATGGCCGCGCGGGCCTCCAGGACGCGGGCGTGCTTGGCGTGCATGAGCTCGCGTCCGTCCCGCGTGAGGCCGATGAGGACGATGCGGCGGTCGCCCGCCTTCTGGCTGCGGGTGGCGATACCCCGCCGGACGAGCCCGTCGAGCATGCGCGTCGCGGTCGGGGCGCTGACGCCGGCGGCATCCGCCAGGTCGCTGACGCACCGCGGCCCGTCGGCGGCGAGCAGCGGCTCCAGGAGGAGGTACTGCGGCTTGCTGAGCTCGGGGACTGCGGGCGCACGGTTGAAGCGGCCCGCGACCCGGCGCTGCGCGCGGCCGAACTCCTCCAGAGCACTGGAGAAGGCCAGCAGGTCGGCGTCCGGTGGCGCCTGAACTGGAGTGGACATATTGAGCATGCTAACAATTGGCTTGCTAAGTACTTCCTCATTCGGGGATAGGCCGGTGGCACGGCGGGCGGGTGAGGCGCGGATCGGCGCCTTCCGGGCGTGCACGGCGCCCGTGGATCGGCCGCAAGGCCATCCGCGGGCCGCCGGGGGCGGTCGGGGGCGTCGAGGCGCCCCTCAGCCGGCCGCCGTAACGCGGAGGACCGTTGACGCCATGTCACCGGTGATGCCAACCTCACACCCCACATGAAAACCGACGCCTCCCTGCTGGCGGGCGCCCGGGAGAACCCGGACGCGTTCCGCCTGCTCTATGACCGCTACGCCGACCGTGTCCACGGGTACTTCGCCCGGCGCACGCACGACGCCGACGCCGCGTACGACCTCACGGCCGAGACGTTCGCCCAGGCCTGGCTCGTGCGCGAGCGCTTTCGCGACGAGGCCGGCGGCAGCGCCGGGCCGTGGCTCTTCGGGATCGCCCGCAACGTCCTGCTGATGTCCGTGCGTCGCGGTCGGCTGGAGCGCCAGGCCTGCGAGCGCCTGGGCCTGCTCGAGCGTCTGGACGCCCCGGCCACGGCCATACCCGACGAGGGCTGGGCCGCGGACGCCGACACCGCCGACGAGCTCCTCGACGGCCTGCCCGCCACTCAGCGCGAGGCCGTCCGCCTGCGCGTCCTGCAGGACCTCGACTACACCCAGGTCGCCGCGGCCCTGGGAACCACGGCCCCGGCAGCCCGGGTTCGTGTCCACCGTGGGCTCGCCGCGCTGCGCGCCCGTGTCACCCCCTCCCAGGAGAGCACCCGATGATGAGCCTCGACACCCCGCGCCCCGACCGCCTGGAGCGGCTCGGCGACGCGCTGCACGCCGCGACGACCACCAACCTGCACCGGGCACACGCCGCGCGGCGCACCCGCAAGCGCCGGCGCGCGCTCGGCTCCCTGGCGGCGGCGGTCGTCGTCGTCCCGGGCGTCGCCGTCGCAGCCACCAGCCTGATCGGGAGCGACGAGGTCGCCCGCAGCCTGCCCAACGGGACCGTCTCCCTGCTGGGCACCGACCCGACGTGCACCACCATTCGCACCGGGGTGGAGTACGACTGCGTCATGGCGGTCGCGCCCACGGGTGAGCTCGGCGCCGGGCGCTGGCGGGGCACGGTGGAGCCGTCGGTGGACGACAGCAAGCACGTCAACGGGGGCTGCCGCTCGCTCAACGCTGCCGGGACCCACTGGCGCTGCTATGTCGGCCAGGAGGCCGTGCGCCAGCGCATCATCGGGCCGGCCTTGCTCGGCGAGTCGTCAGCCGGGCCCAGCGCGGGCTGAGTTCGCCCC
>JAOPZJ010000311.1 GCA_025964155.1 Solirubrobacterales bacterium
TCGCGGGCGCCGGGGCCAGCAGCGCGGTCTCGGCCGGCATGGGCGTGGTGGCGACCAAGGCCGCTGCCGGTCTGGCCGCCGCCGCGATCGTCGCCGCCGGCGCCGTCGAGGTCGACCACGTCCGCAAGCACCCCCCCGCCCAGGCCTCCAAGGCCCTGGCCTCCGCCGCGCACACCCGCGCCGCCGCAGCCCTCGTCGCACCACAGGTGGTCATCTCCACTCCGCAGCCGCTGCTGAAGGGCCGCGAGGCCAACGCCATCGCACCGCGGCGCACGCCCGCCACCGTCACGGCGAAGACCGGCAAGGACACTCCCGCGGGGGGCACGACGCCGTCCGTGCTCCGCCCCGCCGAGGTGCCCGTCAAGGTCACGCTCCCCGGCGATCCGACCGTCGTCGGCGCCGCCCCCATCGCCCCGCTGCAGACCGGGTCGGACACGACGACGCTGCCGTCCCGCTCTCCGGCGCCCGCCCCCACCGGCGGTGCCGAGGCACCGGGGGAGCCGGTGGCCGCACCCGGGCCGTCGGTGTCCACGCCCCCGGCGCCGCCGCCGCCGGCCCCCGCTGCCAAGGCGGCTCCTGCACCCGGGGCCGAAGCTCCGCCCGCGCCCGACCCTGCACCCCCGGCCGAGGCTCCGCCTGCGCCCGACCCTGCACCTCCGGCCGAGGCCGCGCCCCCGGCCGACCCGGCCGACCCGGCCGCACCGTAGCGACGCCGTCAGCCGACGGGGTCGCCCGGCTGTGCGTCGGGCTCGGGGTTCAGCAGCAGCACCAGGCGCTCGGCGGAGTACGTGCCCAGCACCAGACACTCGCTCATGACCGGCCCGATCTGCTTCGGCGGAAAGTTGACGACGCCGATGACCAGGCGGCCGAGCAGCTCGTCCTTGGCGTAGTTCGTGACCTGGGCCGATGAGCGCCGCTCGCCGAGCCGCGGGCCGAAGTCCACGCGCAGCTTCCACGCCGGCCGGCGCGCCTCGGGGAAGTCGTCGACCGCGACGATCCGTCCGACACGCATGTCGACGCGCTCGAACTCCGCCCACTCCAGGTCACGGGGTCCCTGACCGTCATCGACGCTCACGAGCCACCTCTCATGGACGTTCCGTCCCGAAGCGGAAGGAGCGCAACGGCGCCTTGAGCAGGTACGTGTTGCCGACGTCCGTCAGGCTCGGTGTCGTGGCGGGTGAGAACTGCGAAAGCAGCGTCAGCTCGGCGCCCTCACGGCTCTGCGGCTGGCCGTTCCCGGGCTCGGCGACGAGAAAGAAGACCTTGCCGAAGAAGAGCTTGCCGGCCTTGCGGGTCTGGTAGGCGAGCTGATACCCGGGGATGAGGTTGACGCGGGCCTTGCCCTCGCCCCGGTAGGCGACGTTCGGGTCGGCGGCGCGCAGCTCGTCGAGCTTGCGGGAGGCCATGAGGAGATACGCCGAGGAGATGTCCCCCCGGTAGGGCGGCACCGTGAGCGGGCTCACCGTGAAGAGCTCCTCGGTGTTCGACGCCGGGTCGGCCTGCAGCCGCAGCACCTCCCCGCGGCCCGGCGTGACCTGCCGCAGCTCGGGCCGGTGCACGAGGTTGAACGCGATGGGCTCACGCACGACGAGCGGCTTGAGCGGCTCGGCGCGCACTGCCTCCCGCGCGACGACGAGCAGGGCCACCAAGACGACGGCGGCGACGACGACGGCGATGCGCCGGCCGCGGGACAGGACGCGCCAGCGCGGCTCCAGGAGCTGCGGCAGGCTCGGGCCGAGCTCTTCACGGACGACGGGCACGGGGCAAAGTCTACGAGGAGATCGGGGATTCCCGGCGTGCGAGACCCCGCTGTTGATGATCGAGCTCTTGATGATCGGCTGGTTCCGCGCACGGATCGTGGATGCCTGGCGCCGGCCGCATCCCGTAGGCGGACAGCATCCGTCAAGGGATCGCGGCCGGCGCCAGGCGCCGCGAGGCGTCCGCGAAACCCGCCGATCTACTTGGCCTTGTAGGTCTCGCCGGGCGTCAGCACGACGACCTGCGCGAAGCCGGCGTTCTGCACGTCGGTCTGGTAGGCCTGCGCGTCCGTCTCGATCGGCGGGAAGGTGTCGTAGTGGCAGGGGATGACGATGTCGGCGCCGACGAACTCCGCCGCGGCGACGGCGTCGAAGCGGTCCATCGTGTAGTGGCCACCGATCGGGATGATCGCGATGTCGATCTTGCCGCGCT
Source organism: Solirubrobacterales bacterium (assembly GCA_025964155.1). Taxonomy (GTDB): domain Bacteria; phylum Actinomycetota; class Thermoleophilia; order Solirubrobacterales; family Solirubrobacteraceae; genus Paraconexibacter. The sequence continues at coordinate 2,191 of JAOPZJ010000311.1, forward strand.
TGCCCGGCAGGGCGAGGTCGCTGAACAGCGCGGTGTCGCCGAGGTGGTAGATGCGCTTGTCGCCGAACTCGATGACGAGCCCGCCGGCGGGCGTCACCGTGCCGTCCGGGGTCGTGGACGTGTGGAAGGCCGGCACGAGGCGGGAGGTGCCCCATGGGAAGACGGCGGTGCCGCCGATGTTCGTGTCGATGACCTCGACGCCCGCCTTGCCGATCTCGCCGGCGATCTCGGTGATCGCCTGCACCGTCGCCCCCGTGCGCTTGGCGATCGCGATCGTGTCGCCGTAATGGTCGGCATGACCGTGCGTCAGCAGGATCGCGTCGGCTTCGATGTCGTCCGGGCTGGCGGCGGCCTTGGGGTTGCCGGTGAGGAACGGGTCGATCAGGACAGTGACGTCGCCGTCGTGCAGTGAGAAGGCCGCGTGGCCGAGGAACTTGATCTCCATGGGGTGTCAGGTCTCCTGGGGGGGTTTGGGGATGTCGAGCAACTCGTGCGCCAGCTGAAAGCCGACGGATGTCCCGATCAACAGGCCGAGACGGACCTCTTCCGCGATCAGCGTGCGGATCTCCGCCAGGCGCTGGTCCTCGTCGGTCGCGCTTGCGGCCTGACGGACAGCGGACTCGTGGGCGCCGCTGAAGTACCCGCCGTCGTCCAGCGCCGCGTTGAGGATGCGCTGCAGCGACGGTGCGGCGTGCGTCACGACTTCCTGCGCATGGTCCAGGCGTCCCGGCTCCGACAGCGCCGCGACCGCGGCATCGACCTGCTCGGCGGAGTACTTCGGGGCGTCGGCCATCGTGGTCACGACTCTACAAAGAGTCGCGTCGCGGCCGTCAGCGAGGCTTGAGGCGCGCCAGGATCAGCCCGGCGAGGACGCCCGCCAGAGCGCCCGTGAGGCCCGCGACGACGCTCGTGAAGTCCGAGACCAACGGCAGCAACAGGACGACGGCGGCGATGACCGCGGTGCCGAGCAGGTCGGCCTCGTCGTCCTGACCGCGACGGCGCGCGAGGATGAGCGGGATCGCCCAAGCGGCGAGCAGGCCGAGCGCCGCGCCGTTGCCACCGAGGACGATCGGGTTCTGCTGCAGCGCCACCGCGGCGGCGGTGCCGCCGACGCCGCACAGCGCGAACAGAACGACGACGAGGACCGGTCCATGGCGGCGTTCCAGCAGCCAGCCGTACAGTGCGATCGCCGTCACCGCCGCCAGCTGCGCCCAGGAGTTCTCGTACAGGAAGGGGGACGCGACAAGGCGCCACCAGTCACCGTGGATCGGGCCGTTGACGGCGATCGACACCCGCTCGACGAGGAACAGCAGCAGGAAGCCGGCGATGCCGAGGATGGTCAGGACGATCGTCGCGTACGGCCGCCGCAGCTCGTCACCACGGATCCCCGGGATCTCGCCCGTCCGCAGGGGTCCGAGCGTCGGGCGCGGCAGCTTCCGGGTCTCCTTGACGCGCGCCTCGCCGCCCTCACGCTCGATCTTGGGCGCGCGCTTGCGCAGGCGCTGACCGCAGTACGGGCACTCGGTGATGTACGGACTCACCTCTGAGCCGCAGCTCTTGCACACGACGAAGAGATCAGGGGTGCCGGCCATCCACCACCGATGATAGGCACCCGGACTGACCCGCGTCTTGTCTGCACGACATAGAGGTGACGGTGGGCACACATGGGGCCCCCACCGGGTGATCCGCGACACGACTGCTACCCTGAGGGCCTGCATGTGGCGCCGCCGCGTGCTCGAGGTGGCTTTTCCGTCAGACGAAACTCGCCTCCCCCATCAGACGTGGCCCACCGAATGCGGCCACAGGAAGCGAAGGTTCGTATGACCCCGTCGTTCGCCGATCTCGGCGTGTCCGAGATCGTTTGCACCACCCTGGCCAAGCAGGGCTTCACCGCCCCGTTCGCCATCCAGAACCTCGTCGTCGCCGACGTCTTGGCCGGCCGCGACGTCCTCGCCAAGTCCCCCACGGGCTCCGGCAAGACGCTCGCCTTCGGCATCCCGACCGTCGACCGCATCGAGGCCACCGACCGCCGCCCGTCCGCGCTGATCCTCGCGCCGACGCGCGAGCTCGCCAGCCAGATCGTGGAGGACCTGCGACCGCTGGCTCACGCCCGCGCGCTGTCCATCACCGCGGTCTATGGCGGTGTCGGCATCCAGAAGCAGGCCCGTGACGCCGCCAAGTCCCACATCGTCGTGGCCTCCCCCGGCCGCCTCGAGGACCTGCTACAGCGCCGCGCGATCACCCTTTCGCACGTGAAGATCCTCATCCTCGACGAGGCCGACCGGATGCTGGACATGGGCTTCAAGCCCGCCGTGGACCGCATCGTGGGCCTGTGCCCCGCCCAGCGCCAGACGCTGTTCTTCTCCGCGACGCTCGACGGCGAGGCCGGCCGCGTCGCCAAGGCGTACACGAGCAACGCCGCCATGCACGAGCACGTGCCGCCGGTCGACCACGCCGCCAAGGCACTGGTCGAGCACCGCTTCCTCTCCGTCGTCCACGAGCACAAGCTCCGTGTCCTCGTCGAGGAGCTACGCCGTGAGCGCGACCTGGCACTCGTCTTCGTCCGCACCAAGCGCGGCGCCGACCGCCTGGTCCAGCGCCTCGTCCGTGAGGGCATCGACGCGGTCGCGATGCACGGAGACAAGACGCAGAAGCAGCGCGAGAAGGCGCTGGCCCGCTTCGAGGCCGGCAACGTCGACGTGCTCGTCGCCACCGACGTCGCCGCGCGCGGCATCGACGTGGCGGGCGTCTCGCACGTCATCAACTTCGATCCGCCGGAGGACCGCGAGGGCTACGTGCACCGCATCGGCCGCACCGGCCGTGCCGGGGCCCGTGGCATCGGCATCACGATGGTGATGCGCGACCAGGCCGGTGACGTGGGCGCCATCGCCTCGGCACTGGACCTCCATCGCGAGTTCGCCCTCGCCGGCCTCGGCGGCCGTCACGGCGGGCCGTCCCACACGAGCGCCGGCGGCCAGTCCCGCGGCGGCGGTGGCGGTAGCCAGACCCGCTCCAAGCGTCCCCCGTCCCGCTCGGGCAAGGGCCATACCGGCCCGAGCGAGCGCAAGCCAGGCGGCAGCGGCGCGTCATCCGGCGGCGGCTCCTATCGCGGCGCGAGCAGCAGCCCGGCACGTTCGGGCGGCTCGCGCAGCGCCGGCTCACGCACCGGCGGCTCGCGCAGGTCCTCCAGCCGCTAGGTCATCAAGTAGCAACGCCCACGCCGCGGCGACCGGCGCCGGCGGCCCAGCCGTGGATGCTCAGGGGTGCACGCGAAAGCGGAGACGGGACGAAGTCCCTTCGAGCCTCGCGGGTGCCGCTGAGCGCCGCGGATGGGTCACGGCGCCGTCGCCGCACGCGAAAGCGAAGACGGGACGAAGTCCCTTCGAGCCTCGCGGGTGCCGCTGAGCGCCGCGGACGGGTCACGGCGCCGTCGCCGCGACGATCTCGGCCATGACTTCGCGTAGGTCGTGGTTGGCCTCGTAGACGACGACCTGTCGCTGGGCGCCGTTGTTGCGCTCGATGATGTCGGTGATGCCGTCCAGCTCGTTGGCGGATCCGAGGTCTTGGGCGTGCTCGCGCAGGCGGTCGCGCAGCCGGCGGGCCAGCACCTTCGTGGAGACCTTCTCCGCGGCCGGCAGATCCACGAGCTCACCGGCGAGGCCGTGCCGGGCGGCGAGCCACTTGTTCTCGTCGAGCATCTGCCACTGCACGTCGCCCAGCTCCTTCCCGGCGTCGTAGTGCTCGCTGAGCTCCTTGACCATCGCCTGGATGAGCGCGGCGAGCGCCAGCGTGTGCTCGACGCGGGTCTGGGCGTCGCATACACGGATCTCGACGGTCCCGAAGCGCGGGTGGGGCCGTACGTCGTACCAGAGGTACGTGTAGTCCTCCATCACCCCAGAGCGGACCATGAAGTCGATCTCCGCGCAGTAGTGGTTCCAGTCCTCGTAGCGCGGCGGGATGCCCACGCGCGGGAAGGCACGGAAGATCGGGGTGCGCGTGGACATCAACCCGGTCGCGTCGGCCCTCCAGAACGGCGAGTTGGCGCTCAGCGCCTGGAGGATCGGGACGTGCACGCGCATGCCGTTGGCGACGTGGACCGCCTTGTCCGGGTCGTCCACCGCGACGTGCACGTGCAGCCCGAAGATGAGCTCCTGCCGGGCGACGAAGCGCAGCGCATCGATGAGGTCCTGGTAGCGCGGGCGGGCGACGATCCGCTGGTCCTCCCACATCGCGAACGGGTGCGTCCCCGCCGAGCCGATGCGCAGGTCCTTGGCCGCCGCGAGGTCACGGACATGGCCGCGCAGTGCCCGCAGGTGCTCGCCTGCCTCGGCGGTGTTGCGGGCCGGGACGGTGGCGATCTCGAGCACGGATTCCATGAGCTCGGGCTTGATCTCGCCGTGCGGACCGGACTCGTGCAGCAGGGACTCGACGGCGTTGACGAGGTCGTAACTGACCCCGTCCACAATCATCAATTCTTCTTCAATACCGATGGTGTATCGGTCGCGGTCACCGGTGAAGGCATGGTCCATTCTCCGGCAGCCTACCCGGGGTCACGGCGCGCATGGACCGGGTATCGTCCACGTATGACCACTGTCGAGATGACCAGCACGCGCCTCGAGGAGCTCCTCGGCGCGGATGCGGCGGACCTGTTGGAGCACGAGTGCACCACGGTGGCCGCGTCTGACCTCCATCTTCCCGGACCGGATTTCATCGACCGCGTCTGGGTGGATTCCGATCGCACCCCGCAGGTGCTCCGCAACCTGGCCGCGCTGCGCGACCACGGTCGCCTCAGCGGCACCGGCTATGTGTCGATCCTTCCGGTGGACCAGGGCATCGAGCACTCCGCCGCCGCCTCGTTCGCCCCGAACCCCATCTACTTCGATCCCGAGAACATCGTGAAGCTTGCGGTCGAGGGTGGGTGCAACGCCGTCGCCTCGACCGTCGGGGTCCTCGGCGCGGTCTCGCGCAAGTACGCGCACAAGATCCCCTTCATCGTGAAGCTCAACCACAACGAGTTCCTCTCGCTGCCCGAGACCTACGACCAGATCTCCTTCGCGTCGGTGCGCAAGGCGTACGAGCTCGGGGCCGTCGCGGTGGGCGCGACGATCTACTTCGGATCGCCGGAGTCCGATCGCCAGATCGTGGAGATCGCCCAGGCCTTCGAGGAGGCCCACCGCCTCGGGATGGTCACCGTGCTGTGGTGCTATCTGCGCAACCCCGGCTTCAAGGTCGACGGGGTCGACTACCACACGGCCGCTGACCTCACCGGCCAGGCCAATCACCTGGGCGTGACGATCCAGGCCGACATCATCAAGCAGAAGCTGCCGGAGCTCAACGGCGGCTACAACGCGATCAAGGTCGGCAAGACCCACCCGCTCGTCTACGAGAAGCTGACGACGGACCACCCGATCGATCTCACCCGCTACCAGCTCATCAACTGCTACCTGGGCCGCTCGGGCCTCATCAACTCCGGTGGCGCTTCGTCCGGCGCGACGGACCTCGCCGAGGCGGTTCGCACCGCGGTCATCAACAAGCGCGCGGGCGGCACGGGCCTGATTTCCGGGCGCAAGGCATTCCAGCGCTCGATGGACGACGGCATCGCCCTCCTGAACGCCATCCAGGACGTGTACCTCAACGACCAGGTAACGATCGCCTAGAAATGAGTGATTCCGCGGGTTCGCCGCGCGGAATCAATCAACTGACAGGCGCCCGCTTCGTCGCGGCTTCGCGCCGCGGCACACGTCGCTCTGCAACGCCGGGTGCATCGCGCCCGGCGTTGCTGCTTTCATCGCCGCCGATGTCCACCCGCACCGCACTCTTCTGGCTCTCCGTGCTGGCGGCCGTCGTCTTCGCCGGAGGCAGCCTCAACATCGGGTTCGGGGATGGCGGCAGCCGCCAGACCGGCCGCTCCGGACATGGCGGCGCCCCGGCCGGCGGCCTCGCCGTGACCGCGGGCCAGACCGTCCGGGCACGCGTCATCCGCGTGGTGGACGGCGACACGGTGCACGTCAGCGCCTCGGGGGCGGAGGAGACGGTGCGCTACATCGGCGTGGACACCCCGGAGTCGGTCAAGCCGAACACGCCGGTCCAGTGCTACGCCAAGGCCGCGAGCCACCGCAACGAGGAGCTCGTGGACGGCGAGGCCGTGCGTCTCGTCGTCGGTGAGGAACCCCGCGACCGCTACGGGCGCCTGCTCGCCTACGTCTACCGGACCGCGGATGACCGCTTCGTCAACGCCGAGCTCGTCGCCGGAGGGTTCGCCCGCACCCTCACGATCCCACCCAACGTGCGCTACCGCGTGCGCTTCGCGGCGCTCGCCGACGCGGCCCGTCAGGCACGCCGGGGCCTGTGGGGACGCTGCTGATGGGCGCCCCGGCAAAACGCGACGTTCCGTCGCAGAACGTCTCCGAAACGGCTCGGCGGCGACATAATCCTCTACGCTTCGCCGAGCCCATGGGCGTGCGACAGAACCTGCATCAACTGGAACAGGCCTTCGTCGAGGAGACGATCGCCGACCGTGAGCGCCGAGAGGCGCTGCAGCGTCAGATCGTCACGCGCAGCCGCAAACGGGAGCTGGACAAGGTCCACAAGAAGGGCTCCGCCCGCTTCGTGCTGTTGTGCCTGATCCTCGTGGCGACCGCCGTCCTGGTCACGGTCGCCATGTTCGAGACGCTGTACGTCGTCATGGGGTGACAGGCACTGGCGGTGTGACGCGTGTCTTGCGTCCGCCATCGCTCGCGGCCGGGATTGCCCGGGGCAACAGCGCGCCGCCGATCGGCGCGCCGGGACCTTCGCGCTCCTCAGCTCTCGCCGAGGGTGCGGATTGCGCTGTCGACCTCGGTGCGGAAGCTCTTGTCGGCCCCGACCGAGTGGCCTACGCCCCCGCGCTCCTGCTGGATCTCCAGGTAGACCTCGCGGCGGAACACCGGCACGTCACGCGGGGCCTGGATCCCGATTCGGACCTTCTCCCCCATGATCGAGAGCACTGACACCTCGATGTCGTCGCCGATCATGATGCTCTGGTTGGACTTGCGTGTCAGAACGAGCATGGGCTGCCTCCCTGTCCCTCGGCCCGCATGGGCACACGGGTAAAGCGTTCATTGGACGTCCGAGACTGACAGTCTGCCGCCGCTCACGCAACCTCGCCCAGTGACCGCATCCCGCGTCCCGGCGCCGCGCGCCATGTCCGCTCGGACCCCGCAGGTCCCACCGACGGGCCCGTTTGCAGCCCATTCGTATAGGGTCCAACGTCGATATGGCTCGTCGTTCCTTGCGTCCCCACCTCAACCAGATCCGCACTTGGGTGCAGCAAGGGCGCACCGATGCGTGGATCGCCCACCAGCTGGAGGTGACCGTCCAGCAGATCGATGCGTTCAAGCGCGAGAACGAGCTTGTTCCCGGCGCCTCGATCGACGGCGGCCCCGCTGCCGACTTCGATGACGAGATCGATCTGCGCGCCCAGGACGACGAGCTCATCGCCGCCGAACTGGAGAAGGCCGAGGCCGAGCGCCTGGTCCGTGAGGCCGAAGAGGCCGAGCGCGCTGCCGCCGAGGCCGCCGAGCGCGCCGCCCGTGGTGAGGACGAGGAGCCGGACGATGACCCCGACGCTCCCCGGCGCCGCGGTCGCCGCGGCGGCCGTGGTCGCGGTCGCGCCCGTAAGAGTGCCGGCCCGCTCGAGGCGACGTTCGACCACGGTGACGAGGGCTACGGCCTGTGGATCGACCCCGCGGTCGCCGACAACCCGGTCTACGCCGAGCACTGGGCGGGGCACCGCCCCGTCGTCGTCATCGTCGAGGAGGATCAGATCGTGATCCGCCGCGCCGGTGAGGATCCCCCCACCGACGAGGAATAGCCGCCCGCCGGCGCCTGACGCCGGCACGGGTGGCCTTCAGGCGTCCTGCTCGATCTCCTCGATGCGGCGGCCGCCGGCAAAGTCCTGCGCCTCGCGCACGTAGCGGTAGAACGTCGCGTCGGCGATGAGGCGCTCGTCCCACGCCCATGGCGCCCCGGGCGCCGTGGCGACCGCCAGGTCCAGGCACCAGCTCGTCCCCTGGTCGTAGAGCTCCACGAGCTCGTCGGTCGAGAACGTCGAACCCAGACGCCTGCGCAGCTCCGCCAGCAGGACCGTACAGACGCGCTCGACGGCAATGCTCTGCACCCCCTCGATGCGCTTGAGCTGCTGGTCGCCGGCCTGCCACTGCTGGAAGGCGAGATCAAAACTGGTCACGCGCTCGAAGGTAGCAAGGGGCCTTCGCAGTTCCTGGTCAGGTCCGCCACCCACAGACTTCTGTCCCCCGCCATCACCCGTTCTGTCACCTTTGAGTCGCGGTCGAGCCTCGTGGCTTGAGGCATGCGGCGATGCCCCGGCGGCGGCAAGATGCTGGAAGCCGGCACAACGACAGACCCTCGACCGGCCGTCGAGGGTTGGCCCCGGGCGCCGGTTATGACGTCCGGGACCCGTCGGGCGGCAACGTCGTTCCTGAGCCCTCAGAGGGGCGTAGGAACGACGACGCCCCGCATCGACGCCACCCCACCAAGGGGCGACGTCGATCAGGAGCCCCCACGGGCCCGCGACGACGTCAATCACAAGCCCCCACAGGGGCACAGGAACGACGTCGCCCCCCGGGCTGCGGACTCGCTAGGGCCCCTTCGGCAGGCCGCTGACGGAGTAGGCGCGCTCCCCTGGGCGGACCATGCCGAGGCGACGGGCTTCCTTCTCCAGCGTTCCCTTGGACCGGAGGGCGGCGCGGCGCTCGCGCAGGCGGACGTGCTCACGCTGCAGGCGCTGGACCTCGTTCCGCTTGGCCTGGGCCTCGTGGCGGGTGGACCAGTAGGAATGCAGCGGCCCGATGTAGAGGCTCACGATGCCGACGAGCACGACGAGCAGCGCCATCCGCCCCACCCGGTCCCAGCGGATGCCCGAGCTGGCCTGCGCACCGGTTGCGGCACCGCGCGAGGGGCGCGTCACCGCTTTGACGGCGGGCCGCGGCGTCTTGGCCGGAGCGGGAGCAGGGTCGGCGCGTCGGGCGCGGGCGGCAGCCATCAGGTTGCTGTTCGCGCCGCCGCGCCCGTCTCCTGCCCGCGTGCAGCCCGCCGTGTGTCCGGGCCCGCGCCTTAACCAATCATCTAGGACCGGAAGACCGACCGCCCGGGGTAGGTCGCGGCCGAGCCGAGCGCCTCCTCGATGCGCAGCAGCTGGTTGTACTTCGCGACGCGGTCCGAGCGGGACGGCGCGCCGGTCTTGATCTGCCCGCAGCCGGTCGCGACAGCCAGGTCGGCGATCGTGACGTCCTCGGTCTCACCCGAGCGGTGGGACATGACCGCGGTGTACCCGGCCCCGGTGGCCATGCGGATGGCCTCGAGGGTCTCGGTGAGCGTGCCGATCTGGTTGACCTTGATGAGGATCGAGTTGGCGGTGCCGGAGTCGATGCCGCGCTTCAGGCGCTGTGGGTTCGTGACGAAGAGATCGTCGCCGACGAGCTGGACGCGGTCACCGAGGGCGTCGGTGAGGAGCTTCCAGCCGTCCCAGTCCTCCTCGTCCATGCCGTCCTCGATCGACAGGATCGGGTACTTGGACACCATCTGGGCCCAGTAGTCGGCCAGCTCGGCGGAGGTGAGCTTGCGCCCTTCGTGCTGGAGGTCGTAGAGGCCGTCGTCGCCGTAGATCTCGCTCGTGGCGGGGTCCAGGGCGATCGCGACGTCGGTGCCCGGCGTGTAGCCCGCGGCCTCGATGCCGGAGACGAGCACCTGCAGCGCCTCCTCGTTGGAGCCGAGGTTGGGCGCGAAGCCGCCCTCGTCGCCCACGGAGGTCGCCATCCCCTGGTCGTGCAGCGTCTTCTTCAGCGCGTGGAAGACCTCGGCGCCCATCCGCAGCCCCTCGCTGAAGGAGGACGCGCCGCACGGCACGACCATGAACTCCTGGAAGTCGACGGAGTTGTCGGCGTGCGAGCCGCCGTTGAGGACGTTCATCATCGGAACGGGCAGCACGTGCGCGTCCGGGCCACCGAGGTGGCGCCACAGCGGCAGGCCGGCGTCGGCGGCCGCCGCGTGCGCGGCGGCAAGGGAGACGCCGAGGATCGCGTTGGCCCCCAGGCGCGACTTGTTCGGCGTGTCGTCCAGCTCGATGAGCGCCCGGTCCAGACCGGCCTGGTCGCCGACGTCACGCCCTGAGACCGCCGCCGCGATCTCACCGTTGACGTTCCCGACCGCCTTGGAGACCCCCTTGCCGAGCCACTCGCGGCCGCCATCGCGCAGCTCGGTGGCCTCGAACTCGCCCGTCGAGGCGCCGGACGGCACCGCGGCACGGCCGAACGCCCCGGACGCGAGCGTCAGGTCCACCTCGACGGTCGGGTTGCCGCGCGAGTCGAGGATCTGGCGGGCGTGGACGGTCTTGATCTGGCTCATGGACTGGATGACCCCTTCGGTTCGGTTCGGCTTCGGTTTCAGGTTTCGGTGGAACGCGCGGCGCCGTGCTGGATGAGCGCCCTGGCGTAACACTGCAGCTTCTGCTCCTCGGACAGCTGTGCCCACACCAGGCCATCGGCACGGGCGACGGCCTCGGCGTCCTCGACGCGCCCGCGGAAGCGCCCCGCGGAGGCACGCAGCGCGAGCTCCGGGTCCAGCTTCAGCTTGCGGGCCACGTTGACGGCCGCGAACAGCAGGTCGCCGAGGGCCGTAAAGGCGGCCTCCCGGTCGCTGTCGACCGCCTGCAGAGCCTGGAGGGAGTCCCGCACGCCGTCGTACGGCACCCCGGCGACGTCGAGACCGCTCGTGGCCGCGCGGCGCTGCACCTTGCGCGCGTAGAGCGGGGCCGGCAGGTTCTCGGGGACCTCCCCGAAGATGCCCGGCTCGCGCCCGGCCTCCGTCTGCTTGATCGCGTCCCAGTTCTTGAGGACCTCGCCCGCGGTCTCCACCTCGGCGTCGCCGAAGATGTGCGGGTGGCGCCGGATGAGCTTCTGGCGGGTGTGCTCGGCCACGTCGGCCATCGAGCCGGCCCCACGCTCCTCGAGCAGCAACGCCAGGAAATGCACCTGGAAGAGCACGTCGCCGAGCTCGTCCAGGAACTTGGCGTCGTCACCGGCGTGCACGGCGTCCGCCAGCTCGTACGCCTCCTCGAGCGTGTGCGGCACGATCGAGCGCTCGTCCTGCTCGCGATCCCACGGGCACTCGCGGCGAAGGCGGCGTGTCAGCTCGTCGAGGGACTGCACGGCGGCGCCGGCGGCAGCGGGGTCACTCACCACCAGCAGCCTACCGGCGCGCGTGCCGGGGTGGCAGCACGCGCGGCGGGGCTAGATGGTTGATTTCGCGAGGCGGCCCGTGGGATCAAGCATCTTTAGGGCGTGGTCGTCGTGGGCGGCGGCACCGTCGTCGTGTCCGCGCCGCCGGTCGCCGGCGGGGCGGTCGTCTGCGTCGCGGCCGTGGAGGTCGTCTTCTGCTTCGGGGCGTTCTTGCAGTCCTGCGTGACGAAGCCCGAGCGGCAGTCGGTCTTGTCCTTCCACTTCTTGCGGAAGTCCTTGACGAACTTGTCCAGCGCCGTCTGCTGGTTCTGCGACGCCAGCAGCTGCTTGATCGTCGGCGTGGCCTCCTTGACGGTCTGCTGCGTGGCCGGCGTGATCTTCTGGACCTTGAAGACGTAGTAGCCGAACTGGGTCTTGACCGGGCCGGACAGCTTGCCCTTGGCGGCGGCGAAGACCGCGTCGTCCAGCGCCTTCTCCTGCTGCCCCTTGGCGACGGCCAGCAGCACGCCGCCCTGGTTCTTGGAGGCCTGGTCGATCGACAGGGACTTGGCGACCTTGCCGAACGACGTGCCGCCCTTCAGCTGCGACAGCGCGCGGTCGGCCTGGGTCTTGGTCTTCGTCAGCACGATCCGCAGGTCGCGGCGCTCGGGCTGGGCGAAACGTGCCTTGTTCTTGGTGTAGTACGTCTGGATCTGGGCGGCGGAGACCTTGTCCTTGCCCTTGGTGATCTTCGTGCGCAGCTTGTTGGAGAGCGTGTCGAGCTTCACGCGGAAGAGCAGGTCGTTCAGCGTCATGCCGGAGGACTTCAGGAACGTCTGGAAGTCCGCCTCCTTCGGGAACGACTGCTTCTTCGTCGTGTCGAACTGCTTCTGGACTTCCTTGTCGGTGACCTTGACGCCCTGGTCGCCCGCCTCACCGGAGATCCACTCCGACGAGATGAGGAACTGCAGCACCTGGTCGCGCAGCCCTTCGTACTCGGTCTTGCACTGCGCCTTGAACTGCGTGTCCGTCGGCTGCGGCTGCCCCTTGGCCGGCTTGGGCGCCGTCTTCTTCTTGTTCGCGACGCACGCCGTGAAGTCCGGCGGCACCGGGACGTTCACCTTCGGCTTGGTGCCGTTGGCCGCTGCCGTCGGGTCCGCCGCGCCCTGCGTGGAGATCGCCGCGATGTCCAGCCAGTGCTGGAACGTCGCCTTCTTGATCGTGTTGCTGCCGACCTGCACGACGGCATCACCGGGGATCCCGCCGCCGCCACAGGCCGCCAGAAGGGCGGTGACCACAAAAAAGGCGCAGAGCGCCGAGAACTTACGAGTGAGTGCCATGTCTACGACAATGGTAGGGCGTCACGCGCCCAGACGCGTCACCGCCAGCAGAACGTCCGCCGCCCGCACCACGGCGGGGAAGCGCTCCCCCGCGTCGTTGGAGACGGTAAGGGACAGCTGGCTGCGTCCAGGCTCGTACAGCGAGCCGGGCAGTTGCTCCTTCAGCGCCGCGGCCTGGGCGCCCTCCAGGTCCACCGGCGTCACGGCGAGGCGGTCCTGTTTGAAGGAGACCGCGCGCACGCCCGCCTGGCCGAGCTTGATGCGTGCCTGCTGCAGCTGGATGAGGTTGTCCACCGGCTCGGGGATCGGCCCAAACCGGTCCTCGAGCTCCTCGTGCAGCGCGCCGAGGTCCGCGAGGTCCCGAGCCCCCGCGATCCGCCGGTGGGTGTCGATCTTCGCCTGCTCGTACGGGATGTAGTCGACGGGGACGTAGGCGTCGACGTTGACGTCCATGCGCACCGGCTCGGCCCCGTCGTCTGCCTCGTCGGCCGGGCCGGCCGCCGCGACGGCCTCGTCGAGCATCGACATGTACAGCTCGAAGCCGAGGGCGGCGACGTGGCCGGACTGCTCGTCGCCGAGCAGGTTGCCCGCGCCGCGCAGCTCCAGGTCGCGCATCGCGATCTTGAAGCCGGCGCCCAGCTCGGTGTAGTCGCTGAGCGCGGTCAGGCGCTTCATCGCATCCTCGGTCAGCGCCGCGTGCGAGGGGTAGACGAGGTAGGCGTAGGCGCGCTCCCGCGAGCGCCCCACCCGGCCACGGATCTGGTAGAGCTGCGACAACCCGAACATGTCAGCGCGCTCGACGATGAGCGTGTTGGCGGTCGGGACGTCGATGCCGGACTCGATGATCGACGTGGCCACCAGGACGTCCGCCTCGCCCCGCAGGAAGGTGAGCATCCGCTGCTCCAGCTCGTTCTCCTCCAGCTGCCCGTGGGCGACGATGAACGTCAGGCCCGGGCACAGGCCACGCAGGCGCTCGGCGGTCTCGTCGATCGACTCCACGCGGTTGTGCAGGAAGAACGCCTGTCCCCCCCGCGCCTTCTCGCGCAGCAGCGCCTGCTTGACGAGCTCCTCGTCGTATTCGCCGACGTACGTCTTGACGGGTCGCCGTCCCTCGGGCGGCGTCTCGATGACGCTGATGTCGCGCAGGCCCGCCAGTGACATCTGCAGCGTGCGCGGGATCGGCGTCGCCGACATCGCGATGACGTCGACCTTGAGCTTCAGCTGACGCAGCAGCTCCTTCTGCTTGACGCCGAAGCGCTGCTCCTCGTCGACGATGAGCAGCCCGAGGTCGTTGGGACGCATGTCGCGGCCCAGCAGGCGGTGGGTGCCGATGAGGATGTCGACCTTGCCCTCGTTGAAGGCGG
>JAOPZJ010000328.1 GCA_025964155.1 Solirubrobacterales bacterium
GGCGGCAGCGTTGCTCCGGGCCGGCGGCCTAGACACCGAGTACCTGGAGACCTACGACGCACACCACATCGACGAGGCGCACGTCCCGGCAGCGGTGGACAGGCTGGCGCAGACGCTCAGGCTCCAGACGCCCGCGGGCTGAGGATCTGACGAATAGGGGCGCCGGCGGTAGCCGGCCGGCCGCCGCGCAGGAGCGACGGTCCCGCGATCGCGTAGGCGGCGTCGTTCGTGTGCCCTCAGGGGGGCGCATCATCGACGTCGCGTCCGGTCGTCGACGTTTGACCTCGTGTTGACCTTGTAGGGAGGGGGCGGTGACCCGTCGCGCTTACGGTGCGTCGCCTGATGCCCCATCCCTTCTCTTCTGGACCCTCTATGCGCGCCCGATCCGCCGTCGTCGCCGGTGCCGCCGTCCTCGCCCTGGGGGCGGCCGGATGCGGCTCGTCCTCGTCCTCGTCGTCGTCGTCCACGGTGGCTTCTGGAGGAGGGCAGACCAAGACGATCAACCCCAACGGACCGGAGGTCAGCCCGTCCGGTGACATCCCGGACAACCAGGCGTACGTCGCCTACAGCCCGCCCGGTGGGGGGTACTCGGTGAAGGTGCCCGAGGGCTGGTCCCGGACCGACGCCGGCAGCGGTGTGACGTCGTTCGACGACAAGCTCAACCGCGTCCAGATGCAGACCACGCCCGCGAAGGCCGCGCTGACCGCGTCCGAGGCTCACCGCACGGAGCTGCCCCTGCTCGCCAAGACCGTGCCCGGCTTCAAGGCCGGCACGATCTCCACCGTCACCCGCACCGCGGGGAAGGCCGTGCGCATCACGTACCAGGCCCAGTCCCCGGCGGACGCGGTGACGGGCAAGTCCCACACCGATGCGGTCGAGCGGTACGTCTTCTTCCACAACGGCAAGGACGTCGTGCTGACGCTCTCGGGGCCCAAGGGCGCGGACAACGTGGACCCGTGGAAGATCGTCACCAACTCCGTGCGGTACACCCGATGAGCGCCCTGCTGCAGGCGGACAGCCTCTACCGCTTCTACCACGCCGGGGACGACGAGACCCTGGCCTTGCAGGGCGTCTCCCTCGCGATCCAGGCCGGCGAGGTCGTGGCGGTCACCGGCCCGTCCGGTTCGGGCAAGTCCACCTTGCTGGCCTGCCTGGCGGGGCTTGACGAGCCCGACGGCGGCATGGTCACCGTCGGCGGCGAGCGTCTATCACGCCGTCCTGAGGAGGAGCGTGCGGCGCTCCGCGCCCGCAAGCTCGGGATGCTCTACCAGAGCAGCAATCTCGTCGGCCATCTGTCGGTGGACGCGAACGTCGCGCTTGCCCAGCGTCTGGGTGACTCCGCCACTCCAGACTCCTGGCGTACCGAGGTGCTCCAGCGCTGCGGCATCAAGGCCCGCGCCGGTGCGCGGCCGTCGCAGCTGTCGGGCGGTGAGCTGGCTCGCGCCGGTCTGGCGGTCGCGCTCGCGAATGACCCGCCGGTGCTGCTGGCGGACGAGCCGACCGGTGAGCTGGACGAGGTCACCGCCGAGAGCGTGCTGAGCCTGCTGCGCGAACGCGCGCGGGCCGGCGCGGCGGTACTCATCGTCACCCACAACCCCGAGGTCGCCGCGGCGGCCGACCGTGAGATCCGCCTGCGCGACGGGCGGATCGCGCCGCTCCTGACGGAGGCATCGTCATGACCGCGAATGGTCCCCTCGTGCTGTGCGCCGGCGTCGACCGCATCTATGGTCAGGGCAGCGCGGCAACCGTCGCGCTGCTGCCGACCGACTGTCAGGTCGGGCGCGGCGATCGCATCGCGCTCGTCGGTCCCTCCGGCTCGGGCAAGTCCACGCTGCTGCACCTCATGGCCGGCCTCGACACGCCCACGCACGGGCAGCTCAGCTGGCCGGCGATCGGCGGGCGGGACGAGCTGCAGCCCGGGCGCGTGGCAGTGATCTTCCAGGGTCCGAGTCTCCTGGCCCCGCTCACCGTCCGTGAGAACGTCGCACTGCCGCTGGTGCTTGACGGCATGCGGGACGCCGACGCGCGCACCCTTGCCGTCGACGCCCTCGAGCTGCTCGGCCTCGGTGAACTGGCGGACAAGCTGCCGGAGGAGATCTCCGGCGGTCAGGCACAACGGGTGGCCGTCGCCCGCGCCCTCAGCGGCAAGCCGGTGCTCATCCTCGCCGACGAGCCGACCGGCCAGCTGGACCGCGCCAACGGCTCGATCGTCATCGACGTGCTGCTGGACGCGGCGGATCACGCCGGCGCCGCCTTGGTCGTCGCCACGCACGATCCCACCGTCGCGGACCGCTTCCCCACCCGCTGGCAGATGCACTCCGGCCAGCTGACCGGTCCGGCGGCATCACCTGCCAAGACCACCCCCGCGAAGGAGTCCTCATGGTCACGCTGACCTGGTTGCGCGGCCTGGTGGCGCACCGCCGCGGCCGCCTGCTTTCCACCGCCCTCGGCGTCGCCGTCGGCGTCGCGCTGCTGGCGTCGATCGGCACGTTCCTGTCGTCCACGACGTCCAAGATGACGAGCCGCGCCAGCGCGGGGGTGGCGGTGGACTGGCAGGTGCAGGCGGCCAAGGGCGCCGATTCCGCGACGCTCCTGAAGCAGGTCAAGAGCTTTGGCGGCGTGACGGCCGCGCTGCCGGTCGGCATCGCCGACACCACGGGCCTTAAGGCGACGGCCGGCGGCACCACCCAGCAGACCGGCCCAGGCAAGGTCATCGGTCTTCCCAACGGCTACGCGACCACGTTCCCGGGGGCGCTGCGGACCCTGACGGGCTCGCCGTCCGGCGTCCTGCTGGCCCAGCAGACGGCCGCCAACCTGCACGCCAAGCCCGGCGACAAGATCAGCATCGGCCGGACCGGCCTGCCCGCCGCCACGGTGACCGTTGCCGGGGTCGTGGACATGCCGCAGGCCGACTCGTTCTTCCAGCAGGTCGGTGCGCCCGTGGGCGCCCAGCCGCAGGCCCCGCCGGACAACGTCATCCTCGTGCCGCAGTCGACCTTCCAGCAGATCGAGGCGCCGCTCGCCAAGCAGCGACCCGATCTGGTCATCACGCAGGTCCACGCTGCGCTGTCGCGCGCGCTGCCCGGCTCCCCGAGCGCGGCCTTCACGCAGGTCTCCGGCCATGCCCGCAACCTGGAGACCAAGCTGGCCGGCTCCGGCATCGTCGGCGACAACCTCGGCACCGCGCTGGACCAGGCGCGCAAGGACGCGCTCTACGCCCAGCTGCTGTTCCTGTTCCTCGGGGTCCCCGGCGCCATCCTCGCCGGCCTCGTCACAGCGTCGATCGCCTCGGCGGGCGCCGACCGGCGCCGCCGCGACGCGGCGCTGCTGCGGACCCGCGGCGCGTCCACGCGCCGGCTCGTCTCGGTCGCCCTCGGTGAGACTGCGCTGGCCG
>JAOPZJ010000349.1 GCA_025964155.1 Solirubrobacterales bacterium
TGCTACGGCGAGCGCTCGGAGGTCGGCCAAGCGAATCCGCTCAGGCCAGGGTTCTCCGATTCGCGACTGTTCCGGCCCGGGGACGAGCGCTGGATCTCGTGGGCGATCTACTTGGGCAAGGGGTTCCCGGTCGGCGTCAACACCTGGCAGCTGGTCGCCCAGTGGAAGCAGCTCGGGGGCCTTGAGGAACCGATCCTGAGCCTCGCCGTCCGCGCCGGGCGCTGGGAGCTGCTCGCCACTCCCGCCGATCCGCGTGCGAGGCGCGGCTTCCGGCGGTTCCCGGTGGGCACGGTCCACACGGGTCGCTGGGTGCGCTTCACCCTGGGCGTGCGGTTCTCGACGAACGCCCGCGACGGGTACGTCGAGCTCTTCGGCGATCGCGGGCGCGGAGGTCCCACAAGACTGCTCATGCCGCGAACGCACGTGGCGACGCTCAAGGTCGACCCTGCCCAGGGCTCACGGCCGGTGGCGTCCCACGCCAGGATCGGGATCTACCGCGACCGCACGATTCACGGCACGGCCATCGCGTACTACGACGACTACGTCGTCGCCGCCACCCGCCAGGCGGCGGAGGCGGGCGTCGGCGCGCGGTGAACCGCACTCCGACGCCCCACATCATCAACCGGTCGGCGTCGGCATCAGAAGCCGGCGTTGTACTCGGCAAGCGCGCGAGTGGTGGCCACGTTATAGGCGTCGATCCAGAGGGTCGACCCTGTCGACATCGTGTTCCTGTAGATGCCGATCCGGGCCTGTGAGGTGACCGGCTGGCCGTTGCTGATCTTCTGCGTCGACTGGAACCGCTTCGCCAGGATCGTTGTCAGCGGACCGCCTGAGCCGCAGTCACCGAACCACTCGACGAAGCCAACCGACGCGCTGGGGTCGAACTTGATGTGCAGCGTCCACTTGTACCACCGGCCGGTCTGCACAGCCGGACAGACGGTGACGTTCGACTGGAACCCCGAGGGCCACTGGTTGTTCGGGTCGCTCGTCGTGCGATCCATGCGGAAGACGCCGCCTGTCTGCTCCATCGACAGGATCGGGGAGCCGAGCCCTCCAAGCTGCTTCCACTGGTTCGTCAACTGCCAGGTGCCGGGGTTCGTGTTCCAGTCCGTCCCGAGACGGGATGCCCAAGAGATCCAGCGTTCCTGGCCACGCTGGAACAGGCGGTCCTGCATGTCCGAGCGGGTCGGGTTGCCCATCCCCAGCTCGCTGCGCTGCCCGGACGAGAACGGGTCGCGATCGGAGCCCTGCACCGTGAACTTGTATGACGCCGCGCCCTGGAACTTGGTCCCGGTGTCGCGACTGATACGTGAGTCCGGGAGCGTCACGTTCGTCGTGGTTGCGGCGTTCGGGTGGGCGGGGTCGCTGATTGATGCCCACTCCTGATTGACAGGTAGCTCGGCGTTCGCCTTCCAGACCGTCGTGCCGGCCGGAACGGGGGCGGGGCTCGGGACCGGAGCCGGAGTCGGAGTCGGAGTCGGAGTCGTTGTACCAGGAGCAGCGTCAACCAGGTTCGAGGAGGCGCTCACGTTCCCGGCCGCGTCTGCTGCACGCACCGAATACCTGTAGGAGGTGCCCACCGTGACGGCGCTGTCGACGTACGTCCGAACGCTGCCACTCGTCGTCCCGATCTGCGCCCAGGTGGAACCCGATGAGGGGCGACGCCACACGCGGTACTGGGTGACGCCGACGTTGTCCGTCGAGGCGCCCCATGTCAGCGCGATCTTGCCGGGCTGGGGCGTGGCGGTCAGGTTCGATGGCGCGGACGGCGACGTCGTGTCCGCGGCCGACGCCATCGAAGGCGCCGCCATGAGGAGCATCAACGCAATCAGGAACGCTGCGACGCACGAAGCAGGAAGCAGCAGCTTGGAGGTTCTGTCAAAGGCAGGGGTCATGAGCACCGTGGGGTTCGGGAGCAGGGGCACGCGATCTGACCCGGCGGCGGATCAGGCGATCGCGGGGCCGGGCGAGGAGGTGGGTCGGGGGACCACACCGCTGGGGAAAGATGGAGTCGTTTCCTGGCCGCGAAGCTACACCGCCTTCCCCCAGACGCGGGCCGACGAAAGCCCCCGTGGGGCAGTTTCCTGCCCCACGTGCACGATCGCCTACGCTGGGCCGATGAGACAGATGGACGCACCGTCGCTGGTCCTCCGGGCGCTGCGGCTGGCAGCGTCCGCCGACTCGATTCCCGCGCTGTCGCACCTCTACCAGGAAACGCTGGGCCTTCCGGCCGTCCCCACCCCGGACGGGCTGAAGCTGACCGCCGGGCGGAGCGAGGTCGAGTTCTCCGTCGCCGCATCGGGTGCGCGGCCCTTCTACCACTACGCGCTGCTCGTCCCTGGCGACCGCTTCGCCGCGGCTGCCCGGTGGCTGATCGCGCGCGGTGTGACGCTGCTCCCGGTGCCCGGGACGACGGACACGACGTTCGACTTCGACCTCTGGCACGCCCAGGCCTGTTACTTCGAAGATCCGGCCGGCAACATCGTCGAGCTCATCGCGCACCGCGGACAGGAGGAGAACGGCACGACCGGCCCCTTCTCACCGACCGAGCTCGCGGGCGTGTCGGAGATCGGCCTCGTCGTCGACGACCTGGCGGAAACGGCCGCCGCACTCGACGCGGGGCTGGGACTGCGCGTCTGGGACGGGAGCACCTCCGGGCGCCTCGCCTTCGTCGGGCGCCAGGCGCACACGCTCATCCTCGTCCCCCGCGGTTGGGGCTGGCTGCCGACGGGTCGACCGGCCGAAGTCCACCCGCTGGAGGTCACGCTCGGCGATACCGCGCCGGGGGAGCTCACGATCGCGCGCTTGCCCTACCGCGTGGTCGGGCGCTGAGCCCCATCGTCGACTGCTGCCTGCGCCCCGGGACTCAGCTTGGCATTCCAGAAGCGCAGCTGCCAGACAAGCGCCGCGCATGCACTGCGGGGGCAGCTGCATCCCCCGCAGGTCCCGCGCCGTCCGCGTAGGGTCAGACGATGGATGTGCCGAACTCGGTGACGCTCGCTGCGGCGGAAGCCGACGCCGCCGCGTCCCTGGCTGAGCGCGAGCGGGCCTTCTACAACGAGAAGGGCGAGACGTCATATCACCTGGTGCGGGGCTGGATCTGGCGCGCGATCGGTGAGTTCCGGCGCAACGAGGAAGCGCACGACCTCTACGACGCTGCGGGCAAGGACGTTCTCGACTACGGGTGCGGTCCGGGCTATCTCACGAAGCAGCTGATCGACGCGGGCGCCGCTAGCGTGACCGGGATCGACGTGTCGAACGCCGAGATCGAGCAGGCGCAACGGCGGGCGAGGCAGGATGGCGTCGAGGGCCGTTGCCGCTTTTTGGTGGCCGATGCGCACGCGACCGGGTTTCCCGACGATTCGTTCGACCTTGTCATCGGGGACTCGATCATTCATCACCTCGATGTGCGGCGCGCCCTCGTCGAGCTCCGGCGCATCTTGCGGCCGGACGGCACGGCCGTATTCCTCGAGCCGCTGTGGCACAACCCGCTGCTGCGGGTCGGCCGGGCGCTGACGCCGTCGGCACGCACGCCCGACGAACACCCACTCACGGTCGACGACTGGGCGCTGTGCGCCGAGATCTTCCCCGCGTTCGACCACGAGGAACGCGAGCTGTTCACGATCCCTTTGATGCCGCTCAACCTGGTGCTGCCCACCCGCCTGCAAAGGCGTCTGGCCAAGCGCGTGTGGCGGTTCGACGACCGCATGCTCGCCCGCTTCCCCGGGCTGCGCAAGCATGCCCGCAGCACGTTTCTCGTGATGAAGTAGCGCCCACTGGGTGAGCGCCCACGCGGCCCGAGAGGCGGGCGCACCGAGCGGGAACGGGAGCTACATTGACAGGCGCGCCAATGAACGTCGATATCTCCGCCCTTCGCTCGCAGCTCGGTCCGGTAGGGGTCTGGCTCGCGTCGGTGGGCGGGCAGTCCGCCGCGGTCGAGCGTGACACCGCCAGAGAGATCGAGGCGCTCGGCTTTCCGGCCTTGTGGTTCGGCGAGGCCCCGTTCAACAAGGAGGCGTTCGCGCACGCGGGCCTCCTGCTGAGTGCCACCTCGGATCTCGTGGTTGCCACCGGCATCGCCAACGTCTACGGGCGCGACGCGACGTCGATGCAGCTTGGAGCGCACGCGCTGGCCGAGGCGTATCCGGGCCGGTTCGTCCTCGGGATGGGCGTGAGCCACGCGCCGCTCGTCGCACCCCGAGGCCACGACTACGGCAAGCCGGTCAGCACGATGCGCGACTACCTCGACGGCATGGAGGCGTCGCCGTACGTCCCGCCGGCGCCCGAGCCACCCGTGCCCGTCGTGCTCGCGGCCCTTCGACCGAAGATGCTCGAGTTGGCCCGCGAGCGCACCGCCGGGGCGCACCCGTACTTCGTACCGGTCGCGCACACCGAGCGGGCGCGCGCGGCGCTGGGTCCGGATCGTCTCCTGGCACCCGAGCTGATGGTGGTCCTGGAGACCAACCCGGACCGGGCCCGGGCGATAGCCCGCAAGGCCACCAAGTCCTACCTCGCCCTGCCCAACTACGCCAACAACCTGCGCTGGCTCGGCTATGAGGACCACGAGCTGGCCGGCGGCGGCAGCGATCGGGTCGTCGACGACATCGTCGCGTGGGGCACCGTCGACGACGTGCGCGCACGGGTCCAGGCCCACCTCGCGGCGGGCGCCGATCACGTGCCGGTCCAGCCGCTCGGATCGTTCGACGAGCAGCTGCAGCAGCTCCGGACGCTCGCGCCCGTGCTGCTCGATGGCTGACGAGCCCGTCAGGCCTAGAATGCGTCCGTGTCACCGGAGCCCTCGCCACCTGCCGTCGAGCCGCGCGAGGACTTCATGGATCTCACGGTGCACGAGCGGCGGATGCGCCTCTTGGACGCGGTCGCTGCGCTGCTCGAGCACCACACGCCGGCCGAGGTGACCGTCGAGCGCGTCGCGGCCCAGGCCGGCACGTCGGTGCGGTCCGTCCGGCACTACT
>JAOPZJ010000351.1 GCA_025964155.1 Solirubrobacterales bacterium
GCGCCTGGTTCTCGATCTGCACGATCCCCAGCGACGTGAACAGCTTCTTGATGAGGTAGTTCTCCTCGTTGTCGAGCGTCGCGCCTCCGAGGTGGGCGATGCCGAGCGTGCGGCGCACGTCCTTGCCCTCGTGCGTCCAGTCGAACGAGGCCGCTCGCGTGGCGATGACGCGCTCGGCGACCATGTCCATCGCCGTCTGGAGGTCGAGCCGCTCCCAGTCGGTCCAGTTCGGCGGGCGGTAGAGGACGTGCTCCTCGCGCGCGTCGCCGGTGGTGAGCTGCAGCGTCGCCGAGCCCTTGGGGCACAGCCGCCCGCGGCTCGTGGGCGAATCGGGATCGCCTTCGATCTGGACGACCTCGCCGTCCTTGACGTAGACGTTCTGGCCGCAGCCGACGGCGCAGTACGGGCAGACGGACCTGACGACGCGGTCCGCGGTGGCGGTGCGCGGGCGCAGCTGCTCGGTCCGCTCTGAGGTGACGGCCGCTCCGCGCCCGGTCCGGTCCTGGCCGCGCAGTTGGCGTAGAAGCGGCCAGCGTGTGATCGATGATGCCACCGTCATCCTCTCGGGTCGGGTCCGTCCGGTTCCAGCGTCCCTCCCGCGCAAGGGGCACCGGCTCGAGGGTCCGCTACCCGGCAGCGGTGAAATTCATGCACCTGCGGGTGGGATCACGGCCGTGATCACACCGCCTCGGGGCCGGCCGGATCTGACCTGGCGAACCCGGCGGCGTGACGGGCTGGAGCCGCCGCAACCAGTCCCGGCCTGAGTGCGAGCGCCGTGGCGCTGACGCGAGCGAGCCGCGCGGCGGTGCGATGCGCTGGAACGGCGGGCATGGACGGCGGAAGGTGCGGGCGGGTTGGTGCGTGCGCGGCGGCGGACCGTCATGGCTGGCGCGTTGCCGCTCGCGACGGCGGTGAGCACAGCCGGTCACGGAGACCACCTAGCTCCACTCGACCCCCCACGTCGCGCGTTGGCACTCTCCCCAAGTGGCGCACAGCGCGTTTGCCGATCGAGCGTCACGTTTCCGCTGCCAGGTAGCGGATCTGTGACGCTCGATCGGCGTGGGCGTCGCGTTGGCGCTCTTCCTGACGCCGAGATGGTCACCCGCGCGCCAAAGCACCGCGGGCTTCGCACTCCCCCGTCAATGCGGCGTTTCAAACGCCCCGCACCACGCCAAGCTCAATCGCGCCAGCGCCACAAGCGCCAGGCAGCAGCGGCCCCATGCTGCGTGGAGCCTCAAGCCCCCTAGAGGTGGATGAAACTCCGTTCACATCCCGTGAGCGCGCCACCAGGGCGTGAGCGCGCTACACCGGCCTCCGACAACTCCTCCTCCCGCCGCTCGAGCATCCGCGACAGCACCTCGAGCGCCCCGCGCTTGCGCAGCGGGTCGTTGAGGCTGCCGCATTGGGTGACGGCGCGCAGGAGGGGCAGCCGCGCGCACGGGCGCTCCCTGATGAGGCGAAACGCGTCGTCGTCCGTGAGGCGCTCGAAGGCGGGCGTAGCCCGGTCGGTCAGGTGGCGCGGAGCGCTTCGGTCGGTGACAGGCGGGTGGCCCGCACGGCGGGGTACAGGCCTGCGACCGCGCCGATGAGCAGCGCCGCGGCCAAGCCGCCGCCGGCAGCCGACGCCGGCACGACGACGCGCCAGCCCTGGCCCGCGGCGTAGGCGCCGGTGACCAGAGCGCCGAGTGCCACCCCCGCGACACCGCCGAGGACCGAGAGCAGCAGCGCCTCGGCGAAGAACTGCGCGGCCACGTGGCGGCGCCGCGCCCCGAGCGCCCGCCGTAGCCCCACCTCCGAGCGGCGCTCGAGGACCGAGATCACCATCACGTTGGCGATGCCCACGCCGCCCACGAACAGCGCGACCGCGCCGAGCCCGAGGAACAGCGCGGTGAAGGCGCCCTTCGCCGCCGCGCGCGCCGCGAGGGCGTCCGACGGGCGGCTGACGTCGACCTCCTCGGGGTGCTCGGGGTTCGCATTCGGCGGGATCATGTCGCGCGCGGCCCTCACCGTGTCCTGCTGCGCGCGGACGTACACCGTGCCCGCGTGGCGATCGGTCCCGAACAGCGTCTTCGCCGCCGGGTAGCCGATCAGCGCCGCGCGGTCCAGGTCGGGCACGAGCGGGACGGGGCGCATGATCCCGACGACCATGAGCCAGTGACCGTCCGCGTAGACCTGCACGCCGACGCGGTCGATGCCGAGCCGTTGGGCGGTGACGGCGCCGAGCACGACGGTGGGATAGCGCTCGAGAGCGGCGTCGAGGAACCGGCCGCGCGCCATCGTCGCGCCCGCCGCGCCCGGTAGCCCGAGCTCGGCGGCCAGCAGCGCGATCCCGCCCGTCTCCTCCGCGGGGATGCGGTCGGTGCGCCGCACGCTCGCCGAGATCGGCGAGGTCGCCGCCGCGGTCTGCACCGACGCCATGCCGCGGATCGCCGACGGCGCGCTGCTCGGCATGGTCGCGTTCTCGCCGAAGAAGCTCTGGCCGGGGGCGACCGTGAGGAGGTTCGTCCCGAGCCGGTCCAGGCGATCGAGCAGATCGGTCTTGGAGGACTGCGAGATGCCGAGCACCGCCACCATCGAGGCGATCCCGATCGCGATGCCGAGCGCCGAGAGGACAGCGCGAAGGCGTCGCGTCCGCAGCCCGATCGAGGCGAGCCGCACGAGGTCGCGGGCAAGCAGGCGGCTCTTCATACCCGCTCCGGCGTCGTCGGCGTGGCTTCGGGCGCATCCACCAGCCGCCCGTCGCGGATCTCGACGCGCCGCGGCAGCGCGTCAGCGATCTCGTGGTCGTGCGTGATGACAGCGATCGTCGTGCCCTGCGCGTTGAGCTCCCGCAGCAGCGCGACGACCTCGGCGGTGCGGTGGCTGTCGAGATTGCCGGTCGGCTCGTCCGCCAGGACGATCGCGGGGTTGGCGACGATCGCGCGCGCGATCGCGACGCGCTGGCGCTCGCCGCCGGAGAGCTGCGCGGGCACGTGGCCGAGGCGATGCTCCATGCCCACGCGCGCGAGCGCCTCGCGGGCGAGCGCGCGCCGCTGCGCCATCGGCGTGCCGGTGTACAGCAGGCCGTCCGCGACGTTGTCGAGGGCCGCCATCCCGTCGAGCAGGAAGAACTGCTGGAACACGAAGCCGATCCTCCGCGCGCGCAGCGCGGCCAGCTCGTCGTCCGACGCGCCGGCCATGTCGCGCTCCTCGACGAGCACGGTACCGCTCGACGGCCGGTCGAGCGTGCCCATGATCTGCAGCAGCGTCGTCTTGCCCGAGCCTGAAGGCCCGACGATGGCGAGCAGCTCGCCCGCGTCGACGCCGAGCGACACGCCCGCGAGCGCCTCCACGCCGCCCGCGTAGCGCTTCGTCACGTCGCGCAGCTCGAGCACCCGCCGCGTCACGCGGGCACCCGGACGCGGTCGCCCGCTCGGATCCGCCCGCCGGTCAGCTCGACGTAGCCGTTGGCGAAAACGCCGGGGACGACGTCTACGAGCCGGCCGTCGGCGCGTTCGAGCGCATAGCGGCCGCCGGGCCGCGCGACCAGCGCTTGCACCGGCACCGCGAGCACGTTGCGGCGGGTCGTGCGCGCGAACTGGACCGAGACCGGGGCCTGGTCCAGGCGGCCCGCCGTGCGCGTCGAGCCCAGGCGGATCGTGACGGTGATCTTCGGGGTGCCGGCCCCGCCTGCGGGATCGCCGCCCTGGCTCGCGTCGGCCGTCGCGACCGTCCCGACGCTCGCGATCCGGCCGCTGACAATCCGCCCATCAGGCAGCTCGACGCGCACGCGCCGGCCGCGGGCCGCGAGCTGCTGGTCGGCGGCGTCGAGCTTCGCCGTGACGACGCGACGCGTCGAGCTCGTAACCAGCACCTCGGTCGCGGGGGCGTTGCCGCCGGACGAGGGGTCGCCGCTTCCCGTCCCGTTCCCGTTTGGCGTCCCGTTCCCGTTGCCTGTCGCGTCTTTCGGTGTGCTGGGGGTCGCCGGCGGCGTCGTGGTGGGTGTCGTCTTCGGGGTCGTAGGCGTCGTCGGCGTGGTCGTCGGCGTCGTCGGCGTGGTCGCCGGCGTCGTCGGCGTGGTCGCCGGCGTCGTCGGCGTGGTGGCGGGTGTGGTGGCGGGTGTGGTGGGCGTGGTGGGCGTGGTGGCCGCCCGGAACGACGCGAACTGCGTGCTGTGGCCGGAGTCGCCGGCCGGCGACGTGCCGTTCGACGACACGCTCGCGGTCGACCCGAGTGACGCTTTGACATCGGTCACCCGCCGAGCCCCCGGCAGGAAGACCACACGACCGAGCTGCACCTCGCCCGTCTTGTCGAGCCCGAGGTCGTCCTGCCAGTTGCGTACCGCCGCAGCGGTCGACGCGGTGTACGTCTCGTCGACGACCCCCGGGTCGTAGCCGAGAGCGCCCAGGGCGCGTTCGAGCTGGCGCACGTCGCGCCCGTCGTCGATCCCCCGCTTCAGCGTCCGGTACGCCGGCAGCGCGCCGTCCATGAGCACGACCGGGGCGCCGTCGACCCGGAACAGCGTGCGCCCGGGCCGGATGACCTGACCGGCGTGCGGCAGCCACGTGATCGTGCCGCTCAGCCGGTTGGTCGCCGAGCGCTCGCCGG
>JAOPZJ010000366.1 GCA_025964155.1 Solirubrobacterales bacterium
GTTCGATGGCCTTGGCGACACCGCCGGCGGGGGAGACGTGGCATCCGATGAGCATCGATAGGTTCTATCCCAATGCGCGTTCGCTTTGCTCCCAGCCCCACCGGCGCCCTGCACATCGGCGGGGCCCGCGCGGCGCTCTACAACTGGCTCATGGCCCGCGGCAGCGGCGGGACGATGGTCCTGCGGATCGAGGACACCGACCGCGAGCGCTCCACCCCGGAGAACGTCGACCAGATCCTCGACGCGCTGGCGTGGCTGCAGATCGACTACGACGAGGGCCCGATCTCGCAGGTGCAGCGCTCCGCGCGCCACGAGGAGGTCCTCCAGCAGCTCCTCGCCGACGGCCACGCCTACCGCTCCACCGCCACGGGCGAGGACGTCAAGGCGTACAAGGCGCAGCACGGCGCCGACAAGGGGTTCCGCGGGACGCCCGAGGCCGAGGGCGCCGTCCGGCTGCGCGTGCCCGACGACGGCGCCACGGTCGTGCACGACCTCGTCCGGGGCGACACGACCTTCCAGCACGTGCATCTCGACGATCCCGTCATCGCGCGCGCCGACGGCACCGCCCTGTACAACTTCGCGGTCGCCGTCGACGACGCCGACGCCCAGATCACCCATGTCGTGCGCGGGGAGGACCACCTCTCCAACACGCCCAAGCAGCTGCTCGTGTACGTGGCCATGGGGGTGGAGCCGCCGCTGTTCGCCCATCTGCCGCTCCTGCACGGTCCGGACGGCAAGAAGCTCTCCAAGCGCCACGGCGCCGCGTCCGTCCAGGAGCTGCGCGACGCAGGCTACCTGCCGGCCGCCGTGCGCAACTACCTCGCACTGCTCGGCTGGGGCGACACCGACGACGAGACGCTCATCAGCACCGAAGAGCTCGTCAGGCGCTTCGACGTCACGCGGGTCGCCAAGAACCCGGCCCGCTTTGACGAGCAGAAGCTGCGGTGGATGAACGGGCGCTACCTGCGTGAGCTGTCGCTGGACGAGCTGACGGCCGCGCTGGAGGAGTACACGGGGCGCGCCGGTCTACGCGACGCGGTGCAGATCTCCCGCGAGAAGATTCAGACGCTGGCGGACTTCTGGCCGCTGTCGGGCTTCATCTTCGACGGCCCCGGTGAGGACGAGAAGGCGAAGGCCAAGTGGCTGACGGACGCCGGACGCGGCGCGCTGGTCGACGCCCACGACGCCCTGGCCGGGCTCGATACGTGGGAGCTCGAGCCCATCGAAGCGGCGCTCCAAGGCGTCGTCGCCGCGCGTGAGGTGAAGCCCAAGGACGTCTTTCAGCCCGTCCGCGTGGCTCTCGCCGGCACGGCCGTCTCACCAGGGATCTTCGAGACGCTGCAGGTGATCGGGCAGGAGGAGTCGCTCGCGCGCATCCAGGCGGCCGCTGCCACTGCCGCCTGAAACGGCTCTTGCAGGTGAGGAAGTGCCCCTCAATCATTCGTCCATTGCTGCCGATAAGGGGCTCGAAGAGATGTCCACGGACCCCACAGAGAGCGCATCGATGAAGCCTTCCCCCGCCGCGCTCGCGTCGACGACGTCCAGCGTCAGCACGACTGCGTCCGGAGCCGACCAGGCCGGATCACAGCGGCACCACAACGAGGGCCACGGCCGCCGCCTCACCGCCGCCTTCGAGGCGCTCGAGGCGTTCCCCGCCCTCGCCGAGTCGCGGAACCGCCTGCTGCGCCTCGTCACCGCCGACCGGGTCTCCACCGGCGACGTCGTCAACGCCGTCGAGTCGGACGTCGCGCTCGTCATCGCGGTGCTGCGCCTTGGCAACCAGGTCGAGGGCAAGACCCGCGGCCGCGTCGAGTCCATCGTCCAGGCCGTCGAGCTGCTGTCCCCCGAAGCCGTGCAGTCGCTCGCCACACGGACACGCACCTTCGACTTCTTCGAGCGCTCCACCGTGTGGGACGCCGCCCCCGAGCGCTTCCGCCTGCACGGGGTCGCCACGCAGCGCGCGGCCGATCGCCTCGCGCAGGAGGCCGAGTACGAGCACCGCGACCGCCTCATGGTGACCGCGCTGCTGCACGACATCGGCAAGCTCGTCCTGATGCACGCCTACCCGGGCTACCCGCAGCAGGTCCACGGCAACGCCCGCACGCCCGAGGAGCGCATCCACCGCGAACGCCGGGAGCTCGGCGTGGACCACGCGCTCGTCGGTGGCGTGCTGGCCCGCCGCTGGGGGCTACCCAAGGCGGTCGCCTCGGTCATCGAGCGCCACCACTCCGACGACGCCACGGGCGAGGCGGCCTTCGTCCGCCTGGCGGACATGCTTGCCCACTACGCCCAGGGCGGCGCCGTCTCGCCGACCGAGTTGCTGCGCTGTGCCCGCGTCATCGGCCTCGGCCCGACCGAGCTGCGCACGGTGATGTACGACCTGCCGTACCCCACCACCGGGCGCACCCGTCAGATCGACCCGTGCCCGCTGTCCACGCGTGAGGTCGAGGTGCTCAAGCGCCTGGCCGAAGGTAAGGTCTACAAGCAGATCGCCCTGGAGCTCCAGCTCTCCACGAGCACCGTCCGGACCCACCTGCACAACATCTACGGCAAGCTCGGCGCCGTCGACCGCGCGCAGGCCGTCCTCATGGCGACGGAGCGCGGCTGGTTGTAGGGATCGCCGATCGGCGCTGGACGCGACGGGTGATGAGGATCGCGATCGCCACGCCGCTGCAGTCGATCAGCCAGTCGACCGGGGTCCCGTGGCGGCCCTCGACGAACGTCTGGTGCCACTCGTCGGTGGCGGCGTAGGCCATCGCGATCAGCGCGGCGAACAGCTGTGGCCCGGCGCGGCGAAAGCGGATCCCGGGCACGGTGTCCAGCGCGCGGAGCCACAGCCACCACAGCAGGCCGAACTCCGCGGCGTGCACGAACTTGCGCCCCACGAGGTCGATGCCGCCGAGACCCGAGTTCAGGTCGCGCTGCGCGGAAAGCGCGAAGATGACGGCCATCAGCGCCAGCGGAGGCGCCCAACGGCCGATGCGTGCCTTACGATCGATGCCGGGAACCGTAACGCCATGATCTCCATCACGACCAAGAGCCCCTACGCCCTGAAGGCGCTGACCGAACTCGGGCGCGCGGGCGACAGCGGCCCGGTCCCCATCGGCGAGCTCGCCCGCCGGCGTGACGTCCCGGTCCAGTTCCTCGAGCAGCTCTTCGCGACCCTGCGTCGCGCCGGGGTCCTCAAGTCGCAGCGCGGCGTCAAGGGCGGGTACTCGTTCGCGCGCGAGCCCTCCACGATCACCGTCCTGGAGATCGTCGAACTGCTCGACGGCCCGCTCGGCCGCGACTCCGAGGGGGTCTTCGCCGACGCCGCCACGGCGGCCCGAAAGGTCCTGGAGGAGACGACGATCGCCGACGTCGTCGAGCGCGAGGCCCGCGAGGCGGGCGTGGCCATGTACTACATCTGAATTCCGCGCATCGGGAGGCTACGCTCGCGCCATGCCCGCCGTCGTGACCGACGACCCCGACCGCTCGCGCTTCGAGATCACGGTGGACGGCGCGCCGGCCGGTTTCACCGCGTACCACCGCAGCCGGGGACTCATCGCCTTCGTCCACACCGAGATCGACCCG
>JAOPZJ010000151.1 GCA_025964155.1 Solirubrobacterales bacterium
CATGCGGATGGACGAGCTGGCGGCTCCCGCGCTGCAGGTCGTCCGGGACGGCCGCGTGCGGATCCACCCGGACTCCCAGCGCCGCCGCTACGACGAGTGGTTGTCCAACATCCGCCCCTGGTGCATCTCGCGCCAGATCTGGTGGGGCCACCAGCTGCCGGTCTGGTACCGCGGCGAGGAGACGTACGTGGGGACGGAGCCCCCGGAGGGCGACGGCTGGGAGCGCGATCCCGACGTGCTGGACACGTGGTTCAGCTCTGCGCTGTGGCCGTTCGCGACGCTCGGCTGGCCCGACGACACGCCGGAGCTGCGCGCGTTCTACCCGACCGACGTGCTCTCCACGGCGCGGGACATCCTCTTCCTGTGGGTGGCGCGGATGGTCATGATGGGCTTGGAGTTCACCGGCGACGTGCCGTTCCACGACGTCTACGTGCACTCCGTCATCCAATCGCCGGACGGGCGCCGGATGAGCAAGTCGCTGGGCACCGGGGTCGATCCGCTCGCCCTCATCGAGGGCGGCCCGCGCCCGCCGGCCTTCTCCCAGGGCGGCGACTTCCCCGCCTATGGCGCCGACGCCGTCCGCTTCGGCCTCCTGGCGATGTCCTCCACACAGGACGTCCGCTTCAGCGAGGAGAAGGTCGCCCAGGGCCAGGCACTCGGCAACAAGCTCTTCAACGCCGCGAAGTTCGTCGTCGGCAAGGTCCCCGAGGGCACCGTCCCCGCGCCACGGCCGACGACCGTCGAGGACCGCTGGATCCTCAGCCGCCTGCAGGCCGTCAAGGCCGACAGCGCCCGGCGCCTGGGCGAGTTCGACTTCCACAAGCTCGCGCTGGGGCTGTACGACTACGTCTACGGCGAGCTCTGTGACTGGTACCTCGAGCTCATCAAGGGCCGCGAGGTCGACGCGGACCTCGCCGCGACGCTGCTGCACGTCCTGCGCGAGAGCGTCGCCCTCGTCCACCCGGTGATGCCGTTCGTCACCGAGGACCTGTGGGCAAACCTGCCCGGACACGACGGCCGCCTGCTGGCGGCATCGGAGCTGCCCGTCGTGGACGAGGCCCTCCGCGATCCCGTCGCCGAGACCCAGGTCGCCACGCTCATCGAAGCCGTCACGACCGTGCGGTCCTGGCGCAATGAGGCCGGCGTCCAGGCCGGGGCCTTCCTCGACGCCCGCCTCATGGCCGAGGGCTACGACGACACGCGGGTGGTGCTCGCCCGCCTCGCCCGCCTGCAGCTCGCCGACGACCCCGCGGCACCGGCCGCGAGCGCGATCGTCATCCCCGGCGGCACCGTCGACGTCCTGGCCTCCGGCTCCTTCGACCCCGCCGAGGCGCAGCGCAAGGCCCAGGCGCAGGCGGCGGACCTGCGCAAGGAGATCGCGCGCGCGGAGGGCAAGCTCTCCAACGCCGGGTTCACCGACAAGGCGCCGGCGCCCGTCGTCCGGGCCGAGCGCGACAAGCTCGAGCGTCTGAGGGGAGAGCTCGCGCATCTCGGGGAGGCGTCTTGAGCGTGGCGCAAGCGCGCACGCTGACCGTCGAGGAGGCCGAGGCGCACCTGCTGGGCCTCGAGCTCTTCGGCATGCGCTTCGGCACCGAGCGCATGCACCGGCTGCTGGGCGGGCTCGGCGATCCGCAGCAGCGCTACGCCTCCGTCCATGTCGTCGGCTCCAACGGGAAGTCGTCGACGACCCGGATGACCGCCGCGCTCCTGACGCGGCACGGCCTGCGCACCGGGGCGTACCTGTCGCCGCACCTCGTGCGCTTCGGCGAGCGCATCCGGGTGGCCGGGGAGGACCTGAACGACGCCGACTTCGCCGCCGCGGTGACGCGCGCCGTCGCCGTCGCCGCCGAGCTCGACGGTGTCGCGGCCGACGATGACCACGTCACGCAGTTCGAGCTGCTCACCGCGGCAGCGCTCGACGAGCTCGCCCGCCGGCGGGTGGACGTCGCGGTCGTCGAGGCCGGCCTCGGGGGCCGCTACGACGCCACGAACGTCCTGCCGTCGAGCGTGCAGGTGCTCACGAACGTCGGGCTGGAGCACACGCGCTGGCTGGGCCCGACGATCACCGACATCGCGGGGGAGAAGCTCGCCGTCGTGCGGCCGGGCGGCACGCTCGTCGTGGGCGGCGGGCTGCATCCGGAGGCACGCGCCGTCGCCGACCGCGTCTGCGCCGAGCTCGGGGCACGCCTCGTCGTGGCCCCGGCCAGCCCCCCGGTCCCTGTGGACCTCGTCGCCGGCGGCAGCTTCCAGCGCACGAACTTCGCGCTGGCGTGTGCGGCGGCGGAGGCCTACCTCGGACATCCGTTGGACCCTGAGGCCGTGCGCGCGGCTGCGGCCTCGACGCTCGTGCCCGGGCGCTGGCAGCGCGTCGACACCGCGCCGGAGACGATCGTCGACGGGGCGCACAACCCGGACGGGTTCGTCGCGCTGGCGCAGACGCTGCGCGAGACGCTGGGCGACCGCCGCCTGGTCGCCGTCCTCTCGATCCTCGACGACAAGGACGCGGCGGCCATGCTGGGCGCGCTGCTGCCGCTGTGCGCCGAGGTGGTCTGCACCCACAACGCCAACCCGCGGTCACTGTCGCCGGCCACCTTGCAGTCGCTCGCCGCGCAGCTCGGCTGGCCGATCACCCGTCTGGAGAGCGATCCGCGCCGCGCGCTAGCCTTGGCGCGCGAGTTGGCAGGACCCGAGGGACTCGCCCTGGCCACCGGCTCCCTCTACCTCATCGCTGATCTCATGCGCCCCGCCAACGGCCACCAGGCATCCAGACTGTGAACGACGATGACGGCCCGTCCGTCCTGCTCATGATCGTCGGCGTCGCCGTGATCGTGGCGCTCGTGATCCTCGTGTTCTTCGCCGGCGGGTACCTGTTCGGCCGCCAGTACCTCTAGCCCGACGTCTCTGGGACGGCCGCCCCGGCGACGCTCGTGCGCGTCGGACGGCCGGGGATCGCCAACCCGGCGACGATCCCGATGACCAGGGCGCCGGCGCAGAGTGCGAACGCGAGCGTGAACGCGTGGTTCGTCGGGTGGCCGGCGACGAGGCTGTTGGCCAGGAACGTCGCGGCGACCTGGCCGCCGAGCGCGCCGCCGAGCGTCCGCATGACCGTGTTCATCCCCGTCGCCACGCCGGTCTGCTCCTGGCGGACGTTGGCGACGATGAGGTTCGCGAGTGCGGCGAACGCCAGCCCGATGCCGATGCCGAGCAGTACCGACGAGACGTAGATCTCCCACCGCTGGTCGCGGACGCTCACGAGCAGCAGGAACGCTGCCGCGGCGAAGCCGGCCCCGGCCAGCAGGGGCGGCTTGGACCCAAAGCGGTGTTCCAGGCGGCCGGCGAACTGCCCGACCAGGACCATGGCGACGGTGGAGGGCAGCAGGAACAGCCCCGAGGCGATGATCGACACGCCGAAGCCGTAGCCGGTGCCGGTCGGCTCCTGCACGTACTGCGGGATCAGGATGAACGAGGAGTACATGCCGACGCCGAGCAGGAACGCGACGGTGTTCGTCGTCCACACCCCGCGGATCCGCATCATGCTCATGTCGACGAGCGGCTCGTCGGAGCGGATCTCGTTGCGGACCCAGGCGACGAGCAGCAGCGTCCCGAACGCGATGAGGCCCCAGACCCTGCCTGAGCCCCAGCCCCAGGTGGTCGTCTGGCTGACCGCGACCAGCACGATCACCAGCCCGGAGGACATGAGGAACGCCGAGACCCAGTCGACGCGCCCGGGAACCTTCACGGGGGACTCGGGCACGAAGCGCCACGTCGCGATCGTGGCGGCGACGATCGAGGCGAGCGGGATCCAGAAGAGCCAGTGGTAGGACAGGTGGTCGACGATGACGCCGGCGAAGATGACGCCGGCGCCGCCGCCGATCCCGAGCAGCGAGGACATCAGGCCGATGCCGCCAGCGACCTTCTCCCGCGGGAACTCGTCGCGGATGATCCCAAAGGCGAGCGGGAAGATGCCGCCGCCGGCGCCCTGCAGGACGCGCCCGGCCAGGAGCGGGCCCATCGATGTGGCCACGGCCGACAGCAGCGTCCCGACGCCGAGCATCGCCAGCGTGATGACGAGGACCCGTTCCTTGCCGTACATGTCGCCCAGGCGCCCGATGATCGGTGTCGCGACGGAGGCGCTGAGGAGATAGGCGGTGAGGATCCAGCTCACCGAGGTCTCCGAGGCGTGCAGCGAGCGCTGGAACTCCGGGAGCGCAGGGAGGACCAGGGACTGCAGCAGGGAGTAGGAGACCGCGCCGGTGGCGAGGATCCAGAAGGTCATCTTGTAGTGCTGTCGGGAGACGGTGGCGCTATCCATGAACGAGGTAGAGTATCGGAATGATCATTCCGCCCCCGGTCGCCTGGGCCGAGCTCGACGCCGCGGCCAAGCGCGCGCGACTCCTGGAGGCAGCACGCGAGCTCTTCGCCCGTGAGGGCCTGGGGGCGGCGATGCCCGCGGTCGCGGCCGCGGCCGGCGCCGGGGTGGGATCGGTCTACCGCCAGTTCGCCGACAAGGACGACCTCGTGGCGGCGCTCGTGCTGCAGCGGCTCGCGGAAATACTGGACGAGATCGACGGCACTTCGCCGACCGCCGAGCCATTCGGTGACGTCGCCGGGATGGTGTGGCGGGTCATCGAGACCGGCGACGGGTGCGACGACATGATGACCGAGGCGATCGCCGCGACCTCCGACCGGCCCGACGTCAGCGATGCGCGCGCGGACGTCGCCGCCGGAATCGAACGCCTGCTGGACCGCGCACGTGTCGAGGGGACGCTCCGTCCCGATGCCGTCGTCCAGGACGTCCGGCTGTTGTTCGCGGCGGTGCGGGGCGCGGACCGCGTCGCGCCGGGCGGCGGCCGGCGCATCGCCGAGCTGCTCCTCGACGGGTTGCGCGCACGCTGAGCGCCCAGCGCCCGCCGCCGCATCGAACGACCTGACCATTCCTCCTGCATAGGGCGCTCGCCGGGTCGCCGCCCAACGCTCTAGAGTCCTCCGCTGTCATGGTCCATTTCGGTGTCTTCGGCATCAACAGCGGCGGCCTCAACACGGCCGTCAAGTTGCTCATCCTCTTCCTGGTCGTGATCTGGCTGGCGCTGGTGTACTACACGTACGCCGACGCCCGCCGGCGCATCGCCGACCCGATGCTGATCGGCTGCGCGACCCTCGCGAGCTTCTTCCCGTACGTCGGCACGATCGTCTACATGATCGTCCGTCCCGCCGAGTACCTCGACGATGTGCGCGAGCGTGAGCTGGAGATGGCGGCCGCCGAGGCACGGATCCAGCGCCTGGACTACTTCCTGTGCCCGCACTGCGACTACCAGGTGGAGAAGGACTTCATCCGCTGCCCTTCGTGCACGCGCAAGCTGAAGGACCCGTGCGTCACGTGCGCCAAGCCGCTGGATCCGGAGTGGCGCCTGTGCCCGTACTGCGAGACCGAGGTCGTGCAGCAGTCCGCCGCCCCACGCCGCCGGCGTCGCCGCCGGTCCGAGGAAGGCGACCCGTCGTCGCCGCCTCCGGGCCCCGTCGAGGCCTAGCCCGTCCCGCGCCGGCGCACCGCGACAACGCCCGCGCGAGCCGCCGCCACATAGGATCACCGGCCTCATGGAACAGACCCTCATCCTCGTCAAGCCCGATGCCTTCGCCCGTGGACTCACCGGTGAGCTCCACTCCCGGTTCGAGAACAAGGGGCTGAGGATCGCCGCCCTCACGCTCGTCAACACCCCGCGCGAGACCGCCGAGACGCACTACGCCGAGCACGCTGAGCGTCCGTTCTTCGGTGAGCTCGTGGACTTCATCGTCTCGGGCGCGCTCGTCG
>JAOPZJ010000375.1 GCA_025964155.1 Solirubrobacterales bacterium
GAGAGCCGCGGGCACAAGTCCGCGGGCGAGGTGGGCACCGGCGACAACGCGCTCGCCGCCGCCCGCACCGTCTCCCCGGTGGACATCTCACGCGTCCTCAACGAGTTCCCCGGAGCCACCCGGACGCGGCTGCAGATCCTCCTGGACCAGTTCGGGCGCGGCCTGAAGGACAACGGCGCCGACCTGAAGTGGGCGTTCGGCGAGCTCAGCCCGTTCCTGTCGGCCGCGCAGCGCACCTCGTCGGTGGTCGCCCAGCGGCGCACGCAGATGGCGCGGCTCGTGACGAACCTCAACAAGCTCACGACGGCGCTGGCCGAGCGCGACAAGCAGCTCACGACGCTCGTCGGGGCCGGCAACGCGACCCTCGGCCAGCTCTCGGGAGCGGATACCGAGCTGGACGCCACGCTCCGGGAGATCCCGCCGACGCTCGACACGCTCCGCGGAGCCTTCACCCGACTGCGCTCCGCAGAGGACCAGCTGGACCCGGCGCTGAAGGACCTGGGCCCGGTCGCCGACAGCCTGGAGGCGGGGATGCAGGCGCTGGAGCGCTTCAGCACCGACGCCACGCCGGCGCTCGTCGCGCTACGACCCGCCGTGACGCGACTGGCCCCGCTGGCCCGGGATCTGAAGCCGACCTCCGTCGCGCTGGACGACGCGTTCACGCAGCTGCGCGCGCAGGCGCCGGCCTACGACCGCCTGACCAAGCAGCTGCCGCCGTGCTTCGACGTCATCGGCAACTTCTTCAACGACACGCTGTCGGTGCTGAAGTTCTCGGACGCCTACGGCGCCTACCCCCGCGGCAATGACTCGCAGGACCTGGACACCATCGGCGGCGTCACGCCGCCCGGCGGGACGAACCAGCGGCGATCGGCCTCCTGCACGGACGGAGCCTCCCGATGAAGATCGAACATCGCGGTGCGAAGATCCTGGGTCTGCTCGCCTTCACGGCGATCTGCATGGCGATCCTCGTCTACCTGTTCCTCGCGGCCGGCGGCCACATCCGGCTGCACCGGCCGTTCTACGCGAGCGCCCGGGTCCCCACGGCCTTCCAGCTCACCCAGAACGGCGACGTCCGCAGCGCGGGCGTCAAGGTCGGCGTCATCTCGAAGATCAACCGCGTCGGCGATCAGGCCAAGGTTGAGTTCGAGATCAAGGACAAGAGCTTCCCGGTGTACAAGGACGCCGTCGTCGAGGTCCGGACCAAGACGCTCGTCGGTGAGAACTACCTTGACCTGCAGCCCGGCTCGCCGACGGCTGGCAAGCTGCCCAAGGGTGGGCTGCTGCCCCTGGCGCAGGCCAAGGAAGCCGTCCAGCTGGACCGGATCCTCGACTCGCTGAGCCCATCGACGCGCAAGCGCGTGCAGCAGAACCTCGACGGGCTCGGCCCGGGGCTCGACGGGCGCGGTGAGGACATCAACCGGATCTGGGCCGCGGTGAAGCCGACGAGCCGTGACGGCGGCACCGTGCTGCGTGTGCTCAACAGCCAGAAGCGCGAGGTCGCGGCCCTCGTCGCGAACACCGGTGAAGTGATGCAGGCCTTCGGTGACCGCGGCCAGCAGGTCCAGACCCTCGCCCGCCAGGCCAAGGCCGCCGCGATCGCCGCGTCCAGCCGCGACAGCGCGTTCCGGGCGGCGATCCGCGAGCTCGGCCCGACCCTCACGCAGGCGCGCGCCAGCGTGCGCCGCCTCGGCGACTTCTCGTCACGGTCGACTCCCGTGGTCAGCGACCTGGCGACCGTCAGCGCCGATCTGCGTCCGGTCCTCACCGACCTGCGCCCGGCCGTCGCCGCCACGCGGA
Organism: Solirubrobacterales bacterium; assembly: GCA_025964155.1. Lineage (GTDB taxonomy): Bacteria > Actinomycetota > Thermoleophilia > Solirubrobacterales > Solirubrobacteraceae > Paraconexibacter. The sequence continues at coordinate 1,798 of JAOPZJ010000375.1, forward strand.
CGCTCTTCAAGGAGCTGCCCGCCGCCCTCAGGCGCGCCGATCCGCTCCTGAGGCAGCTCACCCCGTTCTCGAAGAACCTCACGCCGGCCATCGGCGCGCTGGATCGCTTCCTGCGTCAGGGTGGACCAGCCGTGGAGTACCTCAGCCCGTACGCGACCGAGATCGGCGGCCTGTTCGCCAACAACGGCTCGGTGTTCGCCACCAAGGACGCGATCGGCAACAAGGGCCGCGTCCACGCGATCCTGTCGGCGTCGTCCGTCGCGGCGTTCAGCGACGACCAGAAGAAGCTGCTCGAGGGCCTCATGGCCCTCGGCGCCGCGGACATCTACAACGCCGAGCGCACGAACCCGTACCCCAAGCCGGGTGACATCAAGTCGCCGAAGGACGGTGACGGGACGTACCCGCGTGTCCAAGCCAGTCCGTGAGCGCCGGTCGTCAGCGGTTCGCCGCGCTCGCGGTTCTGATCGTCACGATCGGGGCCGCGTTCCTCGCTGTCGGACTGCGTCCGTCGGCGTCGCCGGCCCTGCTCGCCGACCCCTCCTCGCCGGTCGGGACGCAGACGCCCAAGCAGGAGCGGGCCTTCGGCGACGAGCCGATCATCATGAGCATCAAGGGGGACCTCGCCACGCGCACGCTCGTGGGCGAGGACCTGCTGCGCCTCGTCAACCTCGAGGGCAAGGCGGCCGCGCTGCCGGGCGTGCGGTCGGTCTACGGCCCCGGGACGTTCCTCAACGCGTCACTCGTCCAGATCGAGAAGGTGCTCCAGCGCGAGCTCGGGCCGGTCGCGAAGCACGCCGGGGACGCCGCCCGGCGGGCGGCCGCGAAAGCCAGGGCCGCCGGCGCCTCCTCGGAGGCCGCCACGGCCGCCGGAGAGCGCGCGCGGATCGCGTCGCTGGGCTCGCGCAAGCAGGCCTACCTGGATCTGCTGGTGCGCCTGGGCAGCACCGGCATCCCGTCGCTGAGCAACCGCAACTTCGTGCTGTCCGTCGTCTTCGGCGCGGGCGCGCAGCCGAAGGACCGCTTCTCGTGGCTCTTCCCCGACAGCGGCCATGCGCTGGTGCTCATCCGGCCCGAGCCCGGCCTGGAGGGCCAGCGGCTGCAGGCGCTCGGCACGCGGCTGCAGCGCCTGGCAGACCATGCCGGGCTGAGCGACGTGGACATCCAGGTCGCCGGGGTGCCGCTGCTCGTGGCCGGCATCGCCGACTCGTTCGCGGCCGACCTGCTGCGCCTGTCACCGGTGCTCGCGCTCGGGCTCGTCCTCGTGCTGCTCATCGGCTTCCGCGGAGGTCGCCGCCGGCTGCGCCTGCTCGCCGTCGCCGCCGGCGGCGTCCTGCTGACGGCCGCGGCCTCACGCGTCCTCGGGCTCGGGCTGACCCCGGCGACGGTGGCCGCGCTGCCGATCGTGCTGGGCATCGCGGTGGACTTCGGCGTGCAGCTGCAGGCGCGCTATCGCTTCGAGCGTGGCAAGGGGACCGCGCCGCAGGTCGCCGCCGCCGCGGCACGTGACGCGCTCGCGCCGGTCCTCGGGCTGGCCGCCGCCGCGATGAGCCTGGGCTTCCTGACGCTGACGCTGTCGTCCATCCCGCTCATCGACCGCCTCGGCGTCATGCTGGCGGTCGGCGCCGGGCTCTCGCTGGCGATCGTGCTGCTGCTCGGGCCCGCGCTCATGGCCTGGCGTGACGTCGGCGCCGCCGGTGCCGCCCCGGAGCTGCCGACGTTCTCACGACGGACGGTGCTGCCCGGCGCCGTCGTGCTCGCCGTCCTGGCGGGCCTGGCCGTCGGCGGCCTGATCGTGTCGGGCGGCACGAAGGTGCAGAGCGACCTGGAGGCCCTGGCGCCCAAGGACCTGCCGGAGCTGGAGGCCCTGCAGAAGATCGAGCGGGACCTGAAGACGGGCGGCGTCCTGCGCCTGGCCGTCACCGGCGACAACGTCCTGTCCCCGCGGGTGCTGGCGTGGCAACGGGCCGCCGTCCGGCGTGCGGCGGCCACCGACAGACGCCTGCGACCGGGCCCGAACATCGGCGACCTGCTCACGTCCGGGGGCCGCACGCCCACGACGGCGAGCGTGCAGCGCCTCGCCACGCTCGTGCCGCGCTACTTCCTGGATGCGGTCGTCACGCGGGACGCCAAGCGGGCCGAGATCTCCTTCGGCGTGCCCACCGTGTCGGTGCGCGAGCAGGGCCAGATGCTTGCCCGGGTCGAGGCTGCGATGCGGCCGCTGCCCGCGGGCATCCAGGTGACGCCGACGGGACTCCTGGCCCGCGGGGTCCAGAGCGTCGACGATCTGGAAGGGGCCCGCCCGGGGCTGCTGCTTGCGGCGCTCGCCGCCGTGGCGCTGCTGCTGGGCGCCGTACGGCGCGACCCGTGGCGCACGCTCATCCCGCTGGTCCCGACCGTCCTGGCGGCCGGCGTGTCGGCGCTGGCGCTCCGCGTCAGCGGCGTGGAGCTGTCGCCGCTGGGTGCCGGGCTGGAGCCGCTCGTCCTCGCCGTGGGCGTGGAGTTCGGCCTCCTCCTGGAAGCCCGCTACCACGAGGCCCGGCTCGCCGGGGCCGATCCGCTGGAGGCGCGTGACGAAGCGGTGCGGCGTGTCGGCGGTGCCGTCGCGGTGTCCGCGCTGGCGGTGGCGGTGGGCTTCGCCGCGCTGGCGGCCAGCCGGCTGGCGTTGCTGCAGCAGTTCGGGCTGCTCGTCGCGTTCGAGGTCCTCCTGTGTGCGGCGCTGGCGATCTGGCTGGTCCCGGCCCTCAGCGCGGCGGTCGAGCGAGAAGCTCGCCCAGAGGGAGCGAACAGCCTCGCCCAGAGGGCTCGTCTGCGGTCGTTCTCCGTCGTCTTCCGCCGCCGGTCGGCAATACGGCAGGATGGTGGCCAGTGAGCAAGCGAGAAGCGGAGGGCGAGCTGGACCTCGCGGTCGTCCCGCGCGCGGTCCTCGAGCAGGAGGCGCGCCGCAACCGGCCCGTCGGCGCGGTCGCGATCGTGTCGGTGATCGCGAGCTTCGCCGCGCTCGCCGTGCTCGTGGGCTCCACGTCGCCCGGGACGACGGACACGGCCTCCAAGCGGTCGCTGGAGCAGGCCGACCGCGACGCCGGCCTGCTCTGGGGGGCGGTCGGGCTCCGGGTCCTGTCGATGGTGGCGATCGCCCTCGTCGCGGCGCACCTGGTGTCGCTCATCGCGGTCCGTGAGCAGACTCCCCGGATGATGAAGATCCTCGCCGTCGGCGCACCGATCGGCATCATCGTCGCCGTGATCGCCAGCCAGTTTGCGCTGCTGGACGCGGCCAGCGAGTTCGTCGGTCACGGTGCCCAGACCGACGACCGTGCCAAGGACCTCCTGACGAACGGCGGCGCCCAGCGCATCACGTCCGTCGCGACGATCGTCACCGCGCTCGCCTTCTCGGTCTGGTTGGGGTGGACGTCGCTGGCGGCATCGCGCGTGGGCCTGATCACGAAGTTCATGGGGTACTTCGGCGTCGGCGGCGCGCTGGCCTCGGTGCTCGTCCCCGTGGCCGGGCAGGGGCTGGTCATCGGGTGGTTCGGCTCCATCGGCATCCTGCTGCTGGGCTGGTGGCCCGGTGGCCGGGGACCGGCCTGGACGACCGGCGAGGTCGGCCAGTGGAACGCCGGCGCAGCCGACAAGCCCAGCCGGAGGCGCCCGGCATGATCCGCGCCCGTGAACGGGTGAGGGACATCACGCCGCCGCCGTCGCTGCCGCCGCTGAACCTGCCCGGCACCGGCGAGGGCCCGATGCGGCGCGAGCTGCTGCGGCAGATTGCGCTGCTCGAGCAGGAGCTCACGAGTGAGCTCGTGCGCGAGCGCCTGTGGGCCAAGCACCGCGCCAACCGCCGCCGGGGACCCGCGTGGCAGGACACCGAGGCACTCGAGTCCATCCGCGACGAGCTCGTGGAAGCCATCAGCGCGATCCACCGCCGCGACAGCTAGATGGTTGATTTCTGATGGGCAAGCGATCGCGCAAGCGGGTGGGAGCGGGGGAGCGCCGCGCGGTCGCCGCCGGCAGTGGTCCGTCGCCGGCGAAGGCGGGGACCCCGCCCAAGCGCGTCCCGCGCACGAAGACCGGCCGCCGGATCGACGAGCGCCCGAAGCCGCTGTGGCATCCGTGGCCGCTGACCGAGATCGCGATCGGCCTCGGCGTGGTGTTCTTCCTCTTCGGCTTCCTGCGCGGCGCCGATCGCGGCAGCGTCTACATCGGTGTGGGCGTCCTCATGGCGACCGCCGGCGTGATCGAGCTGTGCGCCCGCGAGCACTTCAGCGGCTTCAAGTCGCACACGCTGCTGCTCGCCTTCCTGCCGGTCGTGGCACTCCACACGGTCATCCGCCTCTGGATCACCGACGCCTACGAAGGCCCGCTGTCACTGCTCGCGGACATGGCGATCTTCGCGGCACTCGCGATGCTGCTGCTGGACCGCTACCGCAAGGCCCGCCCCCGAAAGGGCCGATGACCCAGCTGCTGCCGTTCGTCGAGCTCGAGTTCGTCCATGCCATCGGTCCGGCCGAGGGACGCTATGTCGTCGCCATCGACGGCGAGGCGCCGGCCGAGGGCGACACGGAGGCCGGGACCGAGGATGTCCTGCAGATCAGGATCGTCGAGGGGACGACGACGAGCAAGGGCCTGCGCCGGCGCACGCGAGACGCCAGTGGCGCGGAGCGGCCCGCCGACGTCCCGGTCCTCCGCGTCATGTGGATCGGTGCCAGTCAGCCGGCGGACTCCACCTCGCTGGCCGCCGGCCGCCTGGACCGCCTGCGCCACGCGGAGGATGAGCGCGAGGAGCTCGTCGACGCGGTGCTGAACGTGCTGAACACCGCCGTGCGGGCGCACCGCGCCGCGGCCCGCGATCCGTACGTCGCCGAGGTCACGCGAGCGGATCCGCGTGCGGTCCGCTTCGGCTACGGGGAGGCCCGCCCACTGACGCAGGGCCAGTGGTCCGAGGCGTTCCTCGCACCGCCGCCGCGCGCCCCACGCATCGATCGCGCCGTGCGCCTGGGGCCGAGCGAGACCGTCGCGCTCGCGCTGCGCGGCAACCTGGATCTGCTGGAGAGCGAGGAGCTCGTCCTGCGCGGGATGCTCGACGTCGACCAGCAGCGCTGGCGCTCGGCCGGTGCGCAGCTCAGCACGGCCGTCGACCTGTTGCGTCGGGAGCTGGACGCCGCGCGCGAGCGGGGCGTCGAGGTGGCCGTCGCGGACGAGGATCTGGCCCGTCGCGCGGATCGCGTGCGGTCGTTGGGAGAGCTCGCGCTGCGCGACGAGCTGGACGTCGTGGCCCAGGGCGAGCTGCGCAGCCACGCCGACGCCCTGGCGGATGCGCTTGAGAGTTGGCGCGCACCGCCGTGATCTGACAAGGTGGTCAACCAACGTAGTCTCGGGAGAGGGCTGCCGGGTGCCAGGGCAGGGTTCTTCACACGGGTCGCCGGGAGTCGAAGGGAGGTCAGGTCCTTGCTGACGTTGAGCGCGGTGGTACCAGAGCCATCTGCCGGGTGCCGGGAGGCGCTGGCCGGCATGGCGGAGGATGTCGTCCCGGAGCTGGACAGCATCTCGGCTGAGATGGCGCAGGCCATCCACGCGGCCATGGACGTCCTTACGGAGGACATGCTCGAGGACACGCATGCCAGCGCGAAGGCCAACATCTCACTCGTCGTCGCGATGCTCCGCGACGGCGTCGATCCCGCCGGGGTCCAGCCGCCGGCCGAAGCCCTGCACTACGCGCGCGAGTTCGTGCATCGAGGGCTGCCGGTCGAGGCGCTGCTCGGCGTCTACCGCGTCGGCCACGGGGCGTTCTGGCAGATCTGGCTGGAGCGCATGCGCGACGCGATCGAGAACCGCGAGATCCTGGCGGAGGCGATCGCCTACTGCTCGGCGTGGACCTTCGGCTATGTCGACGCCGTCTCCGGGCCGCTGGCCACCGCGTTCGTCCATGAGAAGGAGCGCTGGGCCCGCAGTGCCGTGGCCCAGCGTGCGGAGGAGATCCGTACGATCCTCGAAGGCCGCCCGGTGGACGAGCAGCGCACGAGCCAGCGCCTGCGCTACGAGCTCGGCCGCCGCCACGTCGCCTTCGTGCTGTGGGGCGAGGAGACCGCCGACGCCGAGGACGCGGGCTCGGCCTTCGCTCAGGTCGCGGCCACCGTCGCCAACACGCTCGGCTGCGCCTCGCCGCTCATCGTGCCGTCCGGGCGCAGCGTCGTCTGGGGCTGGATCACCCTCGCGAGCGCGGACGCGGACCCGATCGCGACGACCGCCGAGCTCGTCCCGCACCTGGCCAAGGCCCGTGCGCGGATCGCCTTCGGCGAGCCGGGGCTCGGGGTCGACGGCTTCCGCCGCAGCCACGCGGAGGCGCTCACCGCCCGCCGCGTGGCGCTGCTCGGGCAGCGCGCGGTCGGCGCCCGCGTCCGGTTCGACGACATTGCGCTCACCGCGCTGCTGACGACCGATCTGGCCGAGGCGCGCCGCTACGTCGAGCGCGAGCTCGGGCCGCTGTGCGAGGAGACCGACGCGATGCGCCGCCTCGTCGCCACGCTGCGCGTGTTCCTGGAGGAGGGCGCGAGCTTCGTCCGCGCCGCCCGCCGCCTGTCCGTCCACGAGAACACGGTGGCCTACCGGGTCAAGCGCGCGGCCGACCTGCTCGGCCACCGTGTCGAGGAGGGAGCGCTGCGCCTGCACGTGGCGCTGCTGCTGTGTGAAGTGCTGCGCCGTGCGGAGGAGTAGCGGACCGCCTTAGGCTCGCGAGGCCGGTATCAGGCGGAGGGCTCGATCTCCGCTTTGCGCAAGGCGCCGCCGGCCGGCGTGTACGAGGTTTCGTGGCCGTCGTCCCAGCGGATGCGGTAGCGCGGGTGCGGTTCCCCGCGCAGCACCTCTTCGACGACGCCTCGACGGGGCGGGCGCTCGGTCGACTCGGACTCGGCGATCACGCGATCTCCAGCTTCGAACTCCATGGCGGACCTCCGTACGTGGTGACTGTCACGTCGCCGTACCCGGTCATCGAGGCCCGCAACCTCGATCCTCGCGAACCTAGCCTGCGCCCTCGCCAGGGCGGCGGCCCCGCTGCCTGTGCTCGAGCAACTCGGTCCCGATCCACAGTGCGACGAACACCGCCGCGATCGCCCAATCGCTCGAAAGCAAGGTCAAAGCCACGATCCCGAGCAGCGCCGCGCGCCGCACCCAGCGGTAGCGCCATCGACGGTCCCGTGGCTCCGGACGCCGGTAGGCGGGGTCCGGGTTTGGCTCCATGACTAGATCATGCCCGTCTACAGGCTGTTTCGCCAGTCGTTTCGCCGGACCCTCCTAGTACGTGTGCGCCCGCAGCTCGCGGTACTCATCCGCAGTCAGCGCGCGGCCGCGGACGGTGGACATCGCCGGGTCGCCCTTGAGGTACTCCTCTTCGTTGCGCCGCCAGACCACGATGTACTTGTAGAAGGGGACGATCGGGTGCAGGTGGTGCACCAGGTGGTAGTTCTGGAAGAGCAGCAGGGGCGACAGCAGGGACTCCGAGCCGACCCGGTTGCGCGTGGTCTTGAGCTTGTCGCCGGACGGCGTCTCGCTGAGGCCCGTGTGCGGCAGGTAGTCGAACGACCACGCGAGGAAGACGACCGAGAGGCGCTGCGGGATCAGGTACACGACGAGGAAGTCGACGACGTGGCCCGTCGCGATGCAGGTGGCGACGACGGCCACGGCGAACGCCCACTGGATCGCGATGCCGCGCTTCTCGGCCGCCGGTCGCGAGCCCAGCTTCGGCAGGTAGAAGACCATGTAGTACAGGTCGACCGTCGCCCAGCGCAGCGGCAGCTGCCAGCGCGGAGCCTCGATGCAGTAGTGGTCGGGGTCCGAGCCGTCGTCGTGGTTCGTGTGCCGATGGTGCTGCATGTGGATGAAGCGCCACACGCGGTACGGCGCGTGCAGCGCGAACATCGGCGTCGCCAGGCGCCCGAGCCACGTGTTCAGCTGCGTGTTGGACGACAGCGAGTGGTGCGCCGCGTCGTGCGCGACGGTGAAGAGGACGAACGAGGCGATCGCGTTCGAGGGGATGCTCGCCCAGAACGGCACGGTCCCCGTCAGGTACAGGGCGGCCGCCCCGAACCAGAGGATGTATCCGCCGACGAAGATGCCGAGCGTCGGCCAGGCGAACACCGGGACCTTTTCGCCAGGGTCCGGAATACGGGTGATGCGATCGACGGATGCGGTGGCCATGGTTTGACAGTGTGTCAAGTCTGGCACGTCCGGCGTCGTGCCGGGACGACAGGGCCCACGCGTCCGGATGTCCCGCGAGGACGAAGACGAGGTGGCCGGCAGCGGTTCGCGGCCGGAGAACCTACCCTGTGACCCATGGCTGTCGTCATCGCATCGGACCTCGGGAAGGACATGGCGGGCGAGCCCCTGCTCCGGGGGGTCTCGTTCAAGGTCGAGCGCCGTGACCGCCTGACGATCGCGGGACGCAACGGCGCGGGCAAGACGACGCTCTTGCGGATGCTCTCGGGGGAGACGGGGATCGACGTCGGCGAGCTGAACCTTGCCAAGGGCACCCGCATGGCCCTGCACGACCAGCGCCCGCCCCGCGAGAAGGACCTGTCGCTGCGCGAGTACGTGCTGTCGGCCTGCAAGGAACCGCTGGAGCTCGAGGCCGAGCTCACCCGCCTGGAGCACGCGATGGCCGACGGCGACGACAAGGTCTATGACCGCTACGCGCGTGTCCAGGCGCAGTTCGAAACCGTCGGCGGCTACGGCTGGCGCGACCGCGCCGGCACGATGATCCACGGCCTCGGGTTCGTGGACGCCGACCTCGAGCGGCCCTTGGCGACCTTCTCCGGCGGCCAGCTGACGCGGGCCTCGCTGGCGCGTGCGCTGGCGGCCGAGCCTGACCTGCTGCTGCTCGACGAGCCCACCAACCACCTGGACATCGAGTCGCTGGAGTGGCTCGAGCAGACCCTCATCGGCCTCGACGCCGCCGTCATCATGGTGGCTCACGACCGCTGGTTCCTGGAGGCCGTCGGCACCCACGTCCTGGACCTCGAGGCGGGCAAGGCCAGGTACTTCAAGGGCACGTGGCACCAGTGGCGCCGCGAGCAGGCCATGCGCGAGATGGCGCTGGGCAAGGCCATCGAGAAGCAGCAGGCCGAGATCGCGCGGATGGAGTCGTTCATCGAGCGCTTCCGGGCGAAGGCGACGAAGGCGAAGGCCGCGCAGTCGCGCGTGAAGAAGCTCGACAAGATCGAGCGGATCGAGCGCGACCCCAAGGCCGGCGCCGCGCTGGAGTTCCAGTTCAAGAAGGTCGCCCGCTCCGGGCGGGTCATCTTCGAGCTCACCGACGGCCATCTCGCCGTCCCCGCCACGCCCCCCAAGACGCTCGTCGACAAGGCCGAGCTGTGGCTCGAGCGCGGCGAGCACGTGACGCTCGTCGGCCCCAACGGCGCCGGCAAGACGACGCTGATCGAGGCGCTCGCCGGCCGTCGCCCCTTCGACGAGGGCAAGCTCAGCATGGGCCACAACGTCGAGCTGGGCTACCTCTCCCAGCATGGTGACGAGCTTGGCTGGGACGGCGCCCGGACCGTCATCGAGGCGTGCGTGAAGCGCACCGGCCTGCCGCCCAACCAGGCGCGGGCCCTGCTCGGTCGCTTCCTGTTCAGCGGCGAGACCGCCGAGAAGCCGGTCGACGGCCTCTCCGGCGGCGAACGCCAGCGCCTCTCGCTGGCGATCCTCGTCTCCTCAGGCGCCAACGTCCTCATCCTCGACGAGCCGACGAACCACCTGGACCTCGAGAGCCGCGAGGCGCTGGAGGACGCGCTGAAGAACTTCGAGGGCGCGCTCATCCTCGTCAGCCACGATCGCGCGCTGCTGGAGGCCGTCGGCACCCGCACGATCGCGGTGCAGGACTACGGCCTGCACTCCTACGTCGGCGGCTGGCCCGAATACCTGCGGATCCGCAACGAGCGCCAGGTGCTGGGCCTCGAGCCGCCGCCGATGCCGCCGCCGCGGCTGAACCCGCTGGGCGCCGGCCGCAACGAGCGCGACGCCGACGGACGCGCGATCAATCGCAGCACGGTCACGACCGACGACAGCGAGCGTACGGAGGCGGGCAGCCGGCAGGCCGGGACCGGCGCGCCGGTCGCGGCCGCGAACGGCAACGGCTACGGCAACGCCGCGGCGGACAAGCCCAGCGGCGGCCCGTCCAAGAACGCCCTGAGGGAGCTGGCCAAGCTCGAGACCGCGGTCGAGACCGCCGAGGCGGAGCTCGCCGCCCTCGAGGACGAGCTCGCCGGTCCCGAGGCCTGGGCCACGCAGTACGCGTCGGCGAAGTCCACCGCACGGCACACGGCGGCCAAGCGCGCGGTCGAGGACGCCTACGCGGCGCTCGAGGTGCACATGGAGAAGACCGGGGCCTGAGACGCCATCTCAACATCTCGCGCGGCCTGAGGCAACCGTCTCGGCCGCCTCAGACCACGTACGGGCGTTGAGCTGACTTCTGGGCCCCGGTCACACTCCCGCGCCGGTGGTCAGCCGGCGAACTCGTCGCGCGTCTGGACCGCGATGTCGGGGTTGTCGGAGAACACGCCGTCCACGCCGAGCGTGAAGAACTGGCGGATCTCACCGAACAGGTCGCCGTACGCGACGGGGTCTGCGGACGAGCGCAGCTCCAGCGGCAGGAACGTGTTCTCGGCCCGGAACGTGTACGGGTGCACGAGCAGGCCGGCGTTGTGCGCGTCGGCGACGAAGGTCGTCGGGGTGCCGGAGGCGCCGGTGGCCGTGCGCGGGACGATCTGGTCCTTGGACGGGCCGACGCCGTCCGCGTACTTCGCGACGTCCTTCAGGCCGGCGGCGCTCGAGATGTCCTGGTAGGTCGTCGGTGAGTGCGCCGCGACGAGGTCGTACGGCGCCCCCGCGGAGCTCAGCAGCTGCACGAGCGGCACCTTCAGCGTGCGGTTCAGCAGCTTGAGGTTGCCGGTCTCGAAGGACTGGACGAAGACCTTGGCCTTGGGCGTGTCCAGGCCGTTGTGGCGGAGGGTCCGGACCAGTGGCTCCTCCAGCGGCAGGCCGATCGAGCGGAAGTACGTCGGGTGCTTCGTCTCGGGGTAGATGCCGATCGGGCGGCCGAGCTCGCGCGACAGCGACCGGGCGAGGTCGATGACCTCCTGGAAGGTCGGGATGGGGAAGCGACCGTCGTAGATCGTGTTGCGCTGGCGCACCTGGGGGATGCGCTCCTTGGCCCGCAGGGTGTTCAGCTCGGCCAGCGTGAAGTCCTCGGTGAACCAGCCGGTCAGCGGCACGCCGTCGATCGTCTTCGTCGTCTTGCGGCTGGCGAACTCGGGGTGGGCGGCGACGTCCGTCGTCCCGGAGATCTCGTTCTCGTGGCGGGCGACGAGCACGCCGTCCTTCGTCGAGACGAGGTCGGGTTCGATGTAGTCGGCGCCCATGCGCGCGGCGAGCGCGTAGGAGGCCAGCGTGTGCTCGGGGCGGTAGCCCGATGCGCCGCGGTGTCCGATGACGAGGGGGCGCGCTACGCGGGCGCCATCGCCATCGCCACGCGAGGCGTGCCCGGGACCCGCGGACGCTGTGGTCGGCATGAGCAGGACGATGACACCGGCGGCCGCCGCGGCGGTCTGGCGCAGGAGTCTGGGGGTGGGGTGGGATGACATGCGCCAAGCCAACCGCCTGTCATCCGCGATCGCGTGAACAGGCGGTGGCCGGTCACGGCCTGTTCACCGCGCGATCACGGGATCGCCACAGGTGTTCGCCCCGCGAGGACCACCATGGTCGTCATGGTGGCTGAAGATCTGACGGCCCGTCTGGGGCTCAACGTCCACCGCGACCACTGGCCGACGGCGCCCGCCCTCAAGGCCATCGAGGCCGCGGGGTTCGCGTGGGTCCAGGTCCACACGCCGCCGCGAGCGATGCTCGCCGACCGCGAGCGCGGCCGGCGCCATGCCCGCGCGCTGCGCGGGGCGTTGGACACGAGCGACCTGCGGTTGCTGCTCCACGGCCCGGACGACCTGAGCGCCGGGACCTTGGAGCACGACCGTGCCTTCGACGGGTTGATCGACTACGCGGCCGAGGCGGGCGCAGAGTTCGTCGTCTACCACGGGCTGAACTTCCCGGACGTCGACGGGCCGGCCGGCGCGCGGATCCGCGCCCGGGTGGCGTGCGAGCACCTCTCGCTGACGCGGCTGGCGGCACGGGCGCAGGACCTCGGCGTGACGCTGGCGATCGAGAACCTCGCGCCCGTCCATCCGTCCCCTCCCCGGCTGTGCCATGACCCGCTGGCGGTCCGGGACCTCGTACGCGAGCTGTCCAGCGGCGGCGCCGGCATGCTCCTGGACATCGGTCACGCCCACATCACGGGCGCGCTGGCGGGCACGGCGCTGGCGCAGACGCTCGCCGCCGTCGCCGACGACGTCGTCCTCTTCCACGTCCACGACAACCTCGCCACGCGCCGCCACGACCTCGGCGCCCCGGCGGTCGATCCGCTGCGGCTGGACCTGCACCTGCCGCCCGGCGCCGGGACGCTGCCGTGGGACACGGTCGCCGAGACGCTGCGCGCCCACCGTGCACCACTCATGCTCGAGATCGAGCCGTCGCACCGTCCGCCGCTCGTGCGTCTGGCGCGGGAGACGACGGGGCTCTTGGAGCGCGGGCGCGCCGCGAGCAGGCCGCCCGTCGCGGCCTGAGAGCCCCCACCCACGGTCCGCGAGACGGCGAGCCCGCCGCGCCGTCGCACATCTCTCGCGCTCAGGCCGACCAACGTGCGGAGCCGCCCTCCCACAAGGTCGGGACGGATGTGAGACCGGATGTCATAGATCCGGCCCGATACTCGTCGGATGCGCGCCGCCCGCTTGTCCCTGCTCTTGGCCCTCGTCGCCGCAACTCGGTCATGAAACCGGTGACGGCGAGCTTCACGGTCGTCCGCCGGTAGCCGCCGTGTCAACCCGCTCCGTCATGCTCGCGACCGCAATCGCCGTCCTGACGCTCGCGCCGTCCGCGTCCGCGACACCCCTTGCCGACCGGGTCCTCGACGAGGTCCCCACGCCGATGGGCGTCGGTGTCGACGGCCCGCTCGTCGCCTACGCCCGCCGCAGCGCCACGGGCCGCGGGCAGGTCGTGGTGCGTGACGGGGCCCGGCCGGTCGTGCGCCTCGTCGCCGGGACACGCTCCAGCCCCGTGGACGTCGGGCGCGACATCCAGGGCCGGCGCGTGGTCCTCTACGGGCGCTGCGACAGCCGCTGCGACCTCGTCGCCTTCACGCCGTCGACCGGGCACTCGCGGGTGGTCGCGCGCAGCGTCCGCGCCGCGGACGTGACGGTCGGCCGCGGCCGCGCGTTCTGGATCGACGCGAAGGCGGTGCGCTCGCGGGCGCTTGACGGCGGGCCCATACGTCGCGAGGCGGTGGTCGGTGACATGGACCCCACGGAGCTCGACACCGACGGCACGACGCTGGCGGTGACCGGCGATCTGCCCGGCGACTTCGATGGCGGCGCGACGGGCCTGTCGGTCACGCGGGTCGGCTCCGGCCGGGCGCTGCTGCGAGGCCGCCGCACCTACTCCGAGGAGTACGCCGGCATGCGCGGGCCGGTCGTCACACCCACGGGCGTCACCGTGCTCTTCGACGGCCTCGTCCCCGGGGTGCCGCTGAGCTTCGCCGACTTCGCCACCGGCGCGAAGGGCCGCCAGGCGCGGACGACCGGGGGCATGCAGATCGTCGGCTGGGATGCGGCCGGTGGCAGCACCGTCTTCGTCGAGGGCCCCACGTCCGATGGCTGCGGCGCGGCCGCCGCGTTCTCCGACGAGCGGATCGCCGCCGTGCCCTGTCGCATCGTCCTCGCCGCGCGGGCGGGCGAGCGGCTGCTGCCCCCGCGCATCGCCGTCACGCAGACGTCGGCGACGGTGCTGCAGACGACGCTCCGAGGTGGGACGGTCACCGGGCGTGTGCCGCTCGCGGGCGTGCCGGTGCAGCTGCGCGACGCCGACGGTGTGCTCGCGCGGCTCGTCACGGACGCGCAGGGCCGCGTCACGCTCCCCACTGACGAGGTCGACGGCGGGCTGACCGTCGTCGCGGCGACCACGCCGCCGTCGTACGCGTACGACGGATGAGCCGTCCGCGCGCAGGCGAGTGTCAGATGCGTCTCGAACCTCGCGAACGCCTTGGTGGAGGCCCGATGGCGCGGTACCGTCGCCGGCCATGAGCACGTACGCCACCGTCACCAAGATGCTGGAAGCGGCGGCGGGCGAGCCGGTCCGGTTCGGTGCCAGCTTCTCGCCGCCCCGGTTCCAGTCGACCTTCCTGACGCTCTGGAGGCTGGGGCAGCGCGCCACCGGCAGCGGGGGGATCGGCGCTCAGTTCGCCGTGAACAACTACATCGCGGTGAGCGAGAGCCGGGTGCTGCTCTGGCGCGGTCCGGTGCAGCCCGAGCTGCTCCTGGCCCAGTGGCCGCGCGACGCCGTCACCGGGACGGCCATCCGCAAGCACTGGGTCAGCGGCGGTGACCTGGGTCACGACAAGTGGATCCTGCGGACGACGCTGAGCACCCCCGACGGTGAGGTCGTGATCGATCTCGACGAGAAGCAAGGCGGACGCAAGATGCTGCGCAGCCTGGGCGTCAAGGTCCCTGAGCAGAAGCCGCGCCGGTGGTGGCGATCCAGCCCTGACGACTGACCGTGGTCGCCGCGGGGTCACGGCGGGGAGCCCGGCCGGTCCGGTGCCAGGCGCCGGCCGCCCGCCCCGGAGCCGATGACCCGCACGCTCACCGGGCGCGGGCCGTGCGGGGCGTGCACCGACCACCCGCGGGAAGCCGACCAGCGCACGACGGTGCCGTCGGCCAGGCGCGCGCTCGCCCGCCCGCACGCCGGTCGTCCCCAGAGCGTGGCCTCCAGCGGGCGTTCGCGCTCGGGCGTGTCGCCGAGGCCGCGGGCGACGTGCGAGGCGGGATGGGTGACGATGAGCGCTCCATGCCGCACCCACACCGGGATGGTCTCCAGCGGGCAGGGCGCGACGACCTCCCGGCCGCCGGCGACGACCGCGCCGTCCCAGGCCTGCACCCAGCGGCCTCGAGGCAGCACGACCTCGCGCTCACGGGCGCCCTCCTCGACGACCGGCGCCACCCACAGTGAGGGCCCGTACCCGAACGCGTCGGCCACCGCCCACGCGTCTTCCTCGTGCGGGTCAAGCAGCGACAGGGGGCGCACGATCGGCAGTCCCGTCCGCGCGCAGCTCGCCGCGGCCGCCCGCACGTACGGCACGAGCTGCTCGTGCAGGAGGACGTACGCACGGTAGAGCGCCAGCGTCTGCGGGTCATACGTCCACGGCTCCTGCTGCAGGCGCCCGTGGGCCTGCATGAGCGGCGTGAAGCACCCGAGCTGCACCCAGCGCAGCAGCAGCTCCTTGGGGCAGCGGCGGATCCCGCCCTCCCCGAGGTAGCCGCCGACATCGTGGGAGAGGTTGGAGTACCCCGACGCCGCCGCGGAGATCGTGCACGCCACGAGCGCCCGTAGCGACCAGAAGTCCGACGCCTGATCGCCCGCCCAGAGGACGCCTGTCGCCTGCTGCCCGCTCCAGCCGCTGCGGCCGAAGAGGACACCGTTGCCGGGGCCGTGCACGTCGTCCAGCGCCGCCTGCATCGAGCGCCGGTAGCCGTCGCCCAGGCGCCACGCGGACTCAGCGCCCGTCGTACCGTCGGCCAGTCGCACATCGTCGGGCAGGTAGTAGCCCTCGCCGTCGTCGGCCTTGATGCCCTCGACCCCCAGGCGCAGCGCGCCCTTGGCCTGCTCTCGCCACCAGGTCTCGGCGGCCGCGCTCGTGAAGTCGACCGGGGACCCGGTGCCCATCCACCAGCGCGCGACGTACGGCTCGGTGCCGCTCGCGTCCTGCACGTACGCCCCGGCCCGGACACCATCCTCGTAGTTGGACGCGGGCGCGCGGTGCAGCCGCCGCGACCCCGGGTCCGGCGGGATCTGCCCGTCCAGCGACTCCAGGTTCGTCCACGGCACCACCCAGACGACGGTTCGCACCCCGTCGGCGCGCATCCGCGAGACCATCCCTCCAAAATCCGGGAACTGGTGCGGGTTGGGGATCCAGGTGTTGTACTGCGTCTCCCAGGGCGAGTCGAGGACGACGGCGTCCAGCGGGATCCCGTGCCAGCGACAGCCGTCGACGTCCTCCAGGACGTCGTCCTGGTGCTCGTACACGTCGCGGGACTTCCAGAAGCCGTAGCCCCACTCGGCGAGGACCGGCGGGACGCCCGTGCGGTGCAGGTAGCGCCGTAGCCGTGCGGCCGGGGACGGGTCCGTGAAGACGTGCAGGCGCAGGGGGCCACCCGCCGCGCGCACCGAGACGGCGGTGCGGTCGCGGGTGCCGCCGATGTCAAAGCGCGTGCCGTTGCCGTAGGTGTCACACCAGACCGCGTAGCCCCGGGAGGACTGCAGCCATGGCGCGGGGGCGTAATCGCCCTGGGGGATGCCGCCGAGCTCGAGCATGTCGGGCGGGCAGTCCGGGCCCGTGTAGCGGCGGTCCGCGCCGAGCTGCACCTCGCGGCCGCGGTGGTCGACGGTGTGGGCGTGATGGGCGCCGAGGCCGGCGAAGCGCTCCTCCGAGCGCAGGTCCCACTCGGCGGCGATCCGCAGCGGCGCGTCGTCGGCGGTCAGCTCGAGCGTGAGCTCCTCCGGTGCGGGGAAGGCCAGGCGCAGCGCGGCGTGCCGGCCGCCCTGCAGCGTCAGGGCCAGGACGACCCCGTCGCTCTGCGCCTCGGCGACCGACGCCGTCACCGCGCGTTCGGGGAAGCCCCGCTGCTCGGTCGGGATGACGCCTTCGGTCAGCGCGATGAAGCGGTCCCGGACCTCGCCGGTGCAGGCCCACACGTGCAGCGCGCGGAGCAGCCGCCGGCCGTCGCGACGCAGGTGGATCCGCAACGGGTGGAGCTTGATCTCGAGCTCCAACGGGCCGCGCGCAAGCACGACACGCTCACGGGCGGCAACGACGGTGGCGGGCATCTGTCCGCATGTTGGCGCTCTGCGCGGTCATCCCCCCGACAGTTCACAACGGCGTCACACCTTCTTGGCGCGATAGACACAAAAGGGGGCTGTACGCAGGCCAATCTTCGCCAGGTAATGACAGGGTCACAAACCAGAGGAGGCGCACCGATGACGCTCCACCACCAGACCAGCCGGGTCGACATGCACTGCCACTCGACCGCCAGCGTTCTCTCCAAGCTCGGCGTGCAGCGCTCGCTCGGACTGCCGGAATGCGCGACCCCGCCCGAGGACGTCCTCGAGCTCGCCACCCGCCGCGGCATGGACTTCGTGACGATCACCGATCACGACACGATCCTCGGCGCGCAGCAGATCGCCGACGACCCTCGCGTGTTCCTCAGCGAGGAGCTGACGGTGTCGTTCAGGGGCGAGCCCCAGGCCGTGCACGTCCTCTGCTACGGGATCACCCCCGACGACCATGACTGGCTGCAGGCGCACAACACCGACGTCGAGGCCTGCGCCGAGTACCTGCACGAGCACGATATCGCCACCGCGCTCGCGCACCCGTTCTACGCGGTGCAGGCGCCGCTGACGCCGCGCCACCGCCGGCGCCTGGCGCAGCTCTTCCCGGTCTGGGAGACCCGCAACGGCTCCCGCGCCCGCGAGCTGAACATGCCCGCCGCGATCTACATCGAGACCCACGGCGGCATCGGGATCGGTGGCAGCGACGACCACGCCGGCGTCGACATCGGCCGCACGTTCACCGAGACGCCCGCCGCCGCCACGTGGCAGGAGTTCCTCGCGAACATCCGCGCCGGCCGCGCCTGCGCCCGCGGCGAGCAGGGCAGCGCCGAGAAGTGGGCGCACGCCGCGATGGGGCTGGCCACCCGGGCGCTCGGACGCGGGGACGATGGCCCGGAGGCCGCGCGGCCCAACCCGCAGGCCGTGCTGACGATGGTCGAGCGCATCATGCGCGAGGGCGACGCCCGCAGCGGTGCGATCGGCGCCGACCTCGGCCCCGAGGACGCCCGCGCGCTCCTGCGCTCGTGGATGGGTGCCCTGGACCTGAACCTGAACGAGGACGAGCTCCTGGCGTACCTGCAGGCCGAGGACTTCGGCCACGCCGACCTCTTCCGCCGCGCCCGCCGCAAGCACGAGCGCAAGCTCGCCGCCGCCGTCCAGGACATCGTCACGATGACGCTGAAGGGCCCCCAGGGGGGCCCATTCAGTCCGAACCCGGCCGGTGCCGACTACATGGGCGCGGCCATGGGCCTCTTCGACGCGTGCATCGCGGCGATCCCGTACGCGCCCGCCGCCGCCTTCCTCGGCAAGGAGAAGGGCAAGCTCGTCTCGCGCGAAGGCGAGCCGCTGCGCGTCGCCCTGGTCGCCGACGGAGTCGGCGGCATGCACGGCGTGACGCACACGCTCGACGAGATCCGCGAGCGCGGCGTCCCCGGCTTCGAGGTCGAGGTCGTCGGCACCGACCACAACGTCGATCGCCGCCTGAGCGCTGTCGCCGAGGTGGACATCCCGTTCTACGCGGGCCTGAAGGTCGGCGTCCCATCGCTGCCGGCGATCGTCGAGACGCTCGCCGAGGGCCGCTATGACGTCGTGCACCTTTGCTCGCCCGGTCCGGCGGGGGTCGCCGCCGCCATCATCGCCCGGATGATGGACCTCCCGGTCGTGGGCAGCTACCACACCGAGCTGGCCGCATACGCCGGCTTGCGCACCGCGGATCCGCAGCTGGAGCTGCTGGCCCGCATGGCGATCGCCACCTTCTACAAGCAATGCCACCAGGTCCTCACGCCGTCGCCGCAGAGCGACCAGGTGCTGCTGGACATGGGCATCGCGGCCGATCGCATCGGCCGCTGGGACCGCGGTGTGGACATCACGCGCTTTGACCCGGCCAAGCGGCGCGAGGGCGTCTTCGGCCAGGCCGGGCGCCAGGGCGAGGTGCACGTCCTCTACGTCGGGCGCCAGACAAAGGAGAAGGGCGCGGATCTGCTGGCCGACGCGTTCCTCACCGCCCGCACGCGCGACGAGCGGCTGCACCTCGTGCTCGCCGGCGGCGGGCCCGAGGAGCAGCACCTGCGCGATCGCCTCGGCGAGCACGCGACGTTCCTCGGCTGGCAAGAGGGCGAGCAGCTCGCGGTGACGTACGCCAGCGCCGATGCCTTCCTCTTCGCCAGCCGGACCGACACCTTCGGGCAGGTCCTGCTGGAGGCCCAGGCCTCCGGTCTGCCCGTGGTCGCCGTCGACGAGGGCGGCCCCAGCTCGATCATCGAGCACGGTGTCACCGGCCTGCTCGCCGAACCCGACCGGCACGCCCTCGCGGATGCGCTGCTGGACGTCGTCAGCTCGCCCCTCCTGCGCGAGCGCCTCACGCGCGCCGGCCTGGCCGCGGTCCGCGAGCGCACCTGGGAGCGCGCGCTCGGTCGCCTCGCCGACGGATACCACCGGGCGCTCGGCGACACCGGCGTCGCCGCGCGGGAGCGCCGTGTCGCCTGACACCGCGACCGGGCAGGCGGACCTGGAGCGCGGCACGAGAGGCGGCCGACCGCACCTGAGCGTGGTGCCGGAGCGCCCGCTGCGCATCGTCGACGTGACGATGTTCTACGCCGAGCGCAGCGGCGGCATCCGGACCTACCTGGACGCGAAGATCGCCCACCACGCGGCCACCGGGGCATTCGAGCACCACGTCGTGACCCCGGGCCGCGAGGAGCGTCACGAGGCCGGCCGCCACGAGCTGCCGGGCCTGGCACTGCACCCCTCCAACGGCTACCGCCTGCCGCTCGGCGGGCGCCGTCTGCACCGCACCCTCCGCGACATCCGCCCGGACGTCGTGCTGCTCCACGATCCGTTCTGGGGGCCGCTGGGGGTGACGGCCGCCGCCCAGGAGGTCGGGGCCAAGGTCGTCGCGGTCTGCCACGGCTCCAGCGAGCTGGACGCGCGGGGCATCCCCGGCCCCTACGGCCTGTACGCGCCGCTCCTGCGCGCCTGGCTGCGGCGGGCCTACGCGGGCGTCGATGCCCTGATGTCCGTCGTCGACCCCGTCGGGGACTGCGGGCGCGAGGCATCGATCCCGCTGCGCCTCGGGCTGCACGAAGCCTTCCGGCCATACGGGGACGTCCGCCGCGGTGACGAGACGCTGTACGTCGGGCGGCTGGCTCGGCAGAAGGGCGTCTTCACCCTGCTGGAGGCCGCCGCCTGCAGCGGCGAACCGTGGCCGCTGCGCTTCGTCGGCAGCGGCCCGGCCCGCGACGCGCTCGCGGCCCGGGCCGAGCGCCTAGGCATCGCCGACCGCGTGACGTTCGCGCCCTTCGTCGCGGACCGGGCGCAGCTGGCATGGACGTACGCCGGCGCCCGCTGCGTCGTGATGCCCGGTGAGCACGAGACCTTCGGCCTCGTGGCCTTGGAGGCCGCCGCCAGCGGGTCACGCGTGGTGTGCTGCGCCACGGCCCCCAGCGGCACCGCCGTCGGGGACCTCGCGCACGTGTACGCGCCGGGGGACGCCCACGGGCTGGCGGACGCCATCGCTCGCGCCCGTCGCGCCCGCGTGGACCATGTCGCCGCCGCCGCGCTGGCGTGGAGCCACCGGTGGCCGCGCCTCTTCGAGCAGGAACTCGCGTCGCTCCGCGCTCTCGCGCGTTGAGGTCATGCCCCCTGCGCGCCGGATCGCGGTCGCACTGCACGACGTCGAGCCATCGACGTTCGAGCGCTGTGCGCTGATCCGCGACTGGCTCGATGACCACGGCGTCGCCAAGGTGACGCTGCTCGTCATCCCGGCGTGCGACATGCACCCCTTCCACGACCGCTGTCCGGAGCTGTCGGCGTGGATCTCCGAGCGGATCGCGCTCGGTGACACGGTGGCCCAGCACGGCTTCCAGCACCGGCAGCTGCGCCAGGGGACCCGTGTCCAGCGCACCGTGGCGCGCTGGCACGGAACCGAAGGCGCGGAGTTCGTCGGGCTCGATGAGGAGGAGGCACGCCGAGCGGTGGCCGCCGGCCGCCGGGTGCTCAAGCTCGCCGGCGTCCAGCCGCGGGGGTTCGTGGCCCCGGCCTACGCCTACACCGCCGAGCTGGAGCGCGCGCTCGCGCCGTCCTTCGACTGGTGGGCGTCGCTGAACCGGCTGTTCACCGATCACGGCCGGCGTTCCGCGTCGCTGCCGGGCCTGACGCTGGGGGCCGTGACGCCCGGCCGCCGACCGCCCTCACCATGGTCGGTACGCGCCGGCGCTCTGCTCGCGGGTCCGTTGCTGCGCCTGGATCTGCACCCGTCGGACCTGGACGAGCCGGGGCGGGTCGGCGCGCTCGAGCATGTCCTGCGCCGGGCCGGGCGCCGGGACTCCGTGACCTACGACGAGCTAGCGGAAAGCCTCGCCCAGGAGGCTCGTCTTCCGAGCGCAGCAAGCGCGATCAGCTCCTCCAGGGGGCTCGCGTTCCGTCCGGAGGCTCGCCCGCGCGCCGGCGGAGAGCTCGACGCTTGACGACGCTCCTGGCGCCGGCGAGCGCCGCGCGCCTGCGCGCCGACGCGCACCGGGTGCTGGAGGGCAACTGGCGCGAGGGGGTGCGGCGCGACGGGATGCCATTCGCCTACACCTGCCCGTCGACGCCGCGCTACCGCCACATGTGGCACTGGGATTCGTGCTTCCACGCGATCGCGTGGAGCCATCTGGACGGTGCGCGAGCCCGCGCCGAGCTGCGCACGGTCCTCCGGACCGCCGACGGCGACGGCTTCTTCCCGCACACCGTCTTCTGGGACCGCCCCGCCGGCTGGCGCCGCGCGCCGTTCTACGCCACGGCACGGTGCTTCGGGAGCACGCGGACCGAGACGATCGACCCGCCGCTGCTCGCCGTGGCCTGGGAGCGCGTGGCCGCGGTCAGCGCGGTCCAGGACCCGGGCTTCGCCGGCGAGGCGCTCCCGCTGCTCGCACGGCACCTCGACTGGCTGGAGCACCACCGTGACCCGGACGGCGACGGACTGCTCACGATCCTGCTGCCGGACGAGTCGGGCTTGGACGACTCCCCGAAGTACGACCCGGTGTACGGCCGCTACGCCCACCACCGCCTGGGCTCGTTCCTCCTCATCGAGAACTGCCGGCGCCACGGCTGGGACAGCCGCCGGATCATCGCCTCGACGGACCTGCACTCTGAGGACGTGCTCGTCAGCACCGCCTACGCGCTGTCGCTGCACGCGATGGCGCGGATGACGGGCGAGACGTCCTACCTGCGGCGCGCGGCGCGCACAGAGCAGGCCCTGCTTGACCGCTGCCTGGATCCGGGCACGGGGCTGTTCTACGACCTCGCCGGCCGCGACGAGAAGCCGGTGCGCGTCTCCACCTGGTCCTCGCTGATGCCGCTGACGCTGCCGGGCATCCCGGACGACGTCAAGCACCGGCTCGTCGAGGAGCACCTTTTGGATCCCCGGCGCTACGCGGCGCCGGTAGGCATTCCATCCGTCGCGATGGACGAGCCGTCCTTCAACCCGCGCTTTGATCGCTGGCGCTGCTGGCGCGGCCCGTCGTGGGTGAACACCGCCTGGCTGCTCGTCCCGGCCCTGCGCGCCCTCGGGTACACCGAGGCCGCCGACCAGATCGTCACGAGCCTCACCGGCGCGGCGCTGCGCAGCGGGCTGCGGGAGTACTACGACCCGCGGGACGGCGAGGGGATGGCGGCGCGGGACTTCGGCTGGTCGGCGCTGCTCCTGGATCTGACCGGACCGGCGCCGTGATGACCCCGGGTCAGAAGTCGTCTCAATGCCCGTACGTAGGCGCGCAAGGTATTGAGACGGCTTCTACGGCCGGTAGCAACCCGGATCGATGGCGACGTCGGCCGGTGAGGCCGCGTTGAACTTCTCGCCGGGCAAGGCGGTGGTCTTGCACCACACCATGCCGCCGGTCGCCGGAGACGTTGCGGCGATGAACTCGTAGCCGATCGCGACGGACGCGTTCTCGGATGTCACCGCCAGGCAGCGCAGGTGGTCCACGCCCGCGGCGCGCAGACGGGCGGCCTCCGCGCCGGGGACCGGGCGGCAGGTCGTCGAGCGCACCTGTGGCGGCGTCGACAGCTCGCCGGACGCCTGGCGTGCGCGCACGTCTTGGGTGATGCGCCCCTGCACCGCGGTGCGGGCCGCCGCCACCGTGGCGCCGGCCGTCATCGAGGCCCGATGGGGGCGCTGCACCCGTCGCAGCCGTGCGGCCTCCGCCGTCTGGGCGCGGGCTTCGCGGATGCGCGCCTTGGCCCGCTGCCCGCGCTTGCCGTCGTCGATCGCGGGGATCGCCACCGCGAGGCCGGCGATCAGGGCGACGAGGGCGAGGCCCAGGGCGACGCGCCCTCCGCGGCCCAGCCGCCGCCACGCCCAGCCGGGGAGGGCGGAGACGTCCGGCATCGGCTCCCGGCGCTGAAGGTCGGCCACGCGGACATCGTACGTCCGGCTGACGACGCGAGGCCCCGCAGAACTGCGGGGCCTCGCGTCAGACGTCCGGCTGGCTCGTCCGGCTGGCTAGCGCCGGCCGACGTCGCTGTTGGACGCGTCGGTGTCCGCACCCGTGTCCGGGATGCGGCGCTTGGCCGCGTTCCTGGTGAGCTTGCACCCGGTCTTCACCGGACGGCCCATGTCGTACGGCCCGGAGATGGCCTGCGTCGGGACGCCCGCCGAGTTGATCCCAGCGGTCATGACGGTCAGCAGCGGATCCACGCGCGGCTCGGCGCAGATGTCGCCGTCGATCGAGAACGTACCGCTGATCAGGACGTACGACTTCTGCGACGTGTCGAACGTGCGCTTGGCGTTGTCGGTGAAACCGGCGAAGCCGACGCAGTTGATCCCGAAGCCGGGCAGATCGCCGCTGCAGGAGAACGAGTCGTTCGGGTACGGGGTGTTCGTCTTGCGGTCGATGCCGAAGACCTCCGTCTCCATCGACTGGACCTCGAGGTTCGGCTGGACCTGGTAGCCGGTGATGGGGCCGTTGCAGGCGAAGAAGTACCTGACCTGGGTGGCCCCGGGATCATCCTCGGCCGCCGGAGCCTTCTCGGTGTGTCCGTGGCAGTCCATGTTGTTGAGGTTCACGTCCGCCGGAGCGGGGCTTGACTGGCTGAGGAGCACGACGAGCGCGACTCCCATGAGTGCGACGACGCTGAGCGCCGACGCAAGTGCCTTCCCCCGCAGGGACCTGGCGATGTTCACTTGAATGACCTCCATCGGATGACAGGTGTGGCCGCCGCCTCGGATCGGCGGTGCACGCGAGGCCGCATCCTGCTGATTGGACGCATGCCGATCGTTACCGGCCGGTTGCCAAGCGGTGAACGTCTTGTGACTTCTGTTTCAACGCCCGGGCGGCGTGTACTCCGCGTACGCCTTCGGTCCGAGTGGCTTGTGCGCGGGGTCGGCGGCGGCCCCGAGGTGCGCCAGGCCGAACAGGTCCTCGATCGACTTCAGCAGCGAGATGTGGTCGTAGTCCTGGCGCACCGTGCCGCCCGCCGTCACGAAGGGTGAGAGCAACAGCGTGCCGACCCGGCCGCCGCCCTTGCCGGGGGCCGCGGCGCTGCCGGCGTCCGGGGTGTTGGACCAGAACGGCGCCGTCTGATCGACGCACCGGCAGGCGCGCGAGTCCGCGAGCGGACCATCCGCGGGCGCCTGGTCGAAGGTGATGACGATCAGGCCGCTGTCCTTGTAGGCGTCCGTGGCGGTGATCTGGTCCACGACGCCCTTCAGCCATGGGGCGGTCGCCGCCAGGCCGGCGGGCGCACCCTCGGCGCAGGGCGTGGCCCGCCCGTCGTGGCAGGCGTCCGGCACGATGTAGCTGAACGCGGGTGTGTCGTCGCGGGTGGCCAGGTCCGGCGCCAGGCGGTCCAGTCCGACGACGTTCGACCCGCAGACCGGGTCGCCGACGATCGTCGCGAAGAAGACGAACGGGTTACGGGCGGTGAGGTACGGATCGCCGGGACGCGGGGCGCCGAAGGGGTCCGGCGCGCCGGCCTCGGGGTGGCGGCACGTCTGCGGCTGCGCCGGGTCCGGGCTGGCGATGGACTGCACGTAGGCCTTCCACGTCAGGCCGGCGCCCGTGAGCTGGTCCGGCAGCGTGGAGACCGTCGCGGGGTAGATGCACCCCGTGCCCTTGGCCTGGCCGAGGTCGTCGCTTGCGTCGATCGTCCCCGGTTGCACGGGTGAGGCGGTCGTGCAGTCCGCTTGGGTGGCGGGGTTGGGCCCCTGGCCGGACAGCAGCGCCACGCCATTGGCCACCGAGCCGTGGGCGACGGCGAAAGAGCGCGGCAGCAGCGTCCCCTGGGCACGCAACTGCGTCGCGAGGTACGGCTCGACCGCCTTCGGGCCCCACGCCTCCTCGTACCGCTGGCCCGTCAGCGAGATGAGCCACACGTGCTTGACCGGCGGCAGCTTCGAGGGGGCAGGGACCGCCGGGGTGTCGGTGCCCGCGCCGGTGTCCGCCCCGGTGCCGGTGTCCGTCCCGGTGCCGGTGTCCGGGGTCGCCGGCTCCTCGGTGGGGGCGGGGTCGGCCGCGGGCGCCGCCGGTGCCTGGTCGACGACCGTGTCGGCCGCGGCGGCCGCCGGTGTCGCTGGT
>JAOPZJ010000399.1 GCA_025964155.1 Solirubrobacterales bacterium
ACCAGCCTGCCGCGCATTACGACCGTGTGCACAGCGCGTGGCAGCTGATCATGGGCGAGGAGTTCCACTACGGCTACTTCGACGCGCCGGACACGCCGCTGGCGCGGGCGACCGCCGCGCTGACTGACCAGATGCTCGAAAGGGCCAGCATCGCCGCCGGCGACCGAGTCCTCGACGTCGGATGCGGAACCGGACGCCAGGCGTGTGACCTCGCGGCCGGCGTCAACGCCTCCGTGCTCGGCATCACGACCAGCGGCGGCGGCGTCGCGGCCGCCACGAGGCATGCTGCAGAGCGTCGGCTTGACAGCGTCCGCTTCGAGCAGCGGGACGGGACCGACAACGGGCTCGCAGACGAGTCGTTCGATGTCGTCTGGGTCCTCGAGTCGTCGCACCTGATGCGTGACCGCAGCGCGCTGTTGCGCGAGTGCGTCCGGGTCCTCGCCCCCGGAGGACGGCTCGCGCTCTGCGACATCATCCGCAAGCGCGAGATCCCGTTCGCCGAGGTCCGCTCACGGAGGGAAGAGTTCGCCACCCTACGCGCGGCCTTCGGCGATGCGCACATGGAGCCGCTGGAGCGTTACGCCTCGACGGTTGAAGAGCTCGGCATGACGGTGACCGACTGCTCTGACATCAGCCTTCCGACGCTGCCGACGTTCCGCGCGTGGCGCGGCAACGTCGAGGCGCACGAGTCTGCCGTGCACGGCCTGCTCGGCAGCGAAGGCGTCGACGACTTCGTCCAGGCGACGCACATCCTCGAGGGCATGTGGCGTGACTCCACCCTCGGGTACGGAATACTTGCCGCGCTCAAGGCTCCTTGAGCCTCGACCGACCTCACAGCATCACGAACACGAAAAGGACCTGAGCATGGGCGCAGACCAAAGCACGGTGCGAGCCGTCATCACCCAGTTCCTCGCGCGCGCGGAGAAGAGCCACGACGAACTGACCGACGAGACGCCACTCTTCGGGGACGGCCTCGGGCTCGACTCCCTGGAGGCGGCCGAGCTGTCGGCGATGCTCGAGGACGAGTTCGGGTCCGATCCCTTCTCCGCGGGTGGCGAGATGCCTGACACGGTCGGCGACATCCAGGCGTTCTATGAGGCTGCCTCGACCGCATGATCGGACTGCTGGAGAGCGCCGCCGCCCGATCACCCAGCCACACGGCGGTTGTCACGCCCGAGGGCTCGGTCTCGTACGGCGAGCTCTTGAGCGACGCCCGGCGCATCGCCTCGGCGCTCCGGCGCCGGAGCATCACGAGGTTCGCGATCGTCGAGCCTGACGTCGCGTGGGTGATCCGGCTCCTGGCCGGCGGCGCCCTCGCCGGCGCGGAGCCGTGTCAGTACCAGGCGGACATCGCACCGCAGGAGTTCGCAGACCAGGCGCAGGTCCTGGACCACGTCGTCCTCGTGACCCGGAGGCTCGACCTCGGCGGCACGCTCGACGTGATCCGACCCGAGGAGCTGACCGGCGAGACGTCCGACGAGCTCGCAGGAGCCGCCGACACCCAGCCGATCATGATCCAGACGACTGGGACCACCGGGCGGCCCAAGGCGGCTCGTCACGACTGGCAGCTGCTGGGCCGAACCGTCGCGAGGTTCCAGCCGAGGCCGGACCAGCGCTGGCTCATGGCGTACGGCCCTCACCAGTTTGCCGGTATCCAGGTGCTCCAGCACGTGCTCGCCAGTCACGCCACGCTCGTCGCGCCTTTCCCGCGACAGCCGCGGGACGGCTTGACGGCCCTGCTCGGCGACGACGTGACGTGCGTCAGCGCCACGCCCACCTACTGGCGGTTCCTGCTAGCCGAAGCGCGGGGCCGTAACGTCGGCCTCCCACCGCTGGAACAGGTGACGTTGGGTGGCGAGGCCAGCCCCGCGGACCTGCTCTCGGAGCTGCGGGCCGTCTTCCCGGATGCACGGATCTCGCAGGTGTACGCATCCACCGAGTTCGGGTCGGTCGCCTCCGTGAAGGACGGCCGGCCGGGATTCGGAGTCGACGCGCTCTACTCCGAGCTGCACCCGACGTCGAACCTGCGGGTCATCGACGGCGAGTTGTGGGTTCGGGCTGACGCCGGAATGCTTGGATACGCGGGTGAGTCCGGCAAAGAGCCGGCCACCGCCGCGTCCGGCGACTGGCACGCAACCGGTGACCTCGTGGAGATCGTGGACGAGCGCGTCATGTTCCGGGGACGTTCGTCGGAGGTGATCAACGTCGGGGGGAGCAAGGTGCACCCCCTCCCGATCGAGGACAAGATCACCGCCCTTGACCGGGTGGCCATGGCGCGTGTGTTCGGTCGCCCCAACCGGTTGACCGGAGCCATCGTCGCCGCGGAAGTCGTTCCGATGAGCGGATTGGCCGAAGCGGATCTCGAGGACATCCGGCGGGACATCAAGTCGGCGGTCGCCGACCTGCCGCGAGCCTGGCACCCGCGCAGCGTCACTTTTGTCGATGCCATCGAGACACGTGGCGAAAAGACCGTCAGAGGGATGGAAGCATGACCGCAGCCGAACAACCCAGGGTGGCCCTGATCACTGGCGGCAGCAAGGGTCTGGGAGCCGGGCTCGTGGACGCCTTCCTCGACGCCGGCTATCGCGTGGCGACCTGCTCGCGCTCGAAGACGGACACCGTCCGGGCGTGGGAGGAGGACCCGCGCATCGACGGTCGGTTCCATTTCATGGCCGCCGACGTCTCTGACCGGGACGATGCGGAGCGCTTCGTCAAGGACGCAGCGGGTCGCTGGGGACAGATCGACGTCCTCGTGAACAACGCCGGCGTGGCGCGCGAAGGCGTCATCGCCCTCTTCGGGGATGACGCGCTGGATCAGGTGGTTGATCTGAACATCAAGGGCACGGTCTACGTGACGAGGGCCGCGAGCCGCGTGATGCTCGCCAAGCGCTCCGGCTCGATCGTGAACATCTCGTCGATCGTCGGCCTCTCCGGGTACCGAGGCCTGTCCGTCTACGCCGCCACCAAGGCGGCACTGGACGGGTTCACCCGGAGCCTTGCCCGGGAGCTCGGGTCGCGTGGCATCACCGTGAACAGCGTCGCGCCGGGATACCTGCGCACGGAGATGAGCCACGGCCTCGATCCCCAGCAGATGGTGCAGATCACCAGGCGTACGCCGATGGGACGGCTCGGAGAACCGCAGGACGTCGCGCGCGCGATCCTGTTCCTGACGGACCCGACCAACCGCTACATCACCGGGCAGGTGCTGGTCGTCGACGGCGGCCTGACCTGCTGAGCCGTGCCCGGAGCACCGCGATGAGCCCGGGGGAGCAGTCGGCGGGTCGCCGATTGAGCGTGATCACGATCGACCAGGCCATCGCCGGTGCGTCGAACGTCCTGATCGCGGTGCTCGCGGCCCGCCTGCTCAGCGTCACGTCGTTCGGTCTCTTCGGCATCGTCTTCCTCGTCTACGTGATGGTCCAGGGCATCTCACGGGCGCTGGTGTGTGATCCGTTGCTCGTCCATCCGGTGGAGGGCCAGGAGCGGCTCGGCGACGTGATCGGGACGAGCTGCCTCCTCGGCCCGGCCCTTGGCGCCGGCGTCCTCGTCGCGGGGCTCGGCGCGCACCTCGTGGATCCGCGCCTCGGCAACGCGCTGATGGTGCTTGCCGTGTGCGTCCCGCTTCTGGTGCTGCAGGATCTCGGTCGGTACGTCGCGTTTGCGACCCAGCGGCCCGGGTCAGCCCTCGTGCTCGATGTCGCATGGCTCGTGCTCCTGTTCGCGGGCGTCGGCGCCCTCGTCGCGACGGACACGCGCACACTCCCCTGGTTCATCGCGGCGTGGGCGGGGTCGGGGGCCGCGGCGGGTCTGTTGCTCTTCGCGCAGCACCGCGCCCGCAAGGTGCGCCTGGGCCTCTCGTGGCTGCGGTACACCTGGCCGTTCTCGTGGCGCTACCTCATCTCCTACACCTCGACGATCGGCGCCGCGCTGGCCGCGTCGGTTGCGGTGGGCGCGATCGCCGGCTCCAAGGCCCTCGGCGGGCTTCAGGGCGCGATGTTGCTCGTGCGTCCGTTCATGACGTTCCAGGTCGCGGCGATCGCTGCGAGCATCGGGGAGGTCTCGCGGATGGACGCAGGGGACCCCCAGCTCCGGCGGCACGTCGGCCGGACCTCAGCCCTGACGACCGGCATCGCGCTCGTGAACATGATCGTCTTGCTCGCCTTGCCCGACCGGCTCGGCGAGATGGTGCTCGGAGCGTCCTGGGACACCGCGAAGCCGCTGCTGCTGGCCACCGGCGTCCAGATCGTGTGCCTCGGCGCGATGACGGGCGTGCGAGCGGGCCTGCTCGGGGTGCGCTCGATCAGGAAGGTCATGATCATCGACGTCGCGACCACCGTCCTGATCCTCGTCGTGACCATTCCCGGCGCGGTCGTCGACGGAGCCTTGGGCGCGTTGTGGGCGGTGACGCTCGGTCAGGGCCTCATGGCCGTCGTGTGGTGGATGACGTTCCTGGCGCACACGGGCCGCGCCGAGCCGGCCGCTACCGCAACCGCCGCGGCGCCGCTGCCGCCCGTCACGGCCCCGAGCCCGCCGCCCGCCTGACAGAGAAAGGCATTTCCGATGCAGACCCTCAAGCTCGTCTACTACATCCTCCGCAACCTGCGCAACGCCGTGCGCGACGCCATGTTCGGTGCGGACTATGCGCATTGGCAGCGCCTGAAGCGGTCCGGGCGCGTCACCATGGGCCCCCAGACGTACGGCATCCCGACGGTCCTGACCTACGACGGCGGCAACGAGCGCCTCCACGTGGGCAACTACAGCTCACTCGGTGGGACGTACCTCCTGGGCGGCAAGCACGCGGTCGACGCGGTGACGACGTATCCCCACCGGATCAACTGGAAGCTCGAGGGCGCGTTCGAGGATGGCTTCCCCACGCCCACCGGCGACACGGTCGTCGGGTCGGATGTGTGGACCTGCGCGGGTTCGCTGATCATGAGCGGGGTGACCATCGGCGATGGCGCCATCGTCGCCGCCGGCGCGGTGGTGACGAAGGACGTCCCGCCGTACGCGATCGTCGGCGGCAACCCGGCGCGGTTGATTCGCTATCGCTACGACGAGGAGGAGCGGAACGCCCTCCTCGAGATCAAGTGGTGGGATTGGCCGGAGGAGGATGTCCGCCAAGCTGTGCCGCTGCTGGCCGGTGAGGACGTCGACGTGTTCATCGCGCATGCCCGCGGCATGTCGGCGGTGCCGGCCGGTGCGCGGCCCCGGTGAGCGGACGCGCTGCACGGACGCTCGCGGTCCTGCTGACGATCCTCGGCGCGGTCCTCGCCGGTTGTGGCAGCTCGGGTGACCGCCAGCTGCCGCCGGGCCTCGGCTCGCTGGCGTCGAGCGGCGCGGGCCACCGGTTCTACGAGATCTACGATCCCGTCGGCTCCGTCCGCGGCACCATGTTGCTCATCCACGGCGGCGCCTGGCAGGACCAGCGCGGCGACGCCCGCCGGACCATGGCGTCGGCCGCGCTCACGCTGCGCGCGAACGGGTGGCGCGTGGTCGACATCGCCTACAGCCCGGGTCCGTCTCCGGGCGGAAGTGGCGTCGACCCATGGCCGATGTTCCGCGATGTGGTGGCGTTCTACGACCAGGTTCGCCACGCCTACGCCGGCCCGATCTGCGCCTACGGCGAATCCGCCGGGGGCCACCTTGCTGCCATGCTCGCCACCGAGCGGCCGTCGCTGACCTGCGCGGTCCTCAACGCAGCGCCCCTCGACCTTCGCACCCTGCTCCGGCAGAGCTCGCCCGCGGGCGCGGCCGCCATCCGGCAGACATTCGGCACACGCCGATCGGTGCTCGACGCGTGGTCGCCGGCGCGCCGGTGGGGTCCTGACAACGACGCGACGCTGGTGTTCGCGACGGCTGCCTCCAACGATGAGGTCGTGCCGCCGCAGCAGCTCAGGGGGTTCACGGCAGCGGTCCCCTCAGCCGACGCCCTCGTCGTTCCCGGTGCCGACGCGGGCACCGCCAATGCCGTGACGTGGATGCACAGCACCGTACGCCGCAGCGCGATCGACAAGCGCGTCGCAAGCTTCGGTCGCTGGCTCGACGATGTCGCACCGCGACGCGCGGGCGCCAGGATACAGCGGGCGACGAACACCGGCGCCGGTTGCGATCTGCCGGGCGCCGACCCGGCGACGCAGCCGCTCGGGGAGCGCTGGAAGCTCATGCTCGCGGGCGACGCCTGGCGCCAGGCGTCGACCGCCGGACAGCCGATCGCCGCGACGCGCGGGTGCTCGGGATCCGCGGGCTGGCAGGACGACGGCCTGTCCCTCTGGGCCTTCCCGGCGCCCGGGGTCGTGCTTCCCGCGGGGACACAGGCGTCGCTCGTGCTTCAGAGCCGGCGCGTCGTACGTCGACTGTCCGCGACCTTCCGGGGCTTCCTGGCACGCCCGCAGGACTGGGCGGTCGGGCTGTACGCATCGACCCGGTACAGCGTAGGTCTCCGGACGAAGGTCGCAGCATGCGAGCGCGGACGCTGCACGGGCTTGCGGCTCGTCAAGACAACGGCGGGCGCCCTGATCGCGGCCGGCGGCTCGGGCGGAGACCCCGACCGACGCGAAGAGCCGATCAGCGCAGACTTCGCCCTTCCACCTGGCACTCGCCGGATTGCGTGGCGGCTGCGCTGCGTCGCGGCCAAGGGATGCTCGCTCGCGGGGAGCGTGAACGCACGCGGGGTCGCCTTGCGCCCTCGCGACCCGCTCGGCCACCCGGCGATCTTCTCGCTGTACAACGTCGAGGTGCGCTAGAGCGTCGGCCGGCCCGCGCGGTCTAGGCCGGGACCGGAGCGCGGGCTGACGGTTCGCTCGGCAGCGCCGAGGAGACGTCGTCCACAGCCCCGGGCGTGGCCTCCGTGACGCCCTCGACGGGTGCTCTCGCCGACACCCGTCCCATCGCGATCAGCACGCCGGGGACGACGTAGAGGTACTTGTCGGCGACCTGGTTGTCGAGGATGCCGTTGACCAGCCACAGTCCGACGGCGATCGCCGCAGCGGTGACCTCGTTGCGCAGCAGCCCGCGGAGGCCACGCGTCGTGGCGGCCACCAACCCACCGCAGAAGAGGAAGAACGACGCAAGCACGATGGCCCCGCCCGCCGCAAGCAGCTCGAGATAGATGTCGTGCGCGTCGGCGATGACCGAGAAGCCCACGCCCTGCAGCGGCCGGGCCTTGATCTGCTCGATCGCCACGCTGGCCACATAGCTGCGCTGGTAGTCGCTGCCCGCGGTATCGCCGCCGCCGCTGATGCGGACCTGCGAGAGGATGTGGTCCCCGGTGCTCGTGAACACCAGCACGACGACGCCCAGCATCCCCAGGACCGGGAGGACGACGGCGAGGCTTCGACGGAGGCGCGGCAGGGCCACCGCCGTCAGGGCCACGGCCATGACGGCTGTCACCGCGCCCGCACGCGAGCCGGAGGCGTAGACGCTCACCACGAGCGTCGGGACCGCGAACATGCCCGCAAGCCGCCACCGGACGTCCGCGCGGGCGAGCCACAGCATCGCCAACGGGATCGCGATCGTCGCCGTCAGGGCCAGGTAGTTCGGGTGGATCGTGAGGCCTGAGGCGCGCGTGCCGGAGAGCGGCGTCGGTCCGATCTGGAAGCCCGAGTAGTCGGCCACGGCCACGAAGCCGTTCACGAGCGCCGAAATGGTGAACAGGTCCAGCAGCTGGGTGCACCTGCGGCGGGTCACCCCCGCGGCGAGCATCAGCACCGGGACGAGGACGATCGACACCTCGAACTTCAGCAGCTGTGCGACATCGGATCGGTGCGGCAGGTAGACCGGCGACGGCATCGCGTTCGTGTACAACGTCAGGAACTGGACATCCGACATGTTGGTCAGTTCCACGTTCGGCGGGAAGACCAACGACAGCAGCTGTGCGAGCAGGACCCCCAGGCCCACGATGAGCAGCCACGGCGGTAGTGCCAATGGCTTGCCCGACATGATCACGTGGGCGACGAGGCTGACGACGGCGAGGGCGAGAAAGACGTTGCCGAACGCGCCACCGCCGACGCGGATCCCGTTCCACGTGACCGTCACGACGAAGATGCACGCCGTCACCCACACGATGCGGTCGGTGGACACGCGCGAGAGCCCGGCGGCGCCGACGGCGAGGATGCCGAGGACCACCCCAACCGCCGGGGTGGCGCCCACGCCCGCCAGTACGAAGCCGGCCGCGGACACGATCATGAGGAACACGAGCACGGGACCGGTCTTGCGCATTCGCGAGCAGGTTACCCGACGCCCACGACCTCC
>JAOPZJ010000161.1 GCA_025964155.1 Solirubrobacterales bacterium
TGGCCCGTCTGGCGCTCGCGCATCCCGGGCAGGAAGCGCAGGATCAGCCGCACCGCCGCGAAGTAGTTCAGCTGCATCGTGCGCTCGTAGTCGTGGAAGCGGTCGTACGACAGCGCGACGGACCGCCTGATCGAGCGGCCCGCGTTGTTGATCAGCACGTCGACCTGGCCATGCGCGGCGAGGATCTCCTCCGCCACGCGATCGATGGCGTCGAAGTCGGAGAGGTCGCAAGGGCGCGGATCGGCGGTCCCGCCGAGCGTGCGGATCCCGTCGGCCACGGCGTCGAGCTTCTCCTTGCCGCGGGCGATGAGGATGACGGTGCCGCCGGCGGCACCGATCTGCTTCGCCGTCTCCTCGCCGATGCCCGACGACGCGCCGGTGATGACGATGACCTTCCCGGCGACGGCATTCTCCAGGGAGCCGGTGCCGCGGAGCAGGTCAAGCGGCCGCAGGACCGTCGGGCGACTGGCCAGCTCGCTCACCACACCGAGGGGTTTCGCTGCGAGCGAGGCGAGCTGGCTGAGTCCTGGGATGTCGCGCATGCGCCGAGCCTAACGGGCCGGTCGGGCTTGGACGCACCAGCACTCCGGGTTCATGATGGACCACGCGTGACCGGTCCGGGTAGGGCGCTCGCTGACCCGCTCGTGGGTGACGCACGTACCTGACGCGCCCGCGGCCCGTCGTGCGACACTCGCCCGCGTGGTCGCGCTCGGCGAGATCGTCCGCTGGTGCCTGTACACCTCCAAGGGCTGGTACGGCCGCGCGGCCCGATGGCTGCTGCGTCGCGACCGGCTCCTCATCGGCTCCGAGCGCCGGTTCCGCGCGCTCATCGAAGCGGCACCGGACGCGATGGTCATCGTCGACTGGCACGGTGTCATCACGCTCGTCAACGCGCAGACCGAGGCACTCTTCGGCTACCGCCGCGACGAGCTCGTCGGGCAGCCGGTCACGGAGCTCATCCCCGAGCGCTACCGCCGGAGCCATCGCGAGCGCCAGCGGGCCTATCTGAAGGCCCCACAGGTGCGGAACATGCGCGCCGCGCTCGAGCTGTACGGGCTCCGCAAGGACGGCAGCGAGTTCCCGGTCGAGATCAGCCTCAGCCCTCTGGTGACCCAACTGGAGGGCTTCGTCGTGTCCAGCACGATCCGTGACGTCACCGAGCGCAAGCGCATCGAGGCCGAGCTCATCGAGCGTGCGCAGGCCCTCCAGCGTTCCAACGCCGACCTGGAGCAGTTCGCCTCCGTCGCCTCGCACGACCTGAAGGCCCCACTGCGCGTCGTCGGGGGCTGCGTCGAGCTGCTGCGCCGCCGCTACGAGGGCCGGCTGGACGACGACGCGGACGAGCTCATCGATCTGACCATGGGCGGCGTCGAACGGATGCAGGCGCTCATCGACGACCTGCTGGCCTACGCCCACATCACCCGCGAGAGCCCGCAGGCGATGGTGCCCGTCGACAGCCGCGCCGTCGTCCGCGACGTGCTCGCCACGCTCTCGGACCAGATCGCCGAGAGCGGCACCGCGATCGTCGTCGACGGGCTGCCGGTCGTGCACAGCATCCCCACCCAGCTCACGCAGCTCTTCCAGAACCTCATCGGCAACGCCATCAAGTTCTCCGCCGACGCGTCGCCCGAGGTGCGCGTGTCGGCGGAACGCGACGGAGAGTGCTGGCGCATCGCGGTGCAGGACAACGGCATCGGCATCGAGGCCGAGCACCGCGAGCGGATCTTCGACATGTTCCAGCGCCTGCACACCGCCGATGAGTTTCCCGGCACCGGCATCGGGCTGGCGATCTGCAAGCGCATCGTCGAGCAGCACGGCGGCGAGATCCATGCGACAGCAGCGCCGGGCGGTGGCACCGTCATGTCGTTCACCCTGCCCGCAGCGGAGGCGTCGTGCGGCATCCCGCCGCCGCGACGGGCCGACACGTCCCCAGCGCCCCGCGCGCGGCATGATGCGCCCGATGCTCTTCGCCGAGGACCTTGAGCCGGGCCGGACCTTCCCGTTCGGCACCACGTCACTGACCGCGCGGCAGATCGTCGACTTCGCCCGCGACTGGGACCCGCAGCCCTTCCATGTCGACAAGGACGCCGCCGCGGCGACCGCGTTCGGCGGGCTCGTCGCCAGCGGCGTGCACACCGTCGCCGTCGCTCAGCGCCTGCTGTTCGACGCGTTCGTCGGCCACACCGCGGTCATCGCGGGGCTCGGCGTGGACGAGCTGCGGCTCCCGCGACCGCTGCGGCCCGATGCCGTCGTCAGCGGCCACGCGGAGATCGTCGGGCGCCGGCTGCGCGACGACGGCCGCGCGGTCGTCACCTTCGCCACGACGCTGACGGACACGAACGGCGACACGCTCATGACACAGCGCACGACGATGCTCGTACACAGCCTGCCGGCCGGCGGAGACCGACCGCAGACCGAGGCTACGCGGCGAGCGCGGCGCCGGCCGGAATGACCGGCCAGGCGGGCTCGATGTGCTCGTCACGCCCCTGCGCGGCGAAGTATTCCCTCAGCGACACCGCCTGCTCGGCGGCCCAGACGATCTGCTGGCCATGCAGCACCGCCAGCTCGGTCTCCCGCAGCTCGGCGAACGCTTGACCGAGGCGCCAGGCGACGCGCGCCGCGGCGAGGGCGTCGGCGCCGGCGGCGTGAGCGTCGTCGAGCGGGACGCGGTAGTGCGCGCAGACGGCACCGAGCGTTCGCTTGCCCCTGCGGTAGCGGTCAAAGCGCTTGTCCAGCACGAAGGGATCGACGACGAGCAGCCGCGCGCTGCCGCCCACCCGGTCGATCAACGGCCGGACGCCGTGACGCCGGGCCTCGCGGTCGAGGATCGTCAGGTCAAAGCGCGCGTTGAAGGCGATGACCGGCACGCCGTGCAGCAGCTGCTCGGCGAGCAGGCCCGTGATGTCCTCGACGATGGCGGCCGGATCGCCACCTAAGCGCCGGGCGTGCTCGGTCGTGATCCCGTGCACGGCGGTCGCACCCGCGGGAATCTCGATGCCGGGGTCCGCGAGCCACGCACGGCTCTCGGCGGGCTGCGCGTCCCCCACGACGCTTACGGCCGCGGTGACGATGCGGTCGTGCTCGCAGTCCACCCCTGTGGTCTCGATGTCGAACGCCGCAAGGCGGCGCGCGTGCCAGCTCATGACGCCGAAGGTAAAGCCGGCGGCGGACGGCAGCTGCTGCGGACCCGCCGGTGCGGGTCGCTTTCTGGCCGAGGCTGAGCCGGTCCTACTCCGCCGCCGGAGGCTCGCCGCCGGTGTGGACGAAGGTCTTGTTGACGATCTTCCAGCGCGAAGAAGTCGACGAACGAAACCGTTCCCCAGAAGCCCTCCTCGACAAGGACGGCGGACGCAGCGTCGTCGGTCTGCTCGACGGCCGTGATGTGCACGTGGTAGCTGCCGTCGACATCCACGGGCTTGCCGTCGACCTCATCGATCAGCTCCGCTTGCGAGGCCGAGCGTACGCAGTCGCCCGAGCACCGTGGGCCAGGTCAGCGCACAGCCCTGGGCAGCTACGCCGCGACCGCTTCAACGTCAAAAAGAGCGCCAACGCGCCAGTTCCGACGTGAACCACGGTTTGGTGATCCCAGGGTCACCAACCCATGGTTTACCGCCTCCAAGAGCGCCGATGCGGCAGGTTCGCGGTGAGCGCAGCATGAGTGGTCGCCGTGACAGGCCCTAGCGGAGAGAGAGGGATTCGAACCCTCGGTACGCGTTAACGCACACACGATTTCCAGTCGTGCCCATTCAACCGCTCTGGCACCTCTCCTGGGTCGCGCAGGGATGCGCGCGACCGTCAGGGTACCGATCAGCGCTTCCGGGCGCCGTCGTGGAGGACCGGTACGACGTCGCCCTCGGCGGTCACGCTGGTTGGAGACGGAGCTCGCCGACGATCGGCGACGGACGCTCGAAGGCGCCTGGCCGATCGGTGGTCACAAATCCGTCACCCAGTAACAGGAACGTGACGCTCGATCGGCGTGGCGCCGCGGAGCCGGACGTGGCGACCGCCGGCCGAGCCCGTCGCTTGACATCGCGGCCGCCGTCCGCCCCGCCCACGCCCACGCCTACGCCCACGCCGGGGGAAGACCTCCTCACCGTCGCCCCGACACGTCGGCCGGTGATCTGATCGCAGCGGCGGGGTCGTCGAGCGGAATCCTGACCAGCAGCGACGTTCCCGTGCTGGCGCTGCTGAAGATCTCCATCGTCCCCTCGAGTGCCTCGACGCGATCTCGGAGGCCGATCAGCCCCGACCCGCGGGCGGGATCGGCGCCGCCCGCGCCGTCGTCGCGGATCGCCAGGTCGAGGGCCGAGCCATCCACCTTGACGTCGACGTCCACCACCGATGCCCGCGCGTGCTTGGCCGTGTTCGTGAGCGCTTCGGAGACGACGTAGTACGCGGCCGCCTCGATCCGCTCGGGCAGTCGCCGATCGACGCGCACGTCCAGCTGCACCGGCACCGCCGAGCGGCGTGCGAGGGTCTTCAGCACGGGGCCGATGCCGCCCCTGGACAGGATGGCCGGGTGGATGCCGCGCGAGATCTCCTGCAGATCCTCCACGGCGCCGGCGAGCTCGCTTGCCGTCTGCGACAGCTCGCGTCTGAGCTCGTCGAGCTGCGGCGGGACCTTGGCCTCGGCTGCTCGTAGCGAGAGCGCCAGCGACACGAGCCGTTGCTGGGTGCCGTCGTGCAGGTCACGCTCGATGCGTCGCCGGGTCTCGTCCGAAGCGGCCACCACACGGGCGCGCGAGGCGGTGAGCTCGGCGCGACTCTCGGCGTTCGCGATGGCAGTGGCGGTCAGCTCGGTGAACTGCGCCATCCTGGCCTCCGCATTGGCCGCGACCGCCCCCGGCTGCGGCCAGGCGGCGATCATCACGCCCCAGAGCCGGCCCTCGACGAGGATCGGCCCGCCGACGGCCGACCCCAAGCCGAGCTCGCGGAGCCGGGCGAGGGAGTCGGCGGCACCTTCGAAGCCGTCGATCCGGCTTGCGCGGCCGGTGCGCCGGATCAGCGCCGGGAGGGTCTCGCCTTCGAACGTCTGGCGCATGCCGACCGGGACCTGCACGTCCGCCGTGCCATGCGCGGCGACGACGGTCGCGGTCCCGTCCGGCTCATAGCGGAGCAGCCACGTGGCGTCCGAGCGCAGAAGCCGGCCCATCTCCGCGGCGACGGCGTCGAATACCTCGGTCGCGGAGACGCGCCGCGCGACGAGCGTCGCCACGCGCCGCAAGGCGGCCTGCTCGTCGGCCAGCGCGCGCAGCTCGTCGTGGCTGGCCTGGATCATCCGGTGGGCGTCGCGCAGCTCGTCGTCGGCGGCTCGGCGGTCGGTCACGTCGCGGGCCACGGCGTAGAGGAGCCCTTCTCCGAGCACGGGCGTGGTGCTCCACTGCAACCACCGCTCGGAGCCGTCGCGGCAGATGTAGCGATTCTCGAACTGAAAGGCCTTCTGGCCGCGGGCGAGCCTCGCCACGACGTCGCGCGTCCGCTCCCGGTCGTCCGGATGCACCAAATCGAGGAATGGCCGCGACAGTATCTCCTGGCTCGAATAGCCGAGCACCCGTTCGAAGGCCGGGTTCACTTGCTTGAAGTAGCCATCGAGGCCGGCGATGCTGACCAGATCGAGCGACAGATCGAAGATGCGCTCGACCCGTCGTTCC
Source organism: Solirubrobacterales bacterium (assembly GCA_025964155.1). Lineage (GTDB taxonomy): Bacteria > Actinomycetota > Thermoleophilia > Solirubrobacterales > Solirubrobacteraceae > Paraconexibacter. The sequence continues at coordinate 5,652 of JAOPZJ010000161.1, forward strand.
GCTCGCCGGCGCCGCCGGATCCCGCGCAACAGGAAGAACGCGATGAGCGCGGCCGCCGAGGGCCAGGCCGACGCGAGCCACGGCACGGCCGACTGCAGCGCCGGTGCCGGCTCGTTGCCGACGTCGACCCGCCAGCGGCCGGCGAGTGCCGCGAAGCTCCTGCCGGCTCCGGGCGCCGAGTCGAGCTGTCCCTCGAGGCGCCGGCCGTCGAGGCTGATGGCGATGCGGCGCGGGTCGACCCCCAGCGACAACGTCAGCCACCCGCTCGGGACGAAGACGATCAGGAAGCCGCGGCTGCCGGCACCGCGACCGAAGCGGCTGGTTTCGAGCAGGAAGAACCCGGCCTGGCCGCCTAGCGAGCCGGGCCGGGTGGCGCTCACGGCGAACACCGACGCGCGGTCGCGGATGGCGGCGGCCAGCGCGGGCCACCCGGACACGTCTACGCCTCGGCGCAACTCGCGGCGGGTCGTGCTCGTGAACGTCGCGGGCAGGTACGACGCGGCGGCGGGGGCGCGCTCGAAGCGCCCAGAAGGCGTCAGCCACGTGATCGGTCCGCCGAGGCGCCGCTCGTAGGCCGGGCGCGCGGAGGCCGGTACGCGCTGCACCCACAGCGCATCGGCGAGCCCTACACCGCCGGCCGTGCTGCCCTCGAGCTGGGCGAAACGGCGCTGTTGCGGCAGTGGCTCGCCCGCCAGGGCATTGTCCAGCCCCACGACGTACGCGCGGGCGCGCTCGAGGAGGCCCAGCACCTGCACGCGCTGCACCTGGGCGCGCCGCGTCGCCGCCGCGTCGCGATCGCTGCGGATGACCTCGGTTGCGACGACGTAACCCGAGGCGCTCAGGAGCAAGATGAGCGCTATCAGTGCAAGCCGGACCCAGCCGGCGGAACGAAGCCTTGAATGTCGCAAGGGTCATGACCATGCTGACGCAGCACCGGTACGCTGACAACCGTCCCGCGGACAGCCTCGGACCAGGTCTACCATGCGGTAACGCCACCCATGACCTACAGAGCCGCAGTCGGGGTGGCCCTGGCCACGATGTTGGTCGTGGGCTGCGGCGGTGGGCGCTCCGGCGGCGCGGGCGACGCGGGCGGGCAACCCCCAGTCGCCGCAGTGATCAAAGCGCTCGGGAACCCGTTCTTCGCGACGATGAGCCAGGGGTTGTATGAGGCTGCCCGGACCCATGGCGCACGGCTGCGCGTCGACGCTGCGGCCGACCTGCAGGACACCGCCGGCCAGGCCTCCGCGCTCGAGTCCCTGGCCGCCCAGCGGGCCGATTGCTACGTCGTCAACCCGATCGCCCCGACGAACCTGATCCAGCCGCTCGAGCACATCCCCGACGGGACGCCGATCGTCAACATCGACTCGCCGCTGGACCGAACGGCGGCCAAGGCGGTGGGTGTCGGGATCACCACCTACATCGGGACCGACAACATCGCCGCCGGGAACCTCGGCGCCGACGCGATGGCCCGTTCCGTCACCCGCGGGGCGAGGGTCGCGGTGATCGGGGGGATCCCGGGTGATGTCACGAGCGGCGACCGCGCCCGGGGCTTCCGGCAGGGCGCCGGCCGACGGTTCGACGTCGTGCAGATGGTGGCGGCGGACTTCGATCACGACAGGGCGGCGCTCGCCGCCTCCGATCTCCTGCGCGAGGATCCCCGGATCCAGGGGTTCTTCGCCATCAACGATGAGATGGCGCTTGGCGTCGCCGAGGCGGTTCACGCCGCCGGCCGGGGTGGCAAGGTGGCCGTGGTCGGGGTGGACGGCATCCGCCCGGCCCTCGCCGCCGTCAAGCGCGGCGCCATGTCGGCGACGGTCGCGCAGTACCCGTACGTGATCGGCCAGCTCGGGGTCGAGGCGTGCCTGGCGAGGCTCCGCGGCAGGCGCGTGCCGGCGGCGATCGACGCTCCCGTCCAGCTCGTGACGCGGGCGAACGTCGCACGGGCCCAGGCGAACTTCCCCAAGCCCGTCGCGCCCTTCGAGGACCCGCTCGCCGCGCTGCTGAAGGACGCCTGAGGGGCGTGGCCCCCGATCAGAGCCTCCAGGCGCCGTCCTGAAGGACCGGGACGACGTCGCCCTCGACGGTCACGCCGTCCACGTCCACGCCGGGACCGCCGATCATGAAGTCCACGTGGATGATCGAGCGGTTCAGGCGGCTCTGGTCAGCGTCGCCCGCCGTGAAGTTGTACGCCTCGCCGAGCGCGATGTGACTGGCGGCGTTCTCGTCGAGCAGCGTGTCGAAGAACACGGTGTCCAACGCGCCGATCCGGCCGTCCCCGTCGACCAGGGCGACCTCACCGAGACGGCCGGCGCCCGGATCGCGCTCGGCGTAGCCCCGCACGATGTCGGCGTTCTCGGTCGCGTCGATGCGCACGGCGCGGCCGCCGCGGAACTCCACCTCGAGCCCACGGACGATCGAGCCGCCGACGACGAGGGGCTTGGTGGACCGGACCACGCCGTCCACGCGCAGGGGGTCCGGAGCGGTGAAGACCTCCTCGGACGGGAGGTTGGGCATGTGCGCGATCCCGTCCACGGTGGAGAACATCGCCGCCATCCACTGCGAGGTCGGCAGCAGGCCGACGATCAGATCCGTCCCCTCGCCGCGGAAGCGCAGCGCTTCCAGCCGGCGCTCCGTCAGCCGCGCGGCGGCGCCGACGAGCGTCGCCTGGCGCGCTTTCCAGGCGGCCACCGGGTCCGCTTCGTCGAGCCGGCAGATGTGCACGATCTCTTCACCTAGCCGAGCCCAGGCGGCGTCCGGATCCAGCTCCGGATGCACGAGCTCGGCCCAGGCCCGCGTCGGGCAGGGCACCGCGGTCCAGTTCGTCGTCCGCTCGTTCACGATCTGCCCGCCCTCCTTCAGCGCCGGCAGCTGGTCGTGGCTGAGGCGCTGCGGGTCCAAGTCGTCCAGCAGGCCCGGGTGCGCCGGTCCGGTCAGCCCGATGCGCGCACACCGCTGGGCCCCGAGCTCCAGCAGGCGTTCGCCGTACCACGAGGGCACGAAGGGCAGCGTGTCCTCGCGGGCGTGCTGGATCCGTGCCTTCTTCACGTGCATGTCGAAGTAGGTGACGTCGACGAACCGTGCGCCGTGCCGGTAGCCACTGGTGGCCAGCGCACGGGCGAGGTCCTCCTTGCCGATCTCCGCCCCCACCGCAAGGACCTGGTCGGGCTGCAGGTTGACCGCGAAGCCCACCACCAGATCGGCGAAGCGCTCGAGGGTGGTGGGGTCGTCGAACGGGCTCATGGCGGGCCACGCTATCGACCTGGCCCGGCCGCGCGGGTGCCGAGAGTCCCCCTCTGTCGGCCTCAGTCCGGTATCGGGGAGCGCCCTTTGGAGGCGCGCTCAGCCGCCGCCAGCAGCCCGTCCCGGAAGTCAGGGTGCGCGATGGCGGCCAGCGCCTGCCCGCGCTGGTGCACCGTCAGCCCTTCCAGCTCGGCCGCGCCGAACTCGGTGACGATGACGTCGACCTGGTGGCGCGGCGTGGTGATGACGCTGCCGGCCTCAAACCACGGGAGGATGCGGGAGCAGAGGTGGCCTTGCGACATCACGGTCGACGGCATGCACAGCAGCGCGCGCTGTCCGAGGTCCATGCCCGGACCCGCGACGAAGTCCTCGGCTCCGCCGATGCCCGAGTACTGGTTGCCGTGGATCGTGTCGGCGACGACCTGTCCGTGGATGTCCACCGCGAGCGCACCGTTGATGGTCACCATCCCCGCGTTGGCGGCGATGACATCCGGCGCGTTGACGATGTCGACGGGGAGGAACGCGACGTCCTCGTTCTCGTCGAGCCACGCGTAGAGCGCCTCGGAGCCCGCCGCGAAGGTCGCGACGGAGACCCCGGGATATCGGCGCTTGCGAGCGTTGGTGACCTTGCCGGCCTCGTGCAGCAGCATGAGCCCGTCGGTGAACATCTCCGAGTGCACGCCGTAGTCGCCGCCGTCATCGGTGGCCAGGCGCGCGACGATCGCCGAGGGGATCGAGCCGATGCCCGTCTGCAGCGTCGCGCCGTCGGTGATGAAGCGCCGCGCGTGGCGGGCGATCGCCTCGTCCACCGCGCTCGGCGCTGTCCCCGGCAGGGCGACCGGGGCGCCCTCGCTGCGGACGAGGATGTCGATCTCGTCCACGTGGATCGCGTGGCCGTAGGCGCCCAGGCCGAAGGTCCGGGGGTAGCGCTCGGAGACCTCGACGACGAGCAGGCGGGCCGCGTCGGCCCCCGCGCGGCGCAGCTCGTCCACCGTTCCGCCGGCGTGCAGCGACAGGCTGCACCAGCCGTCCTTGTCCGGCGGCGCGGCGACCGTCGTCATGATCCGCTGGTTGGCGCGCCGCAGCAGCGGCGCGAAGCGGCGGAAGTCCGCGGGGGCGAACGAGATGTTCGCGTCCGCGTCCCGCAGGTAGCGCTCGACCGGGCCGAAGAAGCCCGACAGGTAGTGCACGCCCTTGCGCGTGAAGAGCTCGGTCCCCACGAGCAGCAGCGCGCCGCTGACGCGCAGATCCACCCAGTCGTCGCGCTCGCCCAGCGCCTTGAGGAACGCGGGAGGCTGGCCGGGGCCCAGCGGCATCCCGAGCGCGTCCGTCGTGTGCACGCGCGCGGCGGCTTCCTCGGGGCTCAGATGCTCGGTCATCGACGCAGAACGTATCCGCATTACCGTGTGATGCGTGGACGCTCGGAACGAACACGCGTCGCCCGCGAACCTGCGCCGCGCCACCCCCGAAGACGCCGGTGCGGTGGCCGCGATCTACCTCGCAGCCGGGACACTGGCGTGGTCGGCGTTCCTCAGCGCCGAGGTGCTGGCCGGCGAAGGGACCGCCGCCCGGTGGCGGCACCGCATCGCCACCCTGCTCGACGCCCAGGGCGAGGCCATGGTCCTGGCGTGCGACGTCGACGGGCCCGTCGGCTTCGCCTGGGTCGTCCCCGCGCGCGGTGAGCTGGAGGCGCTGTACACGCACCCGCGCGTGTGGGGTGCCGGCTACGGGCGCCGGTTGCTCGGCGTCGCGGAGGATCACCTGCGCCGGCACGCCTGCACCAGCGCGACGCTCTGGACCGAGGAGCGCAACACCCGGGCGCGGGCGGTCTACGAACGCGCCGGCTGGCAGCCGGACGGTGGGACGCGCAAGCGGCTCTACGCGGGGACGCCGCTGCGCGAGCTGCGCCATCGCAAGGCGCTGTAGCGCCGCCCGTCAGCCGAGCAGATAGTGCGCGAAGACGCTGCCCGCGTGCGCCTCTGCGGTAGCGAGGTGCAACGGCATGGCGTCCGGCAGCTCGGCACGCAACAGCGGCGGTCCGCTGCCCAGCAGGACCGGCGACAGCGTGAGGCTGAGGTCGGTCACCACCCCCTGCGCGATCGCGACGGTGAACAGGTACGGCCCGCCTTCGCACACGATGACGTCGTAGCCGTACCGCTCGCGTGCGTCCGCGACGACAGCCGCCGGCGAGACGTCGCCGAGGCTGATGACGTGCACGTCGGAGCCCGGCAGCGTCGCCGGGGCCTCCGCCTCGGTGTAGATCGTCAGCGGCAGGTCGGGGTCGGTGCTGAGCACCGCCTCCAGGTCGATGTCCATCCGGCGGGAGATCGTCAGCACGCGGGGCCACCCGTCCTGGCCGGCCGCCAGCCGCGCGTCGCGGTCCTCGTCGGGGATGAGCGAGCCGTAGCGCTCGGTCTCGAGCGTCCTGGCGCCGACCAGCACGCCGCCGGCGATCGTCCGCCACGCCTTCAGCAGCGCCTTGTCGGGGGCCGAGCTCAGGCCGCCGCTCTTGCCGTCCAGCGCCGCGCGCGCGTCCACCGACGTGACCATCACGGCGATCACGCGCCGAGCCTGACCCGTGGCGAGCATCGCCCGGGTGCGCCGGCGGGCCCAGTCGCGGTAGTCGGGTGTCGCCATGGATGCTGAGGCTAGTGCGGCGGGCGTCCTGCAGCGGCTTCCCCCGTGGTCTCAACCCGGTCCCAACCTCGTGCGACGCCCTCCTCGGGGCCGACAGCCCGGATTAGGCTGCGGCCCACGTCCATCCAGCTCCCCGGAGGTCACGAAGATGACGCTTCAAGGCGAAGGCTCCCCACCTGTCAAACGCTCCCGGCGCTCGGTACGCCGCATGGCACTCGTCGCCGTGCCGACGACCGCGGCGCTCGGCGCCGGTGGCGTTTTCGCCGCCGCGGCGATCCCCGGGGCCGACGGCACGGTCGGGTTCTGTTACCAGAGCACCACGAGTCGGAGCACGCACATCGTCGAGTCGCCCGCCGACTGCGTCGAAGGTGAGTCGTTCCTGAAGATCAACCAGACCGGGCCGGCCGGACCCGCCGGACCCGCCGGGCCGGCGGGCCCCGCGGGAGTGTCCAGTGCCCCCGGTGCGCCGGGTGCCCCCGGCGGCTCGGGGAAGCTCGCGGACGGCAGTGTGTTCCCGCTGCCGGCCTCCGACTACCTCCTGGTGATCGACGGCCTCAAGGGCGAGTCCACCAACCAGGCGCACCCGGGCGCGATCGACGTCAAGTCCTTCTCGACCGGAGCGTCGAACTCGGCCAGTTCCGGTGCCGGCGGCGGCGGCGGAGCGGGCAAGGTCTCGTTCTCGGACCTGTCGATCAAGAAGGCCGTCGACCGGGCGAGCGCGGGCCTGCTGCTCGCGACGGCCAACGGGAAGCACTACCAGAGCGCCACGCTGTACGGCCGCAGGGCGGGACCGAACGGCCAGACGATCAACTTCCTGACGCTCAAGCTGACGGACGTGCGCGTGTCGTCGATCCGGACCGCCTCCCAGGCCCCGGCCGGCAACGGCGAGATCGAGACCGTGACGCTGAACTTCGGCAAGCTGAATCAGACCGTCGTCTCGGGCGGCGTCTCGTCGCAGGTCGGCTGGGACGTGAAAGCCCTGAAGGGCTGAGCAGCGGGTCTCGGCGCGCCGTGGACCCCGACCCTGACCCCGTCGCCCGCGCCATGGCGCTGGGCGACGGCGAGCGCCTGACCCTTGCCCGCGGCGGCCCGTCCCTGTACGCCGGACACCGCCGCGTTCAGGACGGCGCCCGCGTCGCGCTCCTCACCGTGCCCGGTGTGCTGCGCCTGGACGTCCATCCCCAGGGCGACTCGCTGAACCTCGCGGTCCGCAACCTCTCACGCCATGAGCTGCCCGCCGACACGGGCGGCATGAGTCAGGGAGCCCATCGCACGCCGGACGGACGGTCGCTGAACGAGTACCGCACCCGGATAGCCCTGCCCGGGGACCTGCAGGTGTGGCTCGTCATCCGCGTTTCGCCGTTCGCGGGCGAGCTTTTGCGCGACCACTCGGCGATCGCGATCGTGGACGGGGCGGTGTAGGTGCGGCGTCTTGAGCTGCGGGTTCGCGCCCAGGACCTGGACGCCGCCTACGACGCGCTGCTGCCGCTGCTGCCCGACGGACTGCACCCGCGGCATGCCGGGGATCACGTGGTGCTCGTCGCGCTCGCGGACGCGCTCCCGCCGCGGGACGTCGTGTTCGGCGCCGTAGGGCAGCTGCTGCTCGGCGATGTCGCCGAGACCGACGCCGGCGCGGATCTCGCGCGTGCGCTGACGATGCTCACGCCCGCGGTCGTCGTGGACGGCCGCGTCCAGCTGCGGATGGCGGGCCACGCCGCCGCGGCGCCCGGCGTGATCGACGTCGTCCTGGCCCGGGGTGCGGGCTTTGGGATCGGCACGCACGCGACGACGCGCCACTGCCTTGCGTTGCTGCTTGACCTGCCGGTCCGTGGGTCCTTCGCGGATCTGGGCTGCGGGGCGGGCGCCCTGGCGATCGTCGCCTGGCACCTGGGCTACGCGCCCGTCGTCGGGGTGGACCTGCTCGAGGACGTGACCGTCCAGGCCCGCGACAACGTGGCCGCCAATGGCGTGGAAGCGGACATCGTCACGGGCGACCTCCTCGCCATGGACCGCCTGGACGTCGAGGTCGCCGCGGTCAACGTCTCGCTGCTGGACGTGCACCTACACCTGGCGGCGCTGCCGCTGGCGCACCTGCAAGCGCTCGTCGTCTCAGGGCTGCGGGACCGTGATGAGCTCGCGCAGGCGCTGGCGAGCTACGCGCAGGCGGGGTTGCGCGAGACCCGTCGCCTCGACGCCGAGGACTGGCCGGCCGTGCTGCTGGAGCGGTGAGGGGCCGAGCTCTCTCGGGTTATCCCCACCCCCCGCGCGTCGGGTCCGCCTGCAGCGCACGGTGGCGGCCCGCAATGACGCGGCCGGGCGCGGTCAGGCAGTCTTGCGCGCCATGGCCATCACGCACGCCCCTGCCCAGGATCCCACCGGCGACGGGCCCACCCCCGCGGAGATTCGCGATCCGGTCCTGGTCAACCTGGATCGGGCGATCACCGCGTTCATCACGATGGTCCCGTTCCTGCTGCTCGCGGTCGCCGTGTCGCAGACGTGGAACCACCAGTTGCACTGGCGGGACGTCGCGATCTTCCTCGTCATGTACGTCCCGACGGCACTCGGCATCACCGTCGGCTTCCACCGTCTGCTGACCCACCGGGCCTTCAAGACGTCGCCGTGGATGCGCGGGCTGCTGGCGATCGCCGGCACGATGGCGGTCGAGGGACCGGTGATCAACTGGGTTGCCGACCATCGCAAGCATCACACGTACACCGACCGGCTCGGGGATCCCCACAGCCCGCACGTGGACCACGGTGTCGGGCTGCGCGGCGCGCTGCGCGGGCTCGGTCACGCGCACGTCGGCTGGCTCTTCGACCACAGCCAGCGCGCCGCGCGTGAGCGCTTCACCCCCGACCTCGTCGCCGACCCGGTCGTGAGCTTCGTCGACCGGACGTTCATCCTGTGGTCGCTTGTGGGGCTGGCCATCCCCTTCGGGCTTGGTGTCCTCTTCTCAGGGACGGTCGACGCCGGGCTGACGGCGCTCCTGTGGGGCGGGGCGGTCCGGATCTTCCTCCTGCATCACGTGACCTACAGCATCAACTCGCTCTGCCACTTCTTCGGCCGCCGGCGCTTTGAGACCGGCGACGAGTCGCGCAACCTCGGCTGGCTGGCCGGGCTGTCGTTCGGCGAGTCATGGCACAACAACCACCACGCCTTCCCGACGTCCGCCTTCCACGGTCTCGGTCGCCGCGAGCTGGATCTGTCAGGCCTGACGATCACGGCCTTGGAGCGCGTCGGGCTCGTGTGGGACGTGCAGCGCGTCAGCCTGGAGCGACAGGTGGCCAAGGCCGTCACGGCGCCGGAGTGACCTTTCGCGAGGTCACCGCCGCCGCACCGCGGTGGCTCTCTGCGACCATGGCATGGATGAGCGACCATCCGTGGCGTTCCGTGCCGTCCCCCGGCGATGCTGCCGTCCCGTTGAAGCGGTGGGTCGCCGCCCAGGCCGACGGGCTCACACGCACGGACTTCGCCCGGCTCATCGCCTACCGCGTGGCCGTCCTGTCCGCGGTGCTGCTGCCGACGATCTGGGCCATGACCGGCGGGGGCGTCTTCTGGCCGGGCTGGGCATGGCTGGGGCTCGGCGTCCCCGTGCTGCTGGATCTCGCCGTCCGCTGGCCGTCGCGCTTCGAGACCCCGGCCTCCCGGCGCGTGGCCCTGGTCTGGGCCCTCATCGGCCTGGCGACCGTGACCCTGCTGGCCACGTGGCAACTGGCGAGCTCCATCTCCGGCGTGCAGGGCTTCTGGCCGAAGTGGGCGTTGTTCGGCCTCGCGACGGCGGGCGCGGCGTACTCGCTCTTCACGCTCCACGACCGCGTCCTCCTCGCGCAGGGGCGCCGCACCCTGCGGGCGCGCGTCGACCTGCTGACCCGCACGCGGAGCCAGGCCATCGACGCCCAGGCGTCGGAGCTGCGGCGCATCGAACGCGACCTTCACGACGGCGCCCAGGCCCGGCTCGTCGCGCTGACGCTCCAGCTCGGCCGGGCCGAGATGCGCCTGGACGCCCAGCCCGAGGTCCAGGCGCTCATCCAAGACGCCCAGCGGGAGGCGCACGTGGCCATCGCCGAGCTCCGCGATCTGGCGCACGGGATCGTGCCACCGCTGCTCGCCGACCGCGGCCTCGTCGCGGCCGTGCAGTCCCTCGCGGCGCGGTCGCCCGCCGGCACCACCGTCGTGGCCGAGGACTGCCGACCCGTTGCTCCGGCCGTCGAGAACGCCGCCTACTTCGTCATCGCCGAGGCGGTGACGAACACCGCCAAGCACGCACGCGCGGAGCACAGCTGGGTCCGTCTCGCCGGCGACGGCCGCGCGCTCGTCGTCGAGGTCGGCGACGACGGCATCGGCGGCGCCGACGTCGACGGCTCCGGGCTGGCCGGCCTCCGCGCTCGGGTCGAGGCGCTCGACGGCACGCTGCAGGTCCAGAGCCCGCCCGGTGGCGGCACACGACTCCAGGTCCGGTTGCCTTGCGCGTCGTGATCGCGGAGGATCTCGCCCTGCTGCGTGAGGGGATCGTCGCGCTCCTGCGCGAGAGCGACATCGAGGTCGTCGCCCAGGTGCAGGACGGGCCGTCCCTGCTCCGCGCGATCGCCGGCCACTCCCCCGACCTGGCGATCGTCGACGTGCGCCTCCCGCCCACCTTCAGCGATGAAGGCCTGCGTGCCGCGATCGAGGCACGCCGGCGCCAGCCGTCCCTCAGCGTCCTCGTCCTCTCGCAGTATGTGGAGACGGCCTACGCGCGCGAGCTCATCGCCGACAACAGCGCGGGCATCGGCTACCTGCTGAAGGAGCGCATCGGCGATGTACGTGCGTTCCTGGACGCCGTGCACCGGGTCGCCGACGGCGGCACGGTGCTGGACCGCCAGGTCGTCACGCAGATGCTCGTCCCCCACGACCGCTCCGACGGGCTGGGCAACCTCACCAGCCGCGAGCACGAGGTGTTGCAGCTGATCGCCGAAGGGCGCTCGAACGCTGCGATCGCCGAGGCCCTTGTCGTGACGCCCGGCGCCGTGGAGAAGCACATCACCTCGATCTTCTCCAAGCTCGACCTCCCGGCGCAGCAGGACGACCATCGCCGCGTGCTGGCCGTCCTGGCGTACCTCCGCATCACCACGTGATCGTTGCCGGCCCGGTGGGGTGCGGGGTGGCGGGCGGAGGGCGCCGGCGGGACGGTGCGCCCGCGGCGGTCGGTCGTGGCTGGCGCGCGATGTCGGGGCCAGCATCGGCGCCCCGCGCGAGGGGAAGCTGGGGGTAGGCTGGGAGACGCCTGGGAAGGTCGCCCGCGCCACGCCGGCGCACCTCACGTATCGTCACGAACCCTTTGGCGCGCCGCGTCGATGCCCCCTCCGTCACACCACCGGATGAAGCATCCGTCGACCGAACGGATCGATCCGCGCCGCCCGCCCCACCGGCGTCGTCGGATCCTCTGGTCGCTGGCCGTCGTCCTCCTCGTCGTGGGTGCGGGCCTGGCCGCCGGCCGCAGCGAGGAGGCGACACCCCGGAAGGCCACCCCGGCGCCCACGACCACGCCCGCACCCGACCCCAAGCCGTGGAAGCGACCGTTGGCGACGACCGGCGCGCCGCTCAACGGCGCCGCGGCCGGTGAGCGCTGCTTCGGCGCCGCCTCCCGCGACCCGCTGAGGCCGTGCGACAACCCGGACCTGCGACTGAAGGTCATCCCCTCGCCGGAGGATGCGCTCGTGGAGCCCAACGCCCGGTGCTACCCCGTCGGCCAGACGAAGACGCTGCTGCCGTGCGCCTTCGGCGTGCCCGCGGAAGGGGCGGCCGGGCACGTCGCGCTCATCGGTGACAGCCACGCCGCGCACTGGCGCGCGGCGCTCGAGGGCGTCGCCCAGGCCAGGCGCTGGCACGGCATCTCCATCACCCGGTCCGGCTGCCCCTTCTCCAAGGCCGTGGCACAGCTGCCGAGCCCAGCCGACGCCCAGTGCGTGCGCTGGAACCGCGCAACGATGGCCTGGCTCCTCCGCCATCCACAGATCAGCACGGTGTTCGTCTCCCAGCACAGCGGCGGCGATGTGGTCGAGGCGCCGGGCTCCACCACGCTGCAGACCCAGATCGCGGGCTACGTCGACGTCTGGCGGACCCTGCCCGCGACCGTCACACGGATCTTCGTGATCCGTGACACGCCGCGCAGCCGGAGCCAGTCCAACGCCTGCATCGAGCGTGCCATCGCCCGGCGCAAGCCGGCCGGCGTGGCCTGCGGTGTGCCCCGGCGCTTCGCCCTGCGACCGGACCCCGCCGTCATCGCCGCCCGCCGGATGGCGACCGCGCGCGTCAGGGTCGTCAACATGACGCGCTACATGTGCAGCGACCGCGTGTGCCCCCCGGTCATCGGCGGCGCGCTCGTGCACAAGTACATCGACCACCTCACGCAGACGTTCGCGGCGACCCTCGGGCCGTACATGCTGCGGCGCGTGAACGCCGTGCTCGGGCCCTGAACCGCCGGCGACTGCCGGGCCGGCGCTACCGGCCTCCGACGCAGGTCCGGTAGCGCCGCGTCTCGGTGATCGTCCTGCCGCTCTTCGTCTTCGCGATGACCTTCACGGTGACGGTGCCCCGAGGCAGCCCGCGCAGATCGATGCGGGCGGTCGACCGTGCACCACGCACCACCTTCACGCGCCGGCCGTTGACGAAGACCCGCGCGGACGCCAGGCGCTGACCCCGGGGCTGACGCAGACGGATCGTGAAGTTCCGGCGGCTCGCGCACGTGCTCGCGGACGGCAGGCCCAGCGCGCCCGCACCGGCGAAGGGCCAGACGTCCTTGGCGACGCGCAGGGCGTAGAACCCGCTGTTGCCGTCGGAGTACCAGATCTCCCCGCGCGACGGGACGAAGGACGGGCGGGACATCGCGAAGTTCGACACCTCAAACGGGAGCGGCGTGCCGCCCATGTTCCCGAGCGGCGCGACGAAGTATGCGATCTCCTTCGGCGCGAGCGGGTCGCGGATGTCGAAGACGCGCAGGCCCGAGGCGATGAACGAGCAGGCGACGATGCCCGGCTCGACCTCCTGCGGGACGCCGCAGTAATGCCCGGCGTAGCCCTGCAGCGGCAGCGCCGTTCCCGCGTCACCCTTCAGCGCCGCGCGGCTCTCGGGCTGGTTGACCTGCAGGCGCAGGTTCGAGACGACCTTCGGCGCCTTCTCGTCGGAGATGTCGATGATGCGGGCCGCGCCCACCCGGCTGCCCAGATTCGTGATGTTGCCGCTGTCGTCGCGCGAGTACTCGTCGACCTCCACGAGGTACGGCCGGCCGCCGATCGTCACCGGCATCGCGTTCTGCGGGATCGTCATCGAGCTCCACGTCAGGCGGCCGATCTCCCGCACCTGGGGGTTCGTCCTGCGCGCCTGGATCTCGCTCGTATCCAGGATGATGAGCCCCTGACTGGCGGCGACATACGCCCTCGTGCCCGCATCGTTGAGCGAGAGGCCGTGCGAGTTGTAGTTGCCGATCCACAGGATCCGCGGGATCTGCGGGTTGCTGACGTCGACCGCGGTGACGTGGCCGGTGCTGATCGACGTCGCGTAGAACGTGTTGCCGTCGATGGAGAAGCCGCTCTCGTGGCCCAGGATCCCGACCGGGAGACTGGATTGCAGCACCGGGTGACGGCAGTCTTTGCTGGCGTCGTAGAGGTCCACCACCCCGGGGCCGAAGGCCGGGTTGCCGAGCACGGCCGCGACGATGCCGCGCTTCTGGTTGACGACGAGCGACTCGTGCGGTGACTGCATCGCCGGGGTCACGAGCGTGGCGGTACGCACCGGTCTGGCGGGGTCGCTCAGATCGAGCACGGCGACCCCGGTCAGCTTTGCGCTGAGGGTCGCCGAGATGGCATTCGTCGGGAACAGCAGCGTCGTGTCGTAGTAGGCGCACTCGTGGCCGGCCGCGTCGACGTAGCGCTCGACCTTGAAGCCGCCGGCCGTCCCCTCGTGGCTGAGCTGCGTGACGTTGCACCGGTACCCCGACGGGTCAGCCCCCGGCGGGACGCGGCCCTGGATCCCGGGCTCGGGCTTGGACCCGGCACCGCATGTGGCCCGGGGCGTGGCGGTCAGCGGCGGTTCGGCGCGGAAGATGCGCCCGGAGGCCGGTGGCGCCGGCGCGCCGAACGTCCCGTCCTGTGCGCGCACCCCCTCGCCGAGCATGGTGCCCGGCTGCGCACCGATGGCCCGCGTCACCGCACCGGCGGACCCGGTGGTCACACCGGCACCCGCCGCAACGACGAGGACCGACGTCAGCACGACGCGAAAGCGAGCGACCCTGGACATGCCGCGCAGGCTACCGACCGGCGAACGCCCGCGTTCACCAAGCCTCAGAAGCAGTTCGTGCTCGTCCAGCCGCCCGTCCATTCCACGCCGGCCGCGGGCGTGGAAGCGTCGGGCCGGACGGTGAAGCGGTACGGGTTCACGCCACCGCACTCGTCACCATCGCCGTCGAGCTCCTCGATCTGCAGCGATGTCGCAAGGTCCATGACCGGGACACCGGTGAAGCTCCCCAGGAGGACGAGGTTCTTCTGCACCACGGGCGCGGCCGGCAGCGTGCCGATGGTGACCGGGTCGTCCTCCGGACTCCTCAGCGCTCCCACGACGTCACCGCCCTTGGTGACCCAGGCGATGGCCTGATCCCTGACGACGATGCGCTGCACCCGCGTCTCGCGCGCGGCCGCGTCGGTGCCGGCCGGATTGGGCTTCTGCGCGAGCATCCAGCGCGAGCCGGAGTCGACGTTGGCCGCCCAGACGCGGTCTGTCTTCTTGCCCCCCTTGACCATCGGGACCGTCCAGGTCACGTTGACGCCGTCGAAGGCGACCTTCGTGCCGGCTGCGTAGGGCCCCATGCGCTCGGTCTTGGGCGCGTGACCGTAGACGGTGGTGCAGGCGTAGAGCGACGTCCCCTTGTGCCAGACCCGGCCGAAGCCGCGGCGATCCCTGGCGATGGTGCCAGACCTGGCCGGGCAGGCCTTCGCCTTGGGCTTGGCCGCCGAGGCCGGACCAGCACCCAGGGCGAAGAGGAGCGTCGCCGCCAGGGCGGCGATCGCGATCAATGAGGCCCGGCGTGCGGTGAGCATGTGGCTGTAACTGGCGAGGGGAGCCGCGAGTTACGCGGATGCTCGCCGCACGGATATCTCGACCGTGTCCGGAGCCTCCCCCTCGACCCACGCCGTCCGGTTAGGCTCGCGCGCATGGTGAACATCGACTCCGGTGCCCTTGACGCGCACCTGTCCCAAGCGGTCCAGAACGGGGTCGTCCCCGGCCTCGCGGTCGTCGTCTCGACGCCCGACGACGTCGTCTACGAGGGCGCCGCGGGCCGGCTGAACGCCGGCGATGAACGCTCGCCGGCCGTCGCCCCGGACACGATCTTCCGCCTCGCCTCGATGACGAAGGCGATGGCGAGCGTCGCCGCGCTGCAGCTCGTCGAGGACGGCCGGCTGAGCCTGGACACGCCGGTCGCGGACGTCCTGGACGAGTTCGGCCGCCTGCAGGTGCTCGACGGCTTCGACGGTGACGTGCCCACCCTGCGCCCGCCGTCCCGCCCGCCGACCATCACCGACCTGCTGACCCACACCTCGGGTCTTGGGTACTTCTTCACGCACGACGACCTGCTCCGCTGGCACGAGCTCACGCAGACGCCGTCGGTGCTCACGGGCCTCCGGGCCGGCCTGATGACCCCGCTGGTCCACGACCCGGGCACGCACTGGGAGTACGGCATCGGCATCGACTGGCTGGGCCTGGTCGTCGAGGCGATCGCCGGCCAGCCGCTGGACGACGTGCTGCGCGAACGCGTCTTTGATCCGTTGGGCATGTCCGACGCCACCTTCCGCCCGACCGACGAGCAGCGCGCCCGCATGATGGCGGTCCATGCGCGTCAGGCCGACGGCTCACTCGGCCCATCACCGCTGGACCTCCCCACCGACCCCGAGTTCATGGGCGGCGGCAGCGGCGCCTACGCCACGGCCCGCGACCACGGCCGGTTCCTGCGCGCGCTGCTGCGCGGCGGCGAGGTTGACGGCCGGCGCATCCTCAGGCCCGAGACGGTGGAGCTCATGTTCACCGACCACATCGACGGCGTCGTCCATCCGGACGTCATGCGCTCGACCGTCCCGGAGCTCGCCAACGACGTGCCCTCGCTCCCGATCGCGCAGGGCTGGGGCCTGGGTCTGCATCTGCGTCACGAGACGATCCCGGGGATGCGCTGCGCCGGCAGTGGCGACTGGGCCGGGCTCTTCAACTGCTACTACTGGATCGACCGGGCCAGCGGCGTGAGCGCCGCGGTGCTGACGCAGGTGCTGCCGTTCTTCGACGCGCGCGTCGTGGACACGCTGCTGGCCATCGAGCTCTCGCTCTACGCCGACGCCTGACGGCTAAACGCCTGACCGGTGCCGACCACCACCACGACGGTGCCGACCTCGGGCAGCTGACGTGTCCGGCGCCCATCATGTGGGGCGACGCCGATCCGTACGTGGGCATCGAGCAGATGGACGTCCTGAGGGACGCGCTCGGCGGGCCCGCGGAGACCGTGACGGTCGCCGGCGGCCACTGGTGCATGCTCGACACGCCGGAGGTCTTCGAGCGGACGGTGGCGTTCCTGACGCGGGGGCGGTGAATGCGCCAGGACTACGCTTCTGGCCCGATACAGTCGATACGGTGAAAGTGGCGTGCAAACGTGTCGGTCATCGGGGCTCTCCGCTCTGCGCTCCGCCCAACAGCCTGGCGGGATTTGACGCTGCGCTGACGGCGGGCGTCGACATGTTGGAGTTCGACGTCCGGCGCCTGGGCCGTCGGTTCATCCTCGCCCACAGCCCGTGGGACGGATGGCGGCGCGGCCACGTCCTCGGGCTCGAGCGGGCGCTTTGGCACCTCTCTCAACCACGCTTCGCGGCGCTGGAGTTCAACGTCGACCTGAAGGCCGGCGGCGGCGAAGCCGCCGTCGTCGCGGCGCTGGCCCGCCATGGACTGCTGGAGCGCTGCCTGTTCTCCAGCCAGCACGCCCACGCACTGGACCGCGTGCGCCGCGCGGCGCCGCGAGCACGGGTGGCGCTGTCGGTGGGGGGCCGCGTCTCGCGGCTGCGCCATCACACGTGGCGCCGGCGCAGCACACTGGAATGGGCCGAGGCACAGGTGGCCCGTGGGCGCTTCGACGGGCTCATGCTCCAGCACCGCCTCGTGCAGCCCGAGCTCGTGCAGCGCCTCCGCGCGCTGCGCGCAGAAGTGTACGCCTGGACGGTGGACGACCGCTCGATCATCGAACGCCTCGTGGACCTGGGCGTCACGGGCGTGACGACCAACGACCTACGCCTGTTCGCGCGCGCGTCGGTGCTCGGCGCCGGCGCCTGAGCCGCCGCAAAAGGCGTCGTCAGCCGCCTGGCGACAGCCTGGCGGCCAGGCCGATCAGCGGACCGCGGAGGGCTCGCAGGCCGTCCAGGTCGTTCGCGGCGATCCGCGTGGTGACCAGCGAGATCGTCGCCGCCACGAACGCCTCGGCGACGAAGCGCTGCTCGTCCGTGTCGGCCTGAAGCAGGGCCCCGACGAGGTCGATGACCTGCCGCTGGGATGCGGCGCGCCGCTCCATCGCGGCGGGGCCCGCCGCGTAGATCTCCAAGAGGAAGAGGCGCGCAAAGGCCGGCTCGGCGGCGAGCGCGTCGAGGTAGGCGCCGAGGGCGCGGTCCAGGCGCACCAGCCCGTGCGTCCCAGCGCCGGCGCTCCGGTCGTCGTCGTCGCTCGCGGCCGCCTGCGCCATCCCCGACAGGAGGCTGCCCACGGCGGCCTCGTAGGCGCTCATGAAGCAGTCCTCCTTGGAGGAGAACTGCTGGTAGAAGGTCTCACGCGACACGCCGGCGGCACGGAGCACGTCCGCGACCGCGGTGCCCACGTAGCCCTTCTGCACCATCGTCTCGGCCAGGGCCCGAAGGATGCGCTCGCGCTGGTCACGCACGACCTGCTCGCGCGACAGGCCGTGGCGCCCCCGGGGAAGACGCCGGCCGGCGCGTGTGCTGTCGGTGTTCACGGTCACCGATGGTACGACGCGTGTCCTCAACGTCCTCGTGCGGCGATGCGCTGCAGCACGCGCATCGTCCGTGGCGGACCGCCCGGCGGCAGCACGTCGGGGACGACCGCCAGCGCGTTGAGCGTCATCGCCAGCATCGTGTAGTGCCCCACGAGCATGCAGACCTCGATGAGGTGCTCGTCCGGCAGCTCGGCGCTCAGCTTGTCCCACAGCGCGTCCGAGATGGTGTGGTCGGAGTGCAGCTCGTCGGCGGCCTCCAGGAGCAGCGCCTGGCGAGGCGACCATCCGGCGGCCGCGGGCCCCTTCCTTACGCGCTCCACGTCGGCCTCGGTGAGGCCGGTGGTCAGCGCGATCCGCGCGTGCTGGGTCCACTCGTACGCGCTATGAGTGTTGTGCGCCACGCGCAGGATGAGCAGCTCGGTCTCGTCGCGCCGCAGGACGCCACCGGGCATGAGGGCACCGGCGAAGCGCAGCCACTTGCGAAACAGCCCGCGGTGGCGGGCCAGCGTCGTGAAGACGTTCGGCGGGCCGCCACCCGCGACGGCGCCCAGCAGCCGGGCGATGACGGCGTTCACGCGTCCGATCTGTGCCCGCGTGCCCGGCGCGATCCGCGGGCGCCCGGGAGTGGGGTCGTCATGGCCGCGCGTCATGTGCGGCACCCGTCCGGACGCACGCAGGTGCCCACGCGCGTGATCTTCACGCTCGTCGTGAACGAGCGGCGCCCCGGGTCCGGCAGCCCGGTGGCGTCCGCGACGAGCGTGTCTTCCTGGACCACGTTGGCCGGGCCGAGCGGGACCTCGATGCGCAGGCGCCCGCGGTCGTCCGGACGCAGGCGGCGTCTCGTGCCGGCCACGGTGACCGTGTAGGTCGCGCCGCGCCGGTAGCGGGGCGGCGTGGTGACGGTCGCCGTCCCGCTGCCCGTCATCGTGAAGCCGCCGGGACGTGCGTCGCGCAGGGCGCTGAACTCCAGCACCCGGCGGTGCAGCGCCACGGACCATCCGAAGACGTCGTACTCGGGCTCGATCGTCCGGTACGCCACGCGAGCGGGCGGGGCGGGACGGCGGGCGAACGTCGCCATGATGCCGGGGAGGTCCTGGCGCAGGTCCCGGTTCCAGTAGGGCCAATCGTGGGCGCCGGGGCCGTAGTCGTCGAAGACATGGGCGATTCCGAGCTGCCCCAAGCGGTCGTGCAGATCCACGCCCATCGGGTGTACCGCGAGCTCCAGCGGGTCGATGGACCCACCGTAGCTGCCGCCGGGCAGCCCGTTGCCGGTGTGGATGGCCAGCGTCATGCCGCGCAGGTTGTCCGCGAGGTCCCACGGGTTGTGCCCGCGCCAGCGGATCGCGTCGGTCTCCCGCAGGCCGAACAGCGACCCCGGGCCGCCGCCGTCCAGGCCGGAGATGAGGTCGAGCGCGTGTGACGCCAGCAACGACGGGTTGTTCGT
>JAOPZJ010000065.1 GCA_025964155.1 Solirubrobacterales bacterium
GCGCCTGCCCGTCGCCCACCTCCATCGCGATCCAGCCGGCCCCGGCCGCCTGCGCCGCCGGGACGAGCCGGCGCACGACGTCCAGGCCGTCGGCGCCGGCGAAGAGCGCGCCGCGGGGCTCGTGACGTGTGATCTCCGGCGCCAGCTGCGCGCGGTCCTCCACGTAGGGCGGGTTGCTCACGACGGCGTCGACCGCCGGCGCGCGGGCCAGCAGGTCCCCGTGATGGAACGTGATGTGCAGGCCCAGACGCTGCGCGTTGGCGTAGGCCACGTGCAGGGCGTCCTCGCTGATGTCCGTCGCGTGGACGTCCAGATCCGGACGCTCACTCTTGAGCGCGAGCGCGACGGCGCCGCTGCCGGTGCCCACGTCCGCGACACGGGCGCCCTGCGGGAGCGTCAGGGCCGCCTCGACGAGATGCTCGGTCTCCGGGCGGGGGATGAGGACCCGCGCGTCGACGTGCAGGTCCAGGTGCCGGAAGCCCTTGGTGCCAGTGATGTAGGCCACCGGCTCGCGGAGGACCGTGCGCCGGCGGACCGCCTCGCGGAAGACGCGCACCGCATCGCCGGTCACCGGCCCGTCCGGATCGAGGAAGAGCGCGGTGCGATCGACGCCGAGCGCGTGGGCGAGCAGGACCTCGGCGTCCAGCCGCGGGGACGGCACGCCCGCCCCGCGCAGGGCCACGAGCGCACTGTCGAGCGCCTCACGGACCGGGACTGCGCCGAAGGGCGCAGTCATCACGCCGTGCCGGCGGCGGCCTGCGCCTCCAGCGCCCGCCGCTTCTCGTCCGCGCTGAGCGCGGCCGTGAACTCGTCGAGCTCGCCCTCGAGCACCGCGTCGAGGTTGTGCGTCGTGAGCTTGATGCGGTGGTCGGTGACCCGCCGCTCGCCGTAGTTGTATGTGCGGATCTTCTCGGCCCGAGCGCCGGTTCCGACCTGGGCCAAACGCTCGGCGCCGAGGGTCGCCTGCTGCTCGGCGAGCGCGGCCTCGTAGATGCGGGCGCGCAGGATGCGCATCGCCTTCTCACGGTTCTGCAGCTGGCTCTTCTCGTCCTGCATCGCGACGACGATGCCCGTCGGCCGGTGGGTGATGCGGACCGCGGAATCCGTCGTGTTGACCGACTGCCCGCCCGGCCCGCCCGAGCGGTAGACGTCGATCTGCAGGTCGTTCTGGTCGACGTGCACCTCGACGTCCTCGACCTCGGGGAGCACCGCGACGGTCGCGGTGGAGGTGTGGGTCCGCCCCTGGGACTCGGTCGCGGGCACGCGCTGCACGCGGTGGGTGCCGCCCTCGAACTTGAAGATCGAGTATGCCCCGTCGCCCTTGATGGCGAAGGTGTACTTGCCCTCCGAGGCGTCCATCCCCTCCGTGGCGTACTTCAGGCGCTCGGCGTACTTCGTGAGCATCCGGTACAGGTCACCGGCCCACAGCGACGCCTCGTCGCCGCCTGCGCCGCCCTGGATCTCCACGATGACGTTCTTGTCGTCGTTGGGGTCGCGCTCGACCATCGCGAGGCGGATCTGCTCCTCGACCTCCACGATCCGCGCCCGCGAGGTGGTGAGCATCTCGCGCACCTCGGGATCCTCGCCCTCGGCCAGCAGCTCCTCCGCGCCGGCGGCATCGTCGACGGCACGACGCCAGTCGGCGCCGAGGGCGGCGGCCGGCTCCAGGCGGCGGTACTCACGCCCGACCTCGGCGTTGCGCTTGCGGTCGGAGACGACGTCGGGGTCGACGATGAGGTCCTGGAGTTCGGCGAAGCGGGCTTCGATCTGTTCGACGAGGGACTCGATCATGCGATGACTGAGCCTACCGCCCGGCCATACGCCGGTGAGGGGCGGCGAACCGGCCCTTGACCCCCCAAACTACGAGCCGTAGCTTATGGACAACGAACCATCGTCTCCGCACATCGAAAGGCCGCACGCCATGTCCTCCCCCGTCCTCCGGATCACCCGCCTCGGTCTGGTCAACGCCTTCCTCGTCCGTGAGGACGACGGCCTGACGCTCATCGACACCGCAGTCGGCGGCAGCGCGAAGGCGATCCTCGCCGCCGCCGATCGGGCCGGCGCCGCGATCACCCGCGTGGCGCTGACACACGGCCACAGCGATCACATCGGGAGCCTCGACGCCCTGCATCAGCGGCTCCCGGACGCCGAGATCCTCATCAGCGCACGCGATGCCCGGCTCCTCGTCAAGGACAAGACCCCGCAGGAAGGCGAGCCCGCGGACGCGAAGGTGCGCGGCGGGGTCCCGGGCGTCAGCACGACGCCGACCCGACTGCTGAGCGACGGGGACGCGGTCGGCTCCCTCCGCGTCGTGGCCTCACCGGGGCACACCCCGGGTCACGTGGCCTTCTTTGACGAGCGCGATGGGACGCTGTACTGCGGCGACGCCTTCCACACGATCGGCGGCGTGCACACCACCGCCCGGCCCGGCTGGCGCTTCCCGCTCCCCGGCATGGCGACCTGGCACAAGCCCACCGCGCTGGCGAGCGCCAACGTCCTACGGGCACTGACCCCGCAGCGGCTGGCGCCGGGCCACGGCGCCGTCGTCGAGGACCCGGGGAGCGCCATGGACGCCGCGATCGCCCGCGGCGCCTAGGCGATCGATCCGCGGGCCGCCTCGTGCAACCAACCATCTAGATGGCTCGCCGGGGCCTGACGCACGACCTCGTCGTCGAGGCGGCCACGCGGATCGCGGACGCCCGCGGCCTGGACGCGGTGACGGTCGCCGCCGTCGCCGCGGATCTGGGGGTGCGGCCGCCGTCGCTCTACAACCATGTCGGGAGCGTGGACGCGTTGCGCCAGGCCATCGGCGCCGCGGCACTGCTCGAGCTGGCCGCCGCCATGTCGATCGCCGCCGCGGGCCTGGCGCATGACGACGCGCTGCTGGCGATCGCCCGAACGCAACGGGCGTACGCGCTCCGCCACCCGGGCGCCTACGCCGCCACTGGGCGGATCGTCGGGGTCAAGGACGAGCACTTCCTCGCCGGTGGCGCGGCGGTCGTCGACGTCCTCCTGGCGGTGCTGCGGGGCTATGGGCTCACCGGCGAGGAGGCAATCCACGGCGCTCGGGCAGTCCGCTCGGCCGTCCACGGCTTCGTCAGCCTCGAGCTCGCCGGCGGATACGCGATGGCGCTGGACCCGGAGGCGTCGTTCGACTGGACGGTCCGCGCGCTGGCGGCGGGCCTGCGGGCGGCGGGCTCCTAGAAGCGTTCTTCGCCGCTCAGGCGACGACTTCGACGCCCACAAGGTCCTCGGCCGTCGCGTCAGCGGACTGCGTCGCCAGGACCGCGTCCATCGCCGCGATGGCGACGGCGAGCTGATCAAGGTCGGGCTCGCGGGTCGTGAGCTTCTGCAGCTGCATGCCCGGCCACATGATCGCCTTGGCCCAGGCCGTGCGTCGATGCTTGCCGGTGAGCTTGATGATCTCGAAGCTCAGCCCGGCGATGAGCGGCACGCCAAGGATCCGCGTGGCGACGAGCAGGTACCAGGCCGGCAGGCCGATCGGCGCGAACGCGAAGATCGACACGATCATCACGATGAGCAGGAAGCTCGTGCCGCAGCGGGGATGCAGGCGGCTGAAGCGCTGCGCGTTCTCCGGCGTCAGCTCCAGCCCCGCCTCGTAGCAGGAGATCGTCTTGTGCTCCGCGCCGTGGTACTCGAACAGCCGGCGCAGGTCCCGCAGGCGCGAGACGAGCACGAGGTAGCCGAGGAAGATCGCCGTGCGCAGCATGCCCTCCACGAGCCAGAACAGGAACGCCGAGCCCAGCTGATCCTTGACGAGCGACGTCAGCCCGACGGGGATGACGAAGAACAGCCCGACGGACATGAGGAGGGCCAGGAAGACCGTCCCGATCCACATCGGTCCGGAGATCTCCTCCTCGGCCTCCCCCAGCTGCGCGTTCACGCTGATGCTGAGCGCCTTGAAGCCGATGCCGAGGGACTCGCCGAGTGCGACGACGCCGCGGATGACCGGCAGGCGCAGCACCTTGCGCTTGGCCAGCACGGAGGTCAGCGGGTGCGTGTGCACCTCGACGTCGCCGAGCGCCGCCTCGTCCGGGTCGGGCTTCTCACCGCGGGCAACGGCGGCCAGCTGTGCCTCGGACGGCACGCGCACGGCGACGGCCCAGGCCGACACGCCTCGCATCATCACGCCTTCGAGGACCGCCTGACCACCGACCGGAGCGTCGCGCTGCGCGACGAGATGGCCGCCGGCGTCGGTGTCGACCGCTTCCGCGGTCGTCCCCTCGTCGACGGCCACGCGCTGCTGCGCTAGGCCGACTCGCCGGCCGCGCGCTTGGCGGCGCGGCGACGGAAGCGGTCGACGCGACCGCCGGTGTCGACGAGCTTCTGGCGCCCCGTGTAGAACGGGTGGCAGTTCGAGCAGATCTCGACGTGGATCTCCGGCTGCGTCGACCGCGTTGTGAACTCGTTGCCGCACGTGCAGCGCACGTGGGCCTCGACGTATTCGGGGTGAATTTCGGTCTTCATCGCTTTACTCAGTGTAGCGACGAATGACCCGCGTGCCTGGGGGTCCAGAATCCGCTCGCGCGGCCGATTAACGCGGACATGGTATCCCAGCCTGCAGACCCCGCCGGGGTCGACGTCCGGCTCCGCAACGTGCGCGCCGGGGTCGCCCTGAGCGTCTTCTGCTGCACGTACCTGCTCGGCTATTGCGCGATCACGTGGTCGCGGCCGCACCGCGGCGTGCTCGTCGCGCTTGCCATCTACTCGATCGTGAGCTC
>JAOPZJ010000135.1 GCA_025964155.1 Solirubrobacterales bacterium
GAGCTCTTCGACGCGGTCGGGAAGCACCGGGTGTCGGTGCTGTTCACCGCGCCCACCGGTTACCGCGCAGCGTTGCGCACGATCGGTGACTACGACCTGAGCTCGCTGCGGCGATGCGTGTCCGCCGGCGAGGCGCTGCCGGAAGCGACCTGGCAGGCGTTCAACGACGCGACAGGGCTGCGCATCATCGACGGCATCGGTGCGACCGAGATGCTGCACGTCTTCATCAGCGCCGCGGACGACGACATCCGGCCCGGCGCGACCGGCCGGGCCGTTCCCGGCTACCAGGCGCGCGTGCTCGACGAGGCCGGCAACGAGGCACCCGACGGAGAGCCCGGCCGGCTTGCCGTGAAGGGCCCCACCGGCTGCCGTTACCTCGCCGACGAGCGGCAGCGGGTCTACGTGCAGGACGGCTGGAACATCACCGGCGACACCTACAGCCGCGATGCGGATGGCTACTTCTGGTACCAGGCCCGCTCCGACGACATGATCATCTCGTCCGGCTACAACATCGCCGGGCCGGAGGTCGAGGGGGCGCTGCTGCGCCACCCGTCGGTCGAGGAGTGCGCCGTCGTCGGTCTGCCGGACGAGGACCGCGGGATGGTCGTCACGGCGTACGTCGTGGTCGGGCCGGACATCGACCGGACCGACGCCACTGCGAAGGCGCTGCAGGAGTTCGTCAAGGCGCAGATCGCGCCGTACAAGTACCAACGCGTCGTGCACTTCGTCGATGCGCTGCCGAAGACCGCGACCGGCAAGCTGCAGCGCTTCGCCCTGCGCGGGCAGGGCGGCTGACATGCGCATCGCGGTCGTCGGCGGGGGTCCGGGTGGGCTCTACTTCGCCGCGCTCGCGAAGGCGCTCGATCCGGCGCGCGAGGTCA
Source organism: Solirubrobacterales bacterium (assembly GCA_025964155.1). Taxonomy (GTDB): domain Bacteria; phylum Actinomycetota; class Thermoleophilia; order Solirubrobacterales; family Solirubrobacteraceae; genus Paraconexibacter. Next base: position 882 of record JAOPZJ010000135.1, read on the forward strand.
CTGTCTGGGAGCGCAACGCCCCGGACGACACGTTCGGCTTCGGCGTCGTGTTCTCCGACGAGACGCTCAGCGCCTTCGAGGCGGCTGACCCCGTCACATACACCCAGATCGCGAGCGAGTTCGCCCGCTGGGCGGACATCGACATCCACTACCGCGGCACGAGCCGGTGTTCGGGCGGCCACGGGTTCTCGGCGCTGAGCCGGCAGCGGCTGCTGAACATCCTGCAGGAGCGCGCCAAGGACCTCGGCGCGCACCTGCACTTCCTCACGGAGATGCCGCCGCTGGACGAGCTCGCCGTGACGCACGACCTGGTGATCGCGGCCGACGGCGTCAACAGCCAGATCCGCACCGCGCGTGAGGACGCCTTCCTGCCGCGCATCGACCGCCGCCACAGCAAGTTCATGTGGCTCGGGACCGACCTGGTCTTCGAGGCCTTCACCTTCCACATCGTCGAGACCGAGTTCGGGGTCTTCCAGATCCACGGCTACCCGTATGACGACACGATGAGCACCTTCATCGTCGAGACAGACGAGGAGACCTGGCGCCGCGCCGGCCTGGACCGCAACGACGCGCTCTCGCTCAAGCCGGGCGAGAGCGACGAGGAGAGCATCGCGTTCTGCCGCACGCTGTTCGCCGACATCCTCGGCGAGCATCAGCTCGTCGCGAACAACTCCAAGTGGCTGAACTTCCAGACGGTACGCAACGGCCACTGGCACGACGGCAACGTCGTGCTCCTCGGCGACGCCGCCCATACGGCCCACTTCTCCATCGGCTCGGGCACGAAGCTGGCGATGGAGGACGCGATCGCCCTGGCGTGGGCGTTCAAGGAGCGTCACGGGCGCGAGGAGGTCGGGGCGGTGCTCCAGGCCTACGAGGAGGAGCGCCGGCCCGTCGTCGAGAGCACGCAGCGCGCCGCGCAGGCGAGCCTGGAGTGGTTCGAGGACATCGCGCGGTACGTCGGCCAGGGGCCGGACGAGTTCGCGTTCAACCTGCTCACACGCAGCCGGCGGATCAGTTACCAGAACCTGCGCCTGCGCGACGAGGGCTTCATGGATCTCATCGACCGCGACTTCGCGCAGCGCACGCTCGAGGACAGCTCGGCCGCAGCCCGCCCACCCATGTTCTTCCCCCTGCAGCTGCGCGACGTCGAGCTGCCCAACCGCGTCGTGGTCTCCCCGATGGACATGTACAGCGCCATCGACGGCGCTGTCGGCGACTTCCACCTCGTGCACCTCGGCGCCCGTGGCATGGGCGGCGCCGGACTCGTGATGACCGAGATGATCTGCGTCGCCCCCGAGGGACGCATCACCCTGGGCTGCGGCGGCCTCTACCGCGAGGACCACGTCCCCGGCTGGCGGCGCATCGTGGACTTCGTGCACGAGCACGGCAACGCGCGCATCGGCGCCCAGATCGGCCACAGCGGCCGCAAGGGCGCCACGAAGCTCATGTGGGACGGCATGGACCGGCCGCTGAACGAGGGCGCCTGGCCCCTGCTCGCCCCGTCCCCCCTGCCCTACTTCTCCGACAGCCAGGTCCCGCGTGAGATGACACGCGAGGACATGGACATGGTGCGAGAGCAGTTCGTCGCCACGACGCGGCGCGCGGCCACGGCGGGCTTCGACCTGCTCGAGATCCACATGGCCCACGGCTACCTGCTCTCCTCGTTCATCTCGCCGGTGACGAACCTGCGCACCGACGAGTACGGCGGCTCGCTCGAGAACCGGGCGCGCTTCCCGCTCGAGGTCTTCGACGCCTGCCGCGCCGTGTGGCCGGAGGGCCGGCCGATCTCGGTGCGGATCTCGGCCACCGACTGGATGCCGGATGGCTTCGACGGTGACGACGCCGTCGCGTTCGCCGGGATGCTCCGCGATCACGGCTGCGATGTCGTCGACGTCTCCACGGGCCAGGTCGCCCCCGACCAGCAGCCCGCGTTCGGTCGCAGCTACCAGACGCCATTCGCCGACCGGATCCGCAACGAGGCGGGGATCCCGACGATCGCCGTGGGCGCCCTCAGCAGCCACGAGGACGTGAACACGACGATCCTCGCCGGCCGCGCCGACCTGTGCGCCCTCGGCCGCCCGCACCTGTACGACCCGTTCTGGACGCACCACGCCGCAGCCGAGCAGGAGTACGTCGGCGACCCGTGGGTTGTCCAGTACCGCGCCGGCCGCCGTAGGCCCAACGACGGCAGCCTCGACGCCAAGAAGTCGCCGCCGCGCTCCTTCGAGGAGACGGTCGCCGAGCCCCAGCACCAGCGCTGGACCCCGGCACGCACGCCTGTCCGGACGCAGCTGACCAGCTGAGCGCCGCCGCGGCCGCGGGCTGAACGGGCCGGCGGCTGGAACACGCCGCCGGCGCGCTTAGCCCGCCGCCGGCTGGGCGTCAGGCGGCAGCGGCTACGCGGTGCAGCAGCGGCCCGCGAGCCAGGCGAGGATCGGGACGCAGCGGGCCAGCTGGTCCTGCGCGATGAACTCGTCCGGCTGATGGGACTGGGCGGTCTCCCCCGGGCCGAAGACGATCGCCGGGATGCCCGCCTCCTGGAAGACCCCGGCCTCGGTCCCACTGGGCTTCGCACCCGGCGTGGCCTGACCGAGGTGGGCCATGAGGTCGCGCTCGATCGCAGGGTCGGCGTTCGGCGCGAGCGCCGGGATCGCGGCGACGACGTCGAGCTCGATGCCGGCGCGCGCGTCGACCGCGCGCATGCCGGGCAGCAGGGCCTCGTCCACGAACGCCTGCATGCGTGCCAGCACGTCGCGCGTGGAGACGCCGGGCACGCAGCGCATCTCCCAGAAGAGGTCGCACGCCTCCGGGACGATGTTGCCGGCCGTCCCGCCGTGGATCTGGTTGACCTGGATCGTGCTGTAGGGCGGGTCCAGCGGCGGGTGCTGCGGGCCGTCGCGCAGCTCCGCCCGCAGCCGGTTTACGAACGCGATGAACTCGCCGGCCGCCATCACGGCGTTCACGTAGCGGTCCGGCTGCGAGGAGTGGCCGGACGTCCCGGTGAGGCGCGCCCACCCGATCAGCCCGCCCTTGTGCATGTCCACCACCTGCAGCTTGGACGGCTCGCCGATGACGGCCAGGGCCGGCGCGTCACCCGCGGCGGCGAGCCCGTCGACCATCGACTGCACGCCCTTGCAGCCGAGCTCCTCGTCGTAGGAGAACGCGAAGCGCACCGGCCGACGCAGCGACGCGGCCGCCAGCCACGGCGCGAGCGCCAGGCAGCAGGCGAGGAAGCCCTTCATGTCCGTCGCGCCGCGCCCGATCAGCCGCCCCTCGGCGCCCCGCAGCGTGAACGGGTCGCCGGTCCACGCCTGGCCGTCGACCGGGACGACGTCGGTGTGCCCGGACCAGACCAGGCCGCCGGGCTCGTCCGGCCCGAACGACACGAGCAGGTTGGCCTTGTCCCCCTCCGCGTTCGGGAAGCGGCGCGTGCGGGTCGCGTGGCCGGCCACCTGCTCCTCGACCCAGTCCAGCAGCGGCAGGTTGGTGCTCGTGCTCACCGACGGGAAGCCGACGAGCCCGGCCAGCAGGTCCGGTGCTGCCGCGACCGCGTCGTCCAGCAGCGTCATGCTGCGTGCCGGCGCGCCCAGGCGGCGACGTCGCGGTGGGTCGCGAACCAGACGTCGTCGTGGCCGCGGATGTGGTCGATCAGGTCCTCGAGGATGCCGATCCGCGAGCGGTACGCGATCACGTGCGGATGCAACGTCAGCTGGAAGACGCCGCCGTCGGCGTAGGCGCGATCGAACTCGCAGGCGAAGATCGCAAGGACCTCGTGCGGCGGGGTGTGCGGACGGATCCCGCCGAAGCGATCCATGGCCAGATACACGGCGTCATCGCGGATCCACTCGACCGGCAGCTCGACGATCCCGGTGGGCTCGCCGTCGGCCAGCAGCTCGTAGCAGTCCTCGTCCGCCATCAGCGAGGAGTCGTACTCGAGGCCGAGCTCCTGCTCGATCCGCAGGGTGTGCGGGCTGAAGTCCCACGACGGCGTCCGCAGGCCGACGGGCCGCACGCCCACCAGCTGCTCCAGCGTTTCCGCCGAGCGCTGCAGCAGGTCGCGCTCGACCTCGTACTCCAGGCCGGAGTTCAGCTCGTGGATCCAGCCGTGCAGCCCGATCTCGTGGCCGGCCGCGATCACCTCGAGCTGCTGCGCGGGATGGAGCAGCGCCGCGACCGCGGGGACGAAGAACGTCGCCGGGATCTCGCGCTCCGCCAGGACCCGGAGGATCTTCGGGACGCCCACGCGGGCGCCGAACTCGCCCCAGGCCAGGCGGCCGACGGACGTGCCACCGCCACGGAGCTCGCTCGTCTCGTGGTCGGCGTCGAAGGACAGCGCGACGGCGCAGCGGGCGCCGTCCTTCCAACGGTCGGGCCGCAGCGGCCGGCCGGCGCGCACCCGCCCGACCACGTCGCGCCAGCGCGCCTCCTCCCAGCCCCACGCCTCGTCCGTCATCTACGTCACCTCGTTCGTCGCCGTCCGCTGGTTGATGAGCACCGAGCCGATGACGATCGTCCCGGTCGCGATCTGCTGCCAGTAGCCCGGGATCCCGGTCAGCGTCAGGCCATTCTGGAGGACGCCGAGGAACAGGACGCCGATCGCCGTCCCGCCCATCGAGCCGACGCCGCCGGACAGTGCCGCGCCCCCGAGGAGCACGGCCGCCGTCGCGTCGAACACGATCGTCCCGCCGACCGACGGGCTCGCGGCGCCGATGCGGGCCACCTGGACGACGCCGCCGAACGCCGCCCCGGCCCCCGCGATGGCGAAGACCAGCACAACGGTGCGGACGACGCTGATCCCGGACAGCTGCGCGGCGAGCGGGTTGCCGCCGACGGCGTAGACGTCCCGTCCGAAGAACGAGTAGCGCAGGAAGTAGGTCGCGATCGCGTAGGCGGCCACGACGACGATCATGACGACCGGGACACCGGCCACCGCGTTGAACGCCAGGCCGTCCATGAACGTCGAGGTGACCTCCTTCGTCTGCCCGGTCGACACGAGCTGCACGAGCCCCTGCTCGAGGACGAGCATGCCGAGCGTCACGACGAGGAACGACATCTTCAGCCGCCCGACGAGGAAGCCGTTCACGATGCCACCGAGCAGCCCGCCGGCCAGGATGGTGAAGACGAGGCTGAGCGGCGCCCCGACGTGCAGGTCGTTGAAGAACCACGCGTAGACGAACCCGCACAGCGCGAGCGTCGCGCCGACCGAGAGGTCGAACTGCCCGGCGATCATCACGAACGTCAGGCCGAGCGCGACGAGCGCGAGGATCGACGTGCTGCTCAGCAGGTTGACGAGGTTCGCGTGCGAGGTGAAGTCGCTGCGCAGGATCGCGAAGACGACGCACATCACGACGAGCACGCCGGCGACGCCGAGGTAGCGGATGTCGGCGCTGCGGCTGCCAAGGCGGGCGAGCCGGCTGCGCGCCGGGCCGGGAGACGGCGACGGGCTCGCCGGCGGCGCGCCGTCCGGCAGCGCCAGCGTCGGGGTCGGATCGATCATGGAGGCCTTTCTCATTCGATCGCCGAGGCGTACGCGATGATCTCGGCCTCGCTCGTGGTCGCTGCGGGCAGGACCGCCCGGATCCGGCCGCGCGCCATGACGGCGATGCGGTCGCAGACGGCGAGCAGCTCAGGGATCTCGGAGGAGCTCAGCAGCATCGCCACGCCGCGCCCGCGAGCGGCGCGCAGCAGGTCGTAGATCTCGAGCTTGGACGCGACGTCGACGCCGCGCGTCGGCTCGTCCAGCAGCAGCAGGCGCGGCGCCATGCGCATCCACTTCGCGATGACGACCTTCTGCTGGTTGCCGCCGCTGAGCGATCCGGCGGCCGCGTTCAGCGAGGGCGCGACGACGCCCATCGCCTGGGTCAGCTCGACGGCCGCTGCGCGCTCGGCGCCGCGGCC
>JAOPZJ010000167.1 GCA_025964155.1 Solirubrobacterales bacterium
TCCACCGACCTGCGGCTCGGCACCGACCTCAATCGCCAGTTCCACATGGCGATCTGCCGCGCCGCCGCGCGGCCTCAGCTGCTGGACATCATCGAACGGCTGCGCCGCTCCGCCGACGCCTACGTCCAACTCCTCGTGACCAAGGCGCCGCCGGAGTACATCGACGACGTCGTACAGGAGCACCGCGATATCGTCGCCGCGCTGAAGGGGCGTGCACCGGGCAAGGCGCACAAGGCGATGACCAAGCACCTCCGACGAAGCCTCGCGCAGATCAGCGACGTCATCTAACGTCATGGCGCTGGCCGGGGTCACGCGCCCAGGCTTGCTCCGAAGCTCGCAGCCAGGCGCGCGTACTCGTCGAGACTCGGCTCGATCACGTCGGCTCGACCGTTCAGCCGCACCCAGACCACACGGTGGACCCCCGCGCATGCGAGCTCCTCGACCTGGGCCGCGTCGGTCGGTCCGCCGTACACCGTGACCGGGAGCGGAGGCCGCCCGGCGATGTCGGCGCGCCGATGGAGCTCGGCGATGCGCTCGCGCAGTTGCCCGACCGGCGTGCGGTGAGGCATCCATTCGTCGCCATGGGCGACCACCCGGTCGAGACATCGATCGCTGTTGCCCCCGACGAGGATCGGAGGGTGTGGCTTCTGCTCCGGCTTGGGCCAGGACCAGATCGGATCGAAGTCGACGAAGCGACCGTGGAACTCGGATTCCTCCTGCGTCCACATGGCCTTGATGGCCTGGAGGCGCTCGTCGAGCAGAGCGCCACGCGTCTGCGGGTCGGTGCCATGGTTGCGCATCTCCTCGCGATTCCAGCCTGCGCCGACGCCGAACAGGAGCCGGCCGTGAGTGATCAGGTCCAGCGTCGCCGTCGCCTTGGCGGTGACGATCGGATCTCTCTGGGCCACCAGGCACACGCCGGTGCCGAGCCGCAGGCGGTCGGTGCTGGCGCCGGCCGCCGCCAGCGAGATGAGCGGGTCGTGTATTCCTCGGTAGAACGGCGGGAGGTCGCCGCCGCCCGGGTACGGCGTCTCGCGGCGCACCGGGATGTGCGTGTGCTCCGAGAACCACAGCGACTCGAACCCGCGGTCTTCGACCATGCGGCCGAGGTCGCCGGGGAAGACCCCGTCGTCGCTGGAGAAGATGCCGATTCCGAACTTCATTCGTCGAAGAGCCCCTGGTCGCGTGCGATGGACACGGATATATTATGCATTATCAGGTACGCGCGCTGAGTTCAGCCGGCTTGGGCCGAAGCTGGCGCTGAGCTCCAAGCCGGCCGGAGGCTCGCCGGCGGGTTGGACTTCGACTCGTCGTGAGGGAGGCGGCGTCATGCGTCGTTACGCATGGTGCGTTCTCGACATGATCCCCCGGCCGGGGCTGGGGTGCGATGGGCGTGCAAGAACGGTCGTCAATACGTGAAGTACGTATGCCGTGTATGGTCGTCGACAGCGTCATCACCGGAGAAGGGGAAGCTGTGAGCCAGAACCACGCGGACGTGATCATCGTCGGAGCCGGTCACAACGGCCTGACCGCCGGCAGCTATCTGGCGAAGGCGGGCCTGTCGGTGCTCGTCGTGGAGGCGACCGACAAGGTCGGCGGCATGACCTCCACCAACCCCGTCATCGCGGCCGCCCCCGACCACCGCATCAACGAGGGAGCGATGGATGCCTCGCTGATCCGCAACACGAAGATCATCGAGGAGCTCGAGCTCGCGACGAAGTTCGGACTGCGTGAGGTCGCCCTCGATCCGATCTACGCGGCCCTGGGGGCGGACGGCGCGTCGCTGTGCATCTACAAGGACGCTGAACGCACCGCGGACGAGATCCGTCAGTTCTCTTCCAGCGACGCACGTGCATTCCTCGAGCTGGCCAACGCGATGGACGCCGTCGCGCGCATCGTCATCCCGTACATGAACACCAACCCGGTCCGTCCGCTCGCGGGTGGGAGCCTCACCGGCGTCCTGAAGGCGGCGCTGCGTCCCAAGCGCCTGGGGCCGCTCGCCCGGTACCTGGCCGCCTCGCACGCCGAGGCGATCGACGAGCACTTCACGCACCCGCTCGTCAAGGCGCCCCTCGCGGCGCTGCCGTGCTTCGTCCCGATGTCCGAGGACGGCACCGGCTGGGCGCTGATGTTCTTCGGCCTGCACCACCACAGCGGCGTTGCGCGCTTCGTGGGCGGCACCGGCGCGATCACCGATGCTCTCGGCCGGTGCTTCGCGGCCGCGGGCGGGAAGGTCCGCTTCGACGCCGTCGTGGACGAGGTCCTCGTCACCGGTGGCCGTGCGACCGGCATCCGGCTCGAAGGCGGCGAGGAGCTCCGGGCTCGGGCCGTGATCACGACCAACAACGTGAAGGTCGCGCTGACGGACATGCTGCCGGACGGCGCGCTGCCCGAGGCGATGGCCGAGCGCGTGAAGTACATCCCGACCGACTCGACGAACGGCGCCTCCTTCAAGGTCGACGTCGCGCTGAGCGGCCGCCTGCAGCTCACGCAGCATCAGGCCCAGCGCACGGACGACGTCGACCTGCGCGTCCCCGGACTCGTCTACGGGACGTTCGAGGACCACGTGAACGCATGGGCCGCCTGCGCTCGCGGGGAGATGCCTGACCCGCTGGCGGGCGTGGCGGTCATCCCGACCGCCGCCGACCCGACCCAGGCGCCCGACGGGCAGGACACCTTCTGGTTCTGGACCGGCATCGCCCCCGCGCATCCGCACGTCCCGTGGGAGGACCAGGCCGAGGCGACCGCCGACCGCGCGATCGCCCACGCGTCGAAGTTCATCGACGGATTCGACACGCTGACGATCGCCCGTCAGGTGATGACGCCGCCGAAGTTCGAGGAACGCTTCCGCTCCCCCGACGGCAACGTCTACCACGTCGACCCGACCGCAACGCGCTTCGGGCCGCTGCGCCCCACCGCTGGCCTCGCCGGCTACAAGACGCCGATCGAGGGCCTCTTCATCAGCGGTGGCGGCACCCATCCCAGCGCCGGCATCTGCGGCGTGCCCGGACAGCTGGCCGCGAAGGTGGTGCTGAAGTCGCTCAAGGGCGCCGCGGACGCGCCCGGCCCTGCCAGCGGGGCGGTGTCCACGAACGCCGGCGACAACGGCCATGTCAGCACCGCAGACCGAGCGAGGGCGTTCGCCGCGAGCCGCCGCTGATCGCGGTGCCTCCCGGGTGAGCTGCCCGAGTGCTGGGATACCTCACGTCCGGCGGTAGTATCCATTCACCGTGTCTGAACACTCACCGAACCTTCCTGCTGATGACGTAGCCGATCATTTCGGCAAGTTGGTCGCCGCGGTGCGGGGTGGTGATCGGAGGCGTGATCACGACGGGACCAGCGAGCAGGAGGCGGCGATCCTCGAGGCGGTCGAGCGGCTGCTGGTGAAAGAGTCGCTCGCCGAGGTCAGCGTGGAGAAGATCCTGGCCGAAGCCCGCATCTCCCGCGCGAAGTTCTATTTCTACTTCAGCGGCAAGAACGCGGTCGTGACGGCGCTCGCGGCTTCCGTCATGGAGGAGATGTTCGTGGTGATGCGTCCGTATCTCGATCGTGATCTCAACGGCGTGCCCACGGTCTCGTTGGCCGAGGCGCTGCGCGGGGGCTTTCGCCTCTGGATCGAGCATCGCGGCGTTCTGCGGGCCGTCAGCGAGAACTGGCATTTGATCCCCGAACTGCGGATGATGTGGCTCGGTGTGATCGAGGGCTTCGGCCAGGCCATCGGCACCGAGATCGAGAAGGAGCGCGAGGCGGGCCTGATCCCGAAGGGGATCGATGGTCGCCAGCTCGCGTCCATGCTCGTGTGGGCGACCGCGCAGTGCGCGTACATCGCCGGCCTGCGTGTCGACGATGGCCTGCCCAGCGAAGGCGGCATCTTCGACGCGATCCTCGCGATGTGGACCGGGACCATCTACGGGACGTTCCCAGACCAGCGCGCCGGCCTGGCCGGCTGACGGCGTTCCCGCGCTCAGGCGTCCATGCTGAGCGGCCCGGCCGAGGCGCCGGCCAGGAACTGCTGCACGAACTGGTTCTCGGATGCGAGCACGGATTCCGTGGTTCCGGATTGGACGACGCGGCCCTGCCAGAGCACGGACATGTGCTCGGCCACGCGCTTGGCCAGGGCGATGTTGTGCGTCACGACGAGCATGGTCCCCCCGGTCTCCGCGTGCTCCTCGGCGAGCAGGTCGGCCAGCAGGGCGGTGCGGACCGGGTCAAGGCCCGAGTCCGGCTCGTCGCACAGCACGATCTTGGGATCCAGGACGAGGGCGCGGGCGAGGCCGGCGCGCTTGCGCATGCCACCCGAGAGCTGTGGCGGCAGGTTGTCGCGTGAGGCGGCAAGGCCCACGGCCTCGAGACGGTCCATGACGATCTCCTCGATCTCGGGCTCGGTGAGGTCTGTGTGCTGGCGCAGCGGGAAGGCGACGTTGTCGTAGACGTTCATCGCGCTGAAGAGGGCGCCGTCCTGGAACATGACGCCGATGTCGGGGCGCATGTCCAGGAGCTCGGACTTGCTCATCGCGCCGAGGGAGCGCCCGCGCACGATGACGTCGCCGGAGTCAGGGCGCATGAGGCCGATGATGTGCTGCAGCAGCACGCTCTTCCCGGTGCCAGACGGCCCGAGGACCACCGAGACCATGCCCTCGGGGATGCTGAGGTTCAGGCCGTCGAGGATCGTCTGGCGGCCGAAGCTCTTGTGGAGGTCACGAGTCTCGATCGCCAGGAGCTCCGCCGTCGGGGTCGGCGCTCCCGAGATCCGAGCCGGGGGAGTCGCGGGCGCGGTCTCGATCGTGGTCGAACAGGCGACGCGCTGCAGCAGATAGCGGAGGATCGGGTCGACCTCGAGATAGGTCCGCACCGGTCCCTCCGAGGCGACGGCCCCGGTCAGCAACGCGTCGGTGAGCGGCAGCCTGCCGGCAACGAACGCCACCGCCTGCGACGCGCTCAGCTGGATGGTCACCTCGGCGGCCGCGCGATCGTCCGTGAGCCGCGCGGGTGCGGTCGTCAGATCCAGCACGAAGCTCTGCTCTGGGACGTCGATGATCTCGAAGGCGACGACCACGTCGGCGTAGCCCAGCCGCACGACGGCCGGTAGCTCGAGCGCCAGCGCGCGGGCTATCGCCGTCTCGAGGTGTCCATCGGGAGGAGGGACGGTGCCCCGCGGTTGCTCGGAGATGGTCGTCATATCAGGAACCTCTCGCATGATCCGGCGTCTGTCAACGATGATACGGGGTAACCATACGTCATGTATGGATGACGTTTCTTCGACGTATCATCGCACTAACAAGGGGCTTTTGACATTCTGGACGCAATGTATGTACGGTCTGGCCGGATGAGGGGTACGGGAGAGGTCTAGGCGTGCTCGATCACGCCGAACAGCGCACGGAGCTGCCGCCTGCGGCGGGCCGCCGCATGCCGCGCCCCGTGCGGCGAGATTCGCTCGCGACCCGCGTCACGTCCAGCGCGACATGGGAGAAGATCGAGTCGGCGGCAGGCATGTGGACCGTGGCGTTCCAGACGCTGCGGATCGCGCTGACCTCGCTGCGCTGGCTGCCCGACGCCATCGAGGAGACCGCGACGATCTTCCGCCGCTGCCTGACGCCGCTGGTCGTCTGCGTGTCGGTCTTCATCGCCGCCAACGGCGTGTTCATCCTCGGGCGCGTGATCCAGGCGCTCGGCGCCCCCGACCGGCAGGCGGGCGGGATCTTCGTCGGCAGCTTCCGCGAGGTCGCCACCTGGATCACGATGATGGTCTTCGCCGGCGTCGCCGGGAGCGCGGTCACCGCCGACCTCGGGGCGCGCAAGATCCGCGAGGAGCTCGAGGCGCTGTCCGTCCTCGGCGTGCCGGTGATCCGCAAGCTCGTCGTGCCCCGCGTCATGGCCTTCACCTTCTCGGCGGTGGTGCTCGGCGGCATCGCGGTGCTGGCGATCATGGTCACCGACTTCCTGCTGGTGCCATCGGTCTACCACATCCCGATGGCGGTGTTCGTCGACAGCGTCAAGCAGAACATCCTGGCCGGCGACGTGATCGCGCAGATCGTCAAGCACGCGCTGATCGGCTTCTTCATCGGCGTCGTCTGCTGCACCAAGGGGCTCCGCGTCAAAGGCGGCGCCGAAGGGGTGGGCCTGGCGGTCAACCAGGCCGTCGTCATCTCCTTCTTCGGCGTGTGGATGTTCAACAGCGTCTTCAACCTGGCGTACCTGAGCCTGTTCCCCGACCTGTCGGTCCTGCGTGGCTGAGATGGCGACCCAGACCGCATCGACGGCCGTCCGCCGGCCCACACCCGAGCTGGAGGAGGGCCAGTCCCTCACCGGCCTGCAGGAGGTCGGGGAGCTCGCGCGGTTCAGCGTCCGGGCCCTGCGCGCGCTGCCGGGGACGTTCCGCTACTTCTCCGAGCTCATGCGCCAGGCCGCGATCCTGGCCAAGGGGACCACGCCGTTCGTGTTCTCGCTGGCGATCTTCCTGGGGATGAGCGTCGCGAGCTTCGGCTACTTCTTCCTGCGCTCGCTCGGCGGGACCGACGCGCTCGGCGTCGTGACCGGCGCCGTCGATCCGCGCCTGGCGACCCCGGTGATCTTCGGGTACGCGTTCACGTCGAAGGTCTGCACCGGCATCGTCGCCGAGATCGGCTCGATGAAGGTCCAGCAGGAGGTCGAGGCGCTCGAGTCCACCGGCCTGGACTCCATGCACTACATCGTCGGCACGCGCCTGATGGCCGCGCTCTTCTACGCACCGGTCGCATCGGCCGTCTGCCTCCTCGGCACGACGGGCGGCAGCTGGCTGATCTCGACCCAGATCCTCAAGGGCATCTCGTCCGACGCGTTCCTGTCGCTCAACTGGGACGTCCAGACGCTCACCGATCAGCTGTACGCGACGATCGCGGTGTTCGTCATCGCGCTCTTCACGACGATGACCGCCTGCTTCTACGGCTTCCGCGCGACCTCCGGACCGGCGTCCGTCGGCGCTGCAGCGGCCCGGTCGCTCGTGGTGAACCTGATCCTCGTGCACCTCATCGCCGCGTTCTTCGGGGTCCTGTTCTACGGCACCGACGTCGGCATCCCGATCGGCGGCTGACCGCATGCCACTGCTCCGCCACGCCCGCCTGGCCGTTCCCGTGCTGCTCGCCGCCATCGTGGCGATCGTCTTCCTCACCGCCTCCTCCGGGGCGGCCAAGCACGAGGTCTTCGTGACCGTCGCCAGCGCGACGAACGTGCTCGCCGGGCAGGAGGTGCGTGCCGCAGGGCAGCGCATCGGGAAGATCTCCTCGGTCGCGCCGGTTCGCGGGGGCCGCGCGGTGCGCCTCGGCATCCAGATCGACGACGACGACCTCTGGCCCCTGCGGACGGACGCAAAGGTCGCGCTGCGCTGGGGCGGCACGATCTCGTACAACAACCGCTACTTCGCGCTGACGCCCGGCCGCCGTGGCGCCGCGATCCCGGAGCGCGGCACGCTCGCTGCGCGGAACGTCACGCTGCCCGTCGAGTTCGACCAGCTGCTGAAGACCTTCGACGGCAACCTGCGCCGCGACGCGCGGGTGCTGCTCGACCGCGGTGGCATCGCCTTCCAGCTCGCGGCCCCGAGCCTGCGCAGGGCGCTGACCGCCGCCCCGCCGGCGCTGCAGCAGGGCCATGCGGTGATCACCGACCTCGTGCAGGACACGGATGCCCTCGACCAGACGGTCCGGTCGACCGATCGCGTGGTCGACGCGGTCCGCACCGCGGATCCCGGTGTCAGCGCCCTCGTGCAGGGTGCGGCGACGACGCTCACCGCCACCGCATCGGAGGCCAAGGCGCTGAAGGCGGCGTTGAGCGGAGGCGCCCCGATGCTGACGCGCACGCGCAACACGCTCGCGCGCGCCGACGGCACGCTGCGGGCGGCCGGGACGCTGACCGGACGGCTCGCGCCCGGCGTCCGGCAGTTGCGCCGGATCGCGGGGCCCCTGAACTCGCTGCTGAAGACCGTGACGGTCGTCGGGCCCGACGCGCGGAAGACGCTGGCAACTGCTCGCGGCGCCACGCCGAGCCTGAACCCGCTGCTGGAGACGGCGACCGAGCGGGCGCCGCAGCTGACGTCGATCGGCCAGCAGGCGACGCACGAGCTGAACTGCATCCGCCCGTACACGCCCGAGATCGTCGCGTTCGCCAGCACCTGGGGCGACTTCCTGTCGGCCACCGACGGGAAGGACAAGTACATCCGCGCGAACATCCAGGTGATGTTGCCGGCGCCGTACAACGTCACCCAGAGCACGAGCGGCGAGATCTTCAAGGCGTTCCCGGGCCTGCGCTACGGCTTCCCGCGCCCGCCCGGCGCCGTCGCGGGCCAGCCCTGGTTCCTCCCCGAGTGCGGCGCCGGCCCCGAGGCCATCAATCCGTTCAAGGACCCGGAGGCCCGGCGATGAGGGCCCGGAATCTCGGGCCGGCCCTGCTCGGCCTGGTCGCGGTCGTGGCCGTGATCGTGGTCGTCGCCGGCTCCGGCGGCGACGGGTACCGCGTGCGGCTGGTGATGGACAACGCCGCCGGGTTGACCGACGGATCGCCGGTCGCCGTCGGCGGCGTGGACGTCGGCAAGGTGAAGCTCAGCTTCGACGCCGAGGATCGGGTCATCGCCGAGCTCCGGATCGACAAGGACCACGCGCCCATCAGCCGTGACGCCACCGCCGCGATCTCCGCAGTCAACCTCCTCGGACGCAAGCGCGTGGATCTCGTCACCCGCCTCCACCCGGACGACCCGGCCCCCTCGGGCTTCACGATCGGGCCCTCCCGCATCACCGAATCGACCGACCTCGATCAGGTCCTCAACGTCCTGACGCCCGCCACCCGCACGCGGCTGGCCGTGCTGCTCAACGAGGCCGGGAACGCGTTCGCCGGCCGCAAGGTCGACGTCAACGACCTGCTCCACACCACGCCGCCGTCGCTCGCGGCGGCATCGACGCTGCTGAACGAGGTCATCCACGACAACACCACGCTCGCCAACGTCGTCGAGCGCAGCGACCGGTTCGTGAACGCGGTCACCGCCCGCCGCGGGAGCCTGACGAAGCTGATCGACACCGGGGGGGAGGCGGCCGCAACGCTCGCGTCACGCCGGCAGGCGCTGCGTGGCACGCTCGCGCGCGCACCCGGCACGCTCACGACCCTCAACCGCTTCCTCGGCGAGCTGCAGCAGACGGCGGCGCCGCTCGGCGCCGCCGCGCGCGAGCTGACGAAGTCGGCCCCCGCGGTGGACCAGACGCTCGCCGCGGTCGAGCCGTTCCGCAAGGCCGCTGACCCCACGCTCGAGAAGGCGACCCGGGTGGCGCCGGCCCTCACGACGCTCGCCGCCGGCGCCACCCCCGTCCTGCGCCGGGCCGCCCCGGCAGCAGCCTCGCTGGCGACGTTCGCGAAGGACCTGGACCCGGTGAGCTCGATCCTCGACAAGAGCTCGGACAACATCATCGCGATCCTCCACAACTGGTCGCGGGCCATCCAGTTCCGCGACGGCGCCTCCCACGTGTTCCGCGGCCAGCCGTCGGTCACCGCCGAGACCGTGACCAGCCTCATCGACCGCGTCATCGCCGCCCAGGAGGCCACGAAGGCGAAAGCACGCCAGCCCGCCGCCAAGGCCAACCCGCTGAAGGACCTCGTGAAGGCGCCGCCGTCCGCCAAGCCCGCTCCTGTCCCGGACGCGCCGGCGAAGCGGACGCCCCCGCGGCTCGAGCTGCCGGTGATCCACCTCCCGGGCCTCGCCCCGATCCAGGTCCCCGGCCTCACGGCCCCGGGCAAGAAGGCCGACATCGGCTCCCTCCTCGACTTCCTCCTCAAGCCATGAGCGGTCCTGAGCAGCGCGCCAGACCGACCCGCACGCGCAAGCCCCGCAGCGAGAACCCCTCGGCGACCCGCACGCTGCTGCGCGCGTCTGGCGTCCTCGCGCTGCTGCTCGCGGTGGTCTACGTCGCGGTCACGTCCTACAGCGGGGTGCCCGGCCGCTCCTACAAGGCGGTCTACGTCTCGGTGCCGCAGACCGGCAACCTGATCCTTCACGACCAGGTGCGCATCGGCGGGGTCCGGGTGGGCCAGGTCCTCGGCACCACCGTCGACGACAGCGGGAACGCCCGCGTCAAGCTGCAGTTGGACAAGGACACGCGGCTGACCCGCGACACCGCCGTGGCCATCCGCGCCAACGGGCTGCTCGGCGCCCGCTACGTCGAGCTCAAGCCCGGGCGCAGCCGTGCGACGCTTGCTTCCGGCGCCACCATCCGCGGAGGGGCGGACAGCCTGTCCTTCGGCGTCTCCGAGGCTCTCAACACCTTCGACAAGGAGACCCAGGGTGCGCTCGGCACGATGGTGCGCGGCCTCGGCACCGGGCTGCTCGGCCGCGGCCAGCAGCTCAACGACACCATCCGCGTCGCCCGCGACGCGATGCCCCGCTTCAAGCTCTTGGCCGACACCGTCCTGGCCCGCACCGGCGCTCCGCGCCGCCTCCTTCCGTCACTCGCGCAGGGCATGACGCCGCTGGACGAGAACCGCCGGGCGATCACCGCGCTCTTCGGCCCCGCGTCCGACGCGCTGGCGCCGCTCGTCGACCAGCGCTCCGCCGTGCAGGAGCTCCTCGACCGGGCCCCGTCGACGCTGACCGTCGCCGACACCGGTCTCCAGGCCGGAGTGCCGTTGCTGGCGGCCGCCCGGGCGGTGGCGAAGTCGGCCGAACGCACGCTGCCGTACGCGCCCGCCGCCCTGCGGGCCACGACCAAGCTGCTGCGCACGAGCGACGAGCCCCTCGACCGCGCCGGGTCCCTCCTGGACGAGGTCGAGCCGACGGTGCCTGCGGTCCTGAAGATCACGAGGTCCCTCAAGCCCGTCCTGCCGCGGCTGCAGGACCTGCTCGACGAGACCTCGCCGGTCCTGACCAAGGTCGCACCGCACGCCTGCGACATCATCAACTTCGCCACGATCTTCCGCTCGATGACCGGCTTCGGCGGGGGCGGCGGCGAGGGTCCCAACGGCCCCGCCATGGCGTTCCGCCTGCAGGTCATCCTGCCGGCCGTCGGTGAGGCGCTGCGCATCCCGGATCCCACCGGCCTGGTGCGCCGCGACGGCTACCCCGCGCCGTGCAAGTACCTGTCCAAGCCGTACGCCAGCGCGACGACCGTGAGGGTCCCATGAAGGCGCGTCTGATCGGGGACGTCCGCCTGGGCGCGCTCGTCGTCCTCGCCGCGATCGTCCTGATGCTGCTCAGCTTCACCGGCCTCCTGCGCGGGGTGCTCTTCGGCGGCGACGGCGAGACGCAGACCGTCCGCGCGACGTTCGCAAACGCGCAGCAGCTGCATCCAGGTGACCTCGTGCGCGTCGGCGGCGTGGACGCCGGCAAGGTCGACCGGATCGACCTCGCCGCCGGCGGTCGCAGCGCGACGGTGACGATGAAGGTCAAGACGTCCGTCGGCAGCATCTACAAGGACGCCCGCGCCGACGCGCGCTGGCGGCTGCTGCTCGGCGCCAACTTCTACGTGGGCATGGACCCGGGCACGCCGCGGGCCGGCGAGCTCGGTGACCGGCCGATCCCCGTCAGCCGCACCGGTGGGCAGCAGGAGCTCGAGGACATCACCTCGATCGACCAAGGTCCGGCGAAGCAGGGGCTGCGGGCGCTGCCGCACGAGCTCGCCAAGACGCTGCGCGATCCGGAGCCCCCGGCCGCCGCGCTGCGGACGCTCGCGGACGTCTCACCGGCGCTCGCCAAGGGACTGGGGGCGGTGCGCGGGACCGACCCCGGCGACGACCTGCCGAACGTCCTGCGCAACGCCGCGACCGCCGTCCGCGCGCTCGACACGCCGACCGACGAGCTGCGCACCGTCGTCCAGGGCGCCGCCGCGACCCTGCAGACCACCGCCGCACGGCAGGTGGAGCTGCGCTCCACCATCGCCCAGGCACCAGGAGTCCAGCGGGAGGCGAACGTGACGCTCGGCAAGCTCGATCGCACGCTCGGGCTCGCCGACATCGTCGTCGCCAAGCTCCAGCGGCCGGCGCCGGAGGTCGGACCCACGCTGGCCGCGCTGCAGCCGACGGTCGTCGACGCCGACCGCGTGGCGCGCAGCGCGGTGCCGCTGCTCCACTCGCTGCGGCCGGCCGTCACGTCGCTGGCGAGCGCGGCGCGGATCGGCAAACCGCTGCTGGACGAGCTCGTTCCGTCGCTCGATCGCCTCGACGACGTGATCCTGCCGTACCTCGCAAAGAAGGACCCGGGGACCGGCCACTCCGTCAGCGAGATGATCGGGCCCACACTCGGCGGGCTCGGCGCCGGCGCGGCGGGCCAGCAGGACCAGAACGGGCACTTCATCCGCTTCCCGGCGACCGTCGGCAACAACCCGCTCTACCTGCCCTGCTCGATCTATCTGAGCAACCCCGACAAGGCCCAGCTCCTCGAGTGCCAGACGCTGCAGGAGGCCACCAAGACCTTGCTGACCTACAACCCGCTCGGGCCCGCACCCGGGACGGCACCGGACCCCGACCACCCATGATCCCCGTTCGCAGCCGCCGCACCCGGCGCATCAACCGGGCACGCCTGGAGCTGGAGCTGCGCCGCTCGGTGCGCCCGACGGCGATCGTGGCGCTCAGCGGCGCCCTCGGCCTGGCCATCGCGATCTACATCGGACTGCAGGTCAGCGGGACGCTCGGCCAGTCGACCTACCAGGTGCGCTTCGCCGTGAACGACGTCACGGGCGTGAAGGGCGGGCTGAACGACCTGCGGATCAAGGGCATCAAGGCGGGCACGATCGAGAAGGTCGACATCGAGGACGGTCAGCCGTACCTCGTCGCCAAGGTGCGGTCCAAATACGGCTACGTCTACCGGGACGCGCACGCGCGGCTGCGTCCGAACACCCCGCTGCAGGACATCTACCTCGACGTCGTCGACCGCGGCCACCCGAGCGCGGGACGGATCGACGAGCACCATCCGCTCGCCGCCGGCCGGACTGCGTCCTCGGTCCGCGTCGATGACGTCCTGAACGTCTTCCAGCCGGATGTGCGCGCGCGCGTGCGGCTGCTGCTCGACGGTCTCGGCAACGGGCTGGTGGACCGTGGCCGGTCCCTGCGCACCGCGTTCGTCGAGCTCACGCCG
Organism: Solirubrobacterales bacterium; assembly: GCA_025964155.1. Classification (GTDB taxonomy): domain Bacteria; phylum Actinomycetota; class Thermoleophilia; order Solirubrobacterales; family Solirubrobacteraceae; genus Paraconexibacter. The sequence continues at coordinate 13,082 of JAOPZJ010000167.1, forward strand.
CTGCTGAAGGTCGCGGGCAACCTCTCCCGGCAGCTCGCCCGCCGACGTCCCATGGCGGCACGTCTGATCCACAACGCGTCGATCCTCACGGGGGAGCTGGCCAAGCGCGACGTAGCGCTGCGCACCCTGGTGCGGGAGGGGTCGGCGACCCTCTCGACCCTGCAGGACGGCCGCGCCGACCTCGACGCGACGCTGCAGGTCCTGCCCAGGACGCTGACGGCGATCAGCTCGAGCTTCGCCTCCGTGCGGCAGGTCACCGGGGACGTCGACACCGCGCTGACCGCCCTGCGCCCGGTCGCCGACCGGGTCGATCCGGCGCTCGCCGACGTCCGCAGGCTCAACGCGAGCCTCGCGCCGGCCGTCCGGGCGCTCTCCACGCCGGTCCGCCGCCTGGTCCCGCTCAGCCAGGCGCTGCGGCCGCTGTCGGCCAACCTCTCCGGAGCGCTCGGGACGCTCGCCCCGCAGATCGACACGATCAACAAGGTCACCAAGACCCTGTCCGTGTGCGGTGACGCCCTCAACGGCTTCTTCCAGTGGGACGCCTCGATGGTCAAGTACGGCGACGTCCGCGGGCCGGCTCCGCGCGGCAACCTCGCCAGCGGCTCGCCCACCTCCGTCTACGCGGTGCCGGCCTGCGCCCCCGGACAGGCCATCGGTGGCCGGCCCGCCAAGGAAAGCGACGGTCGCTGATGCGCCCCAAGAGCTTCAGCTTCCGCCGCAACCTGCTCACCGTCGGGCTGGTGAGCTTCGTCGGCCTCGGGTTCATCGTGCTCTCGCTCGCGCTCGGCGGCGGCCTGCCGACCGGCGCTAGCTCGTACACCGCGAAGGCGCTCCTGCCCTCTTCCTCGTCGCTGGCGCGCAAGGCCCGGGTCACGATCGCCGGGGTCCAGGTCGGCCAGGTCACCAAGGTCACCCGCCAGGGAGTCGGAGCGATCGTCGAGTTGAAGATCACCGACGACCGCGTGACCCCGCTGCCCAGCGACTCACGGGGGCAGCTGCGCATGCGCACCGCAGTGGGCGAGAACTACCTCGAGATCGTCCCCGGCACCTCGAGGACGCCACTCGGCAAGGACGGCGTCCTCACCGAGGGGAAGGCTGACGACTACGTCGACGTCGACCAGGTCCTGTCCGTGCTCAGGGGCAAGTCGCGCGAGGGCGCGCGCCGGCTGATCCAGGGCGTCGCCCACGGCGTCGACGGCCGCGGCGACGAGCTCAACCAAGTGGTGGTCGGGGCGGCCGGGTTCCTCAGAGACGGCTCCACGCTCGTCAACGTCCTGGCCGACGACCGCCGGCAGACGGGCCGCCTGATCGACGGCCTCGGCAGCGTCTCCGCCGCGATCGGCGAGCGCGACGGTGCGATCACGAAGCTCGCCACCGGCGGGCTGACCACGCTCCAGGCTCTCGCTGACCGCGACGACGCCCTTCGCGACGTCATCAAGGTCGTGCCCTCCACGCTCACGCAGGTCAAGCAGACCACCGGCACCCTCCGCTCCGTCAGCGCGACCGCCACACCGGTGCTGCGGAACGTCTCCGAGGCACTCCGCGAGGTCCGCCCGGCGGTCCGGACGCTGCAGCCCGCGGCGACCGAGGGCCGACGCCTGCTCGCCGAGGTCAGCCGCGCCGCGCCGCCGCTCCAGAACACGCTCGCGAAGGCGCGCTCGCTCTCCACTCCGCTCGCAACGGCATTGCCGTCGCTGCAGAAGGTCATCTGCCAGGTCCGCCCGATGGTGCACTACATCGCGCCGTACACCGAGGACGTCATGTCGCTCCTCGTCGGCCTCGGCTCGGCGGCCAACAGCTACGACGCGACCGGCCACCTGCTGCGGCTGATCCCGATCGTCGACGAGAACAGCCTCGTCGGCCTGCCGGAGAACGTCAGCAAGGCGGCCCACACCCTGCTGCGCGCTGGCGTCCTCGGCGAGAGCCTCGGCATCGACTACGACCCGTTCCCGAAGCCGGGCCAGATCGGCAAGACCGTCGCCGACAAGAAGGACCCCATCCTGGGCCCCAGCGAGGTGCCGAGGAAGTACACCTACCCCCGGATCATGGCCGACTGCTGAGGCGTGAGGGGATCCCGGCCCGACGACTGCTCGACCGGCATGTCCATGCGGACTGCACGATCACGGCCGGCCCGGTGGCTCGAGCGTGGCCGCGTCGACCGCGCGGTACCCGAAGAGCGCGAAGCGTGTGGCTTCGGCGATCAGGGTCTCGTCTTCGTCTGCGGCGCCGGAGGAGAACAGGGGGTGCAGCAGGATCAGGCCGGTGACCAGCGAGGCGATGAAGCGGTTGGTGAGCTCGGGCGTGGACAAGAGCGGTCCGTACAGCTCGGCGTTCTGCTCGGCGATCTCGCGCATCCCACGCCGGACCTGGTCCACGGTCGCGCGGAGGGCCGCGAGGGTGGCGTCGTCGGAGCTCTGGCTGATGGCGAGCAGCCCGACGAGGGTGCGACGCTCGCGGCTGAGCGTCTCGTAGAGCCGTCCGACGAATGCGCGGACAAGCCGCTCGACGTCGTCGGAGTCGTCCGAGGGGGCGCGCCATGCGGCCGCGAACTCGCCGAAGAACTGCAGGAACGGCGCGGCGAGGGCCTCGGAGAACAGCAACTCCTTGGTGGCGAAATGGCGGTGCAGGACGGACAGGCTGATCCCCGCTCGGGTGGCAACGGCGTGGAGCGTCACCTCCCCGTAACCGGCCGAGGAGAACTCCTCTGCCGCCGCTTCGAGGATCAGCGTCCTGATCTCCTCGGTGCTCCTGCGACTGCGACGCGATGCCACGCGTCCAGCATACGCATGGGGTTGAAAGAGTCAAATGACCTTGACAGAGAGTGAATAACTCTTATACGTTCTTGGCTGTCTAGGAGAGGGAGGTCAACGTGTCGAGACTGCTTGGAAGGGTCGCAGTCGTCACCGGAGGAACGCGCGGCATCGGAGCCGTGATTGCCCGTCGGTTCGCCGGGCAGGGAGCGGCGGTCATCGTCACGGGCCGGACCACCGAATCAGGTGAGGCGACCGCCGCCGCCATCGTCGACTCCGGGGGCACGGCGTCGTTCGTGGAGATGGACGTCAGCGACGAGACGTCGGTCCGGCAGGCCATCGACTCGGTGGTGGACACCCACGGGCGCATCGACGTGCTGGTGAACAACGCCGGCCCGACCGATCTCCTGTTCGACGGCACCGAGAAGCCGCTGCACCTGCTCGCCACGGATGACCTCGACGCCATCCTCAAAGTCGGGCTGTACGGCCCGCTCTGGTGCACCAAGTACGCGCTTCCGTCGATGATGGCCGCCGGCGGCGGCTCGGTCGTCAACATCGCGTCGATGGCCGCCGTCACCGGCCTGCCCGGGGCGCCGAGCTACACCGTCGCCAAGGGCGCCCTCACCGCCGTCACCCGGCAGCTCGCCGTCGACTATGCGTCGTCGGGCGTTCGCTTCAACGTCATCGTCGTCGGTCTCGTGATCCATGAGACGACCGAGGTGGTGGTCGCGACGCCGGAGGCTCGAGCGGCCTTCCTCAACCTGCAGCTCACCCGACTCGGCGAGCCGGACGACGTCGCGCACGCGGCGATCTACCTGGCCTCCGCCGAGTCCGCCTTCGTCACCGGAAGCACCATGACCGTCGACGGCGGCACCCTGATCAAGGCCGGTCAGCCGACCGGCGACATGTTCGCGGCCATCGACGCCGCGTCCTGAACCGGCAACCACCCCAGAAGCATCACCCCAGAAACGGAGACATTTCCAATGAGCTGGACCACGACCGTCGCTCCCGCCGACGACCGCTTTCACCCGACGGACGGAGATCCGTACTGGAACGAGGCCTGCTTCACGACGTTCCGGATCCCTGAGCGCAACCTGCTGTGTCTCTTCTACTTCTACTTCCGTCCCAACCAGAAGATCGCCATGGCCGGCCCGATCATCTGGGATGAGAACGGCGATGAGATCTCGAACTGCCTCTACTACGCCTGGGACTGGCATCTGCCGATTCCCGAGGGCGCTGATATGTTCGACTTCGAGCTTGCCAACGGCTTCTCGGTCAAGACCATCGAGCTGCAGCAGTCCTACCAGTACACCTTCGAGGGTCCTGATTGCAGCATCGACGTGACGTTCACGTCGTCCAGCGAGCCGCACTACATGCGTCTGCGCGACGGCGACGTGGACCCCGGGATGTTCGACTACGTCAAGGTCACGGACCAGCACAGCACCGGGCACTACGAGCATCACGGCCTGATGAACGGGACCATGACGATTCGCGGCGAGCAGATCGACGTCGTCAACGCCGCGGTGCTGCGCGATCACACGTGGGGTCCCCGCCCGATCCGCTCCAACATCGACCGCATGCGCGGCGGCTACCTGTACGGCCAGTCGCCCGACGGCACTGCCGGCTTCAACGTCTTCTCCGTCAGCCAGTTCCCGATCGACGAGGATCCGATCGTCGGCACGACCGAGGTCATCACGTCGGGCTACTACCTCAAAGATGGACTGGTCGGCCACATCGCCGAAGGAACCCGGCGCTGCACCCACCGAGGCCCGGACGGACGGCCGTTGCGCGAGGTGATCGAGGCCGTCGACGAGCATGGCCGGGAGCTGCGAGCGGAAGGCACCGTCCGGAACTGGCTGCGGTGGCCGGGGCTGTTCGGCGACGTCATGGTCTTCTGGTGCCTCGAGACCTGGGACTTCGACGGCTACACCGATGCCCCGGGCGAGCTGCAGGACTACATGACCTATCGCCACTACCGACGCTTCCACGAGCTGCACGGAAGCTCCGCGGTCACCGCGTAAGGACCCAGCCATGGACCTTCCCGCCCGTCCTGATCCCGACGACCGCCGGGCCCCGCTGGAGCGGTGGCTCGCCACCAAGCTGCCGGAGGCGAGCGACGCGGCGATCCAGGCCATCAGCGGGACCCCCGGCGCCGGCTTCGTCAATGAGACGTTGCTCGTCGACGTGGCCTGGACCGACAGGTCCGGGCCACGTACGGCAGGCTACGTCGTCCGGCTGCAGCCGTCGGAGTACACAGTGCTCTTCCAGGCCCGCGAGTTCTTCGAGCCGCAGTATCGGCTCATGCGGTCCCTGCGCGAGCGGACCGACGTCCCCGTGCCGGCGGTGCACTGGTTCGAGGACGACCCGTCCTGGCTCGGAGCGCCCTTCTTCGTCATGTCGAAGATCGAGGGCCAGACGCTGCCCGACGTGCCCCCGTACTTCCTCTCCGGATGGCTTCACGACGCCGCGCCGGAGCAACAGGCTCAGACGTGGTGGTCGACGGTCGAGGCGCTGGCGAAGGTCAACCGTCTCGACTGGCGGGCGGCGGGCCTCGACTTCGTCAACCCGGACCGGCCCCAGGCCCCGGGACTGGCCCAGCGCCTGGACTACTACCGCTCGGCTTACGAGTGGGCGCGTGAGGGCGCGGTCAACCCGATCGTCGAAGCGACGATGGCGTGGCTCCAGCGAAACCAACCGACGCCCGAGGAACCGGTCGCGCTCTGCTGGGGGGATGCCCGCCCGGGGAACATGGTCTACGAGGACTTCTCGGTTTCAGCGGTGCTCGACTGGGAGATGGCCTCACTCGGGCCACCGCTGCAGGACCTCGGCTGGTGGTTCTTCATGCACCGGGCCTTCTTCGGCGACCTCCATACCGGCGATCCGGACAGCCCCGTCGGCCTGCCCGGCTTCCCCTCTCGTGACGAGACGATCGCACGCTGGGAGGAGTTGACCGGGTTCTCCGGAGCCGCGATCGCCTATCACGAGGTCTTCGCCGGCTATCGCATGGCCGTGCATCTGCAGCGGATGGGGTCGCTGTTCCGGCGGTTCGGGGTGGTCGAGCCGGAATCGCAGTGGTCGACGAACAACCTCGCGACGCAGGCGCTGGCTCCGTTGATCGGGGTCGACCATCCTGAGCCCGAGCCGATGCCGGCGATCTTCGCAGGCTGACCGCGGATGCCGCGCCACGTCACATCCTCACCGGCCGGGGACCTCGCCGCCCGATGACCGTTGCCTCGACCAGCTCGACCGACATGTCGCCCGCGGCCCGCAACCTAGGTGACACCCTCCGCCGTGCGCTCGAGCACGACGGTGACGCTCGGGTGCTTCGTCTCACCCGGATGGGGTCGAGCGTCCGCTTCGTCATCGAGGGTGATGACACCACCCTGACCCTGCTGCTCGACCGGACGCCGCCCGTGGTGACGAGCGGCCACGAGCCCGCCGAGATCACCTTCAGCGTGCCGCGGGATCTCGAGGCCGAGCTGGCGCTCGGTCGACTTCCGATGGCCCCGGCCCTCATCGCCGGCGAGGTCACGGGCAGCGGCCCCATCCGGCAGTACCTGGAGATCGATCCGATCCTGCAGAGCCTGCTGCGGGATGTCGCCGGGCACGAGGGCGAGCATGTGCGCCGTCCCGCCCGGCCGGCGCTCTCGTCGCCTGACCGGGACCTGCTCGCCATCGAGACCCGCGACGTCCACAAGCGCTTCGGGCGCCAGCGCGTCCTCACGGGCATGGACCTCGCCATCCCGGAAGGGGTGATCTCGGTGATCCTCGGGCCATCCGGAACCGGCAAGAGCGTGTTGCTGCAGCACATCATCGGCCTGATGCGGCCCGACCGCGGGGAGGTGCGGGTGCGGGGTCGGTCGCTGACCACCATGAGCCGCTCGGAGCTGCTCCGGCTGCGCCGGGAGGTCGGCGTCATGTTCCAGGACGGCGCGCTCTTCAGCGGGCTGAACATCTTCGACAACGTCGCGTTTCCCCTCCGGGAGCACACCAACCTCGGGGAGCGCGAAGTCGAGCACATCGTGATGACCCGCCTCCGGGAGGTCGGGCTCGAATCCGCACGCGAGCGGCTTCCGGCTCAGCTCTCGGGCGGCATGAAGAAGCGTGCCGGGCTGGCGCGGGCGCTGGTGCTCGATCCCGGCATCGTCCTGTGCGACGAGCCGGACTCTGGGCTTGACCCGGTGCGGACGGCGTTGCTCGGCGACCTGCTCGTCGAGCAGCACGCGAACGGCGGCGGCACGATGATCGTGGTGACGCACAACATCACCCTGGCGAAGCGCATCGCCGACCACATCAGCGTGCTGTGGCAGGGCGGCATCCTGCAGTCGGGGATCGCCTCTCAGATCTTCCAATCCGAGGACCCCTTCGTCGAGCAGTTCCTCGCCGGCGAGACCGTGGGTCCGCTCACCATGGAATGACCGGCATGTCCAGCGAATCCGCGTTGCTGACCCACCTCGCGCGGCTGGAGCGCCTCGCGGATGTCCACATGAGGATGCGCTCCTGCGCGAGCGTGGGCCAGCTCTTCGCCGTCGCCGCCACTGCCGCCTGCGAGCATTGCGGATACGAGCGGGCAGTGCTGCTCGACATCGACGAGTCTCATCTGAGAGCGGCACATAGCGAGCCGATGGCCGACAGCGACAGCGATCGGCTGCGGCGCCTGACCCTGCAGCAGCCGCCGCCGATCCACCCGGACTCGATTGAGGCATCGCTGATCCGCGGCGAGAGCCCCGCGCCGACGCAGCGCAGCACGGTGGCCGACGTGCTCGGCCTGGCGGAGTACGCGATCGAGGTCGTCCCGCTCGACCGGCGCCCGGTCGCGCTGCTCGTCGCTGATCGCGAGCTGCCGGTCGGAGCGATCGACCGCGCCGTCCTCAAGACGCTCGCCACGCACACCAGCCTTGCGCTCGAGCAGGTCGTCATGCGCCTGCGGCTCGCGGAGGTCGCGTCCGAGCTGCGTCATCTGACGGCATTCACCCAGGCGCTCATGAGCGAGACCCTCGGTGCTCCTCTGACGATGCCCGACAAGCACGGGCGCACCGACGTGACGTTCCCGTTCCTCGAGCGCATCGAGCCGTCTGGCTCGACGTGGGAGACGCTGCTCACCGCGCGGGAGCTCAAGGTCGCGCAGCGGCTCCGGCTCGGTCACTCCAATCGCCAGATCGCGGCCGATCTGGTGCTGTCCGTCGAAACGGTGAAGTCGCACGTCGCCGGGGTTCTCCGCAAGCTCGGCGCGGCCAACCGCTCGCACGCGGTGGCGATCATGCTCGGCACCACCGAGGCCGGGGTGCCAGAGACCTCAACTTCACTCCGCAGGACCACGGACTTCACCCGGCCGAGGGTAGCCCGGTGAGCGGCTCGCCCGGTTGGATGGACGTGGGATGCGAACGCGGCACGGGACCACGAGCGGCTGGGTGGATGGACTGCGGCACGCCGAACGGCGGGGACGTCGTCGTCGCACCCCGGCAGCGCCGGCCCGTTGTGACGCCTCCACGGCCGCCCGTCGATGAGCGATCCGTCTGAGCGACTCGACCACGCTGCGCCGGGCCGCACCGTCGCTCGCCGGTTCGAAGAGTCCGCAGGCTACGCCCGGGTCGAGTCCGCGGCCACGATCTGGCACATGGCGACGGCCACGGTGCGGTACGCCGTGAAGCCGCCGTTCACGTGGAGGGACGACGCGATCTCCGAGTGCGCCCTGGCGCTTCGACGCTGCCTGGCGCCGGCGATGATCGCGATGTTCGTCCTCTACCTCGCCAACGTGCTGGTCTTCAGCAACCTGTTCAACACGCTCGGTGCGCCAGATCGCGTGCCGGGCGGCCTCTACCTCGGATCGGTGCGCGAGGTGTCCACCTGGATCGCCGGCATGATCCCCGCCGGCGTGGCCGGGGCTGCGCTCACCGCCGACATCGGCGCCCGCAAGATCCGCGAGGAGCTCGACGCGATGCAGGTGCTCGCCATCGACCACGTCCGGCTGCTGGTCGTTCCTCGGGTGCTGGCGATGGTCGGTGCCTGCGTGATCACGGGGCTCGGATGCCACTTCGTCGGCGTCGTCACTCCGGTCGCGGTCTCGGTCCTGCATCTGCACATCCCGTTCTCCGTCGCCGTGGACGGGGTGCGGCAGCAGATCCTGCCGCTCGATCTCTTCGCCTTCATGGGCAAGCTCGCGGTCCTCGGGTTCTTCTTCGGCGTCGTCGGGTGCGCGAAGGGCCTCAGCTGCGGCGGCGGCGCGGAAGGCGTCGGGCGCGCGGTCAACCAGGCCGTCGTGATCATGTTCTTCGGGACCTGGCTGTTCAACAGCCTCTACAACACGACGCTGCTCAGCCTGTTCCCCGACCTCTCCGTCCTGCGAGGCTGACGTGGCCTCCGCGACGTCCAGGCCGCCCGAGGTCACCCCGCGGCCGGCCGGCCCGCTGAGGCGGGGCGTCACCGAGGTCGGCGAGCTCGTCTCGTTCGGCGGGCGCAGCGTCCTCGGCGCCCCCGGTGCCGCGCGGTACCTCTCGCAGTCCACGAGCCAGCTGGCGAAGCTGATCTCGGGCACCACGCTGCTGATGTTCGCCATGAACTGCTTCCTGGGCGCGAGCGACGTGAGCTTCGGGTACTTCTTCCTCAACTCGATCGGCGCCGGTGACTACTCCGGACTGGTGACGGGGCTGCTGACCCCTCGCGCCGCGATCACGCTGATGTTCGGCTACGTGTTCGCCGCCAAGGTCGCGGCCGGCTGGTGCGCCGAGCTGGGGGCGATGAAGGTGCAGCAGGAGATCGACGCCCTCGACTCGGTCGGCGTGGACCCGATGCGGTACGCCGTCGCGCCGCGCATCATCGCCGCCGCGCTGTTCGCGCCGCTGGCGACCCTGGTGTCCATCGCCGGCCAGACCGCTGGGGGATGGCTCGTCGGCGTCGCGGTCCTCCACGGCCTGTCGGCCGAGTCGTTCCTGTCGGTGCACTGGTCCTCGATGGCGCTGGACGACCCGCTCAAGGCGCTGGTGACCATCCTGCTGCAGGCGGTCAGCTTCACCGTCATCGCGTGCTTCTACGGGCTGCGCGCGCAGGGAGGGCCCGCGGGCGTGGGGCAGGCGGTCGCACGGTCGCTGTTCGTGAACCTCATCGTGCTGCACCTCCTTCAGGGCTTCTTCCTCATGTACTTCTACGGCGACCACGTCAACCTGGCGATCGGCGGGTGAGTCCGGTGGCGGCGAAGCCGGCGCACCGGCAAGTGATTGCGGCAGCGGCCCTGGCGGCCTTCGTGGTCGCAGCGATCCTCTGGGCGGGAGGCTTCTCCGGCACGAACGGCCATCACCTGGTGATGGACGTGCCCGACGCCACCGGCCTGATCAAGGGCCAGCAGCTCCGCGGGAGCGGCAGCGCGGTGGGCTCGATCGACTCGGTCCAGAACACACGCGGCGGCCGCGCCGCTCGCGTCACCCTCCGGGTCGACGACGACCACTGGCCGCTCCTCCGCAGCTCCCGCTTCATCGCGCATTGGGCGGGCACCATCAACTACAACGACCGCTACATCACTGTCCAGCCCGGCGCGGCGGGCGGGCCGAAGTTCTCAGAAGGCGGCCGGATCCCGCCGGCGAACGTCAGCACCCCCGTCGAGTTCGACGAGCTGCTCGGCAGCTTCGACGCGCCGACCAGGCGAGGCTTCTCCCAGATGCTCGACGCAGGCGGCGTCACCTTGCGCGCCGCCGCCCCCGCGCTGCATCGCGCCCTGACCGCCGCGCCGCCCGCCGTGGACGAGCTCAGCCACGTCTTCGGCGACGTCATCGAAGACCAACGTGCCCTCGACACCCTCGTGCGGTCAAGCGCCGGCCTCGTCGACGCGTTCGACACCGCGGCACCCGGAGTTCAGACGCTCGTGCGCGGCGCAGCGGGGACCCTCGCAACGCTCGCCGACCGGTCCCATGCGCTGGAGGTCAGCCTCCGAGAGGCGCCGCCCACGTTCGCGAAGACCCACCAGACGCTCGATCGCGCCCGGACCACGCTGGCCTCCGTGCGCAAGCTCACCACGCGACTTGCCCCCGGCGCTCGGGAGCTCCGCACGTTCGCCGCGCCGCTGAACCGCCTGATGGCAGAAGTCGTGGCCGTCACGCCGGATGCGCGGGGGGCGCTGGGCGCGCTCCATGACGCGACACCGCCGCTCAACTCCCTGCAGAGGAAGCTCACCTCGCTGATGCCGACGCTCTCGAGCATCGGCGAGCAGGGCGCGAAAGCCGTCCAGTGCATCCGCCCGTACATCCCGGAGCTCTCCGCGTTCTTCGCCAGCTGGGCCGACTTCATCTCGCCCGTCGACGGGCGCGACCACTACGCCCGTGCCAACGTCCAGCAGATCCTCGCCGCACCGCTGAACTCCAACACGCAGACGCCCGCCGAGGTCATCAAGAACATGCCCGGGACGACGTACGCGTTCCCGATCCCGCCCGGCTACGTCTACGGCCAGCCGGTGATGCACCCGGAATGCGGGATCACAAAGGACGTCTTCGACCCCAGCAAGGACCCCGAGGCCCGCCACTACAACACGTCCGACCACCTGCTCGGCATCCCGAGCCCGTCGTCCAACGAGCGCCGCCCATGATCGTCCGGCGCATCGCCGCGCTCACCGCAGGCATCGGAGCCCTCGCGATCCTGGCGACGGTGCTTTTCGGCGGCGCGCCGCAGCATCGTGTCGAGCTCCATCTCGACAACGCCGCCGGACTTCGGAGCGGCTCTCCCGTCACCATCGGAGGCGCCACCGTCGGCAAGGTCAAGCTGCATCTCGGGCGGGGCGACCAGGTCATCGCCGACCTCGATCTCGACCGGGCCGTGGACACCGACGTCTCGGCGTCGATCGAATCGATCAACCTGCTGGGGCAGAAGCGCGTGCGCCTCGCCACCGGACCGTCGAGCCGGGCTGACGCGCCGGACGGCTTCGTGGTGCCGGCGGCGCGCGTCAGCGTCTCCACCGACCTCGACCAGGTCCTCGGCGCGCTCGACGACGACACCCGCGTGCGCCTGACCATCCTCATCAACCAGGCGGGCCAGGCGTTCACCAACCGGCGCGGCGACTTCGCCCAGCTGCTCTACCGGCTGCCCAGCTCGTTCACCGACCTCACCAGGCTGCTCGACGACCTCGCCGCCGACGATCACACCCACGGCGAGCTGGTCACCGGGAGCGATCGCTTCCTCGATCAGGTCGCGCAGCGCCGCCGGGAGCTCACCCGGCTCGTGGACAAGGCCGGCGGCGCCGCTCGCGTCATGGCGTCCCGCCGGACGGAGCTGGCCAGCACGCTGGCGAAGGCTCCGGGCGCCCTGAGGCAAGCCCAGGGCTTCCTGGCCGAGCTGGCGGCGACCACGAGGCCCCTCGGCCCGGCGGCGCGGAACATCTCAGCGACCGCTCCGGAGCTCGATGCGACGCTTGCCGCCGTGCCAGGCTTCCGGGCCGCGGCCGCGCCGACGCTGAGCAGCGCCATCAAAGCGGCGCCGAAGCTCACCAAGCTCGCCGACGGCGCCACCCCGGTGCTCCGGCGGGCGGTGACGCCCCTGGCGACCTTCGCGCACGAGCTCGGCCCCGAGGTCCCACGCATCGGGCACACGCTCGACTACAGCGCCGACAACCTCATCGCGGTCGTCGACAACTGGGCTCATGCGGTCCAGTTCCGCGACGGGCTCAGCCACGTCTTCCGCGGCGAGGCGAGCGTCTCGCCCAATCTGGTCACCAGCATGCTCGATCGCCTGGCGCCGAAGCAGAGCACGACCGCGCGCAGGCCGGCGAAGAAGGGCTCGTCCGCCGCGACGCCCGCGATCGTCCCGACACCGCCAGCAGTACCGCAGGAGCCCGCCTCGCCGACCTCCACCACCCCGAAGGCGCCGACGAAGCCGCTCGACGCCGTCACCAAGGTCCTCGACGGCCTCCTGCCATCGCGCGGCACCGAGCAGCAGGCCGGTCCGGTCAAGCAACTCCTCGACTACCTGCTGGGACCCTGATGCTGCGCACCGCCACTCGACGCCACCGCCGTCGCAGCGAACGTCCGCCGCTCGCCCGCACGCTCGCTCGCGCGGGCGCCGCCATCGCCGTCGTGGGAGTCCTGCTCTACCTGAGCGTCGTGTCGTACAACGCCGTGCCGGGTCGCAGCTACACGCACATCTACGCCGACCTGCCGAACGTCGGAAGCCTCGCCACGCACAGTCCGGTGCGCATCGGCGGCGTGCGCGTCGGCCAGGTCCTGGCCGTCAAGCCGGCTCCTGTCGGAGGCGCTCGCGTCACCCTCCAGCTCGACCGGCAGCTCACGCTGCCGGCCGACAGCGGGGTGCTCATCCGCGCCAACGGGCTGCTCGGTGCGCGATACGTGCAGGTGCTGCCGGGCGACAGCACGCACCGCCTGGCCGAGGGCGACACCATCGCCGCTCCCTCCAAGGCCATGATGTTCGGCGTGTCGGAGGCGCTCGACACGTTCGACGCGCCGACGCGCACCGCGACGGGTGTCGCCGTTCGTGAGCTCGGCGACGCCGTGCTCGGGCGCGGCGCCGACCTGAATCAGCTCATCGGCGACGTCCCCCCGGCGGCGGATGACCTGCACCGCCTCACCGACGCCGTGCTGACACCGCCCGGTGCGCTCAGGCGACTGATCCCCTCACTGCGGCAGGCCGTGGAGCCGCTCGACCGCAACCGCCGGAACCTCGCGGACATCCTCGACCCGGCCGCCACCTCCCTGCAGCCCTTCGTCGACCGTGCGGCATCCGTGCGCTCGACGCTCGAACGCGCGCCGGCCGCGCTCGAGTCGACGAGCACCGGCCTGAATGCCGGAGTGGAGCTCTTGAGCGCCACGCGCACGTTGCTCGCCCAGGCCAACCGCACCCTGCCGCGCGCACCGCTCGGCCTGCACCGCACGGCTACGCTGCTGCGCGAGAGCCACGGGACCCTCGACCGCACCACCCGGCTCCTCGACGCGGCCGGGCCGGCCGTGCCGGCTGCGCTGCGGTTCACCTCCGCGCTCAACCCGCTGCTCCCGCGACTCACCACCACGTTCTCGAGCCTGACCCCCGTCCTGCGCGAGCTCGCCGATCACGAGTGCGACATCACGAACTTCGGTGCGGTCTTCCGCAGCATGACCGGCTACGGCGGATACGGCTCAGGCCCCCTGGGACCTCCAGGGGAGTTCCGGCTTCAGGTGGAAGGCAGCCTTCCGACCGAGTACCTGGGGATCAAGGACACCACCGGCCTCGTGAAACGTGAAGCCTATTCGCCGCCGTGCTCGTACCTCTCGGGGCCGTACCCGACCACCGACGACCCGCTCGGCGGAGGACGATGACCGGCCGCATCAAGCAGGCAGGACCGTTCGCCATCGGCACGGTCACCCTGACGCTCATCGCCGTGCTGTTCGCGCTCGTCATCACCGGTGCAATCCACACGCTCTTCGGCGGTCCGAGCACCCAGACCATCCACGCCACGTTCGCCGACGCTCAGCAGCTCAAACGCGGCGACCCCGTGCGGATCCACGGGGTGCAGGTGGGCAAGGTCGATGACATCAGCGAGGATCGCCGGGGACCGGGAGCCACGGTGACCCTCGACGTGAAGCGCTCGAGCGGCCCGGTGCATGCGGATGCCACGGCCACACTGAAGTGGCGGCTGCTGCTCGGTCGATCGTTCTACGTCGCTCTCGATCCTGGTACCGACAAGGCGGGCGAGCTGCGCGACCAGATGATCCCGATGTCGCAGACCGGGCAGCAGGTGGAGCTCGACCAGCTCAGCTCGGTGGACGGCGGCGCGGCGCGGCGCGGCCTGCAGACGATGCCGGGCGAGCTCGCGAAGGCACTCGCCGATCCCCAGGCGCCGACCCGCGCGCTCGACGGCCTGGCCCGCGTCGCGCCGTCGCTGACCCGCAGCCTGCACGCTGCG
>JAOPZJ010000176.1 GCA_025964155.1 Solirubrobacterales bacterium
CGTCGGGGTCGCCGGCAGTCGTGTAGACGGCCTCGACCTCCGGCAGGTCACGAGCGATCCCGGCGATGTCGGCGACCTTGGTTTTCCCCGCGAACCGTAACTCCGTGAACGCCTCGATCGAGCGGCCGAGCTTCTCATGGTCCAGGACGGCGGTGAAACCGGTGATCACGCCGGTTTCTTCGAGACGCGAGATCCGCCGTTTCACCGCGGGTGCCGAGAGGCTCACCGCCGCCCCGATCTCAGCCAAGGTACCGCGACCATCGCGGACGAGCATGTCGATGATTTCGAGATCGGTCCCGTCGACCGGAATTTCCTCGTTCATGGTGAAGAATCGTAAGTCATTGGAGGCAAACGCGCAGATTTCAGTCGACTTTGTCGCGAAATACCCGCTAGGAGTGGCCAGGATTGCGGTTCTGACCTAGCTTTCGTTCATCGCTTCGTCAACCCCATCTACCCCCGCGGCGCCGGAGACTTCGAACCTCGAGGCGCTGGAGCATGTCCAGGACCGGGTGCTCTGGCTCGCCACCTCGATCGTCCACCACGCCAACAAGGTGCGGGAGACGCAGTCCGGGGTGAAGGTGGGTGGCCACCAGGCCTCCTCGGCCTCGATGGTCGGGATCATGACCGCCCTCTATTTCAAGCACCTGGCGGCCGCCGACCGCGTCTCGGTCAAGCCCCACGCGGCCCCGGTGCTGCACGCGATCAACTACCTGCTCGGTCGCCTGGATCCCGGGTACCTGACCGAGCTGCGCTCCTTCGGCGGCCTGCAGAGCTACCCCAGCCGTTCCAAGGATCCCGATCCGGTCGACTTCGCGACGGGGTCGGTCGGCATCGGCGCGACCGCGACGTTGTGGAGCGCGCTTGCGCACCGCTACGTCGCCGGCCATTTCGACGTACCGCAGGGCGGGCGACAGGTGGCGCTCCTCGGTGACGCCGAACTTGACGAGGGCGCGATCTGGGAGGCCCTGGTCGACCCGATGGTGCCGCACCTCGGCGAGGCGCTGTGGATCGTCGACCTGAACCGCCAGTCCCTGGATCGCGTGGTGCCCGACATCGCCGCGGGGCGCATCGGCGCGATGTTCGACGCGGCGGGGTGGCAGACGATCACGGTCAAGTACGGCCGCCGCCTGCGCGAGCTCTTCACCCGCGAAGGCGGCGAGGCGCTGCGCAAGCGCATCGACGCGATGAGCAACGAGGAGTACCAGCGACTGCTGCGCACACCGGCCGACCAGCTGCGCGAGCGGGTCCCCGGGGCAGGCCGCGGGCGCAAGCCGATCGAGAAGCTGCTGGGCGATCTGGAGGACACCGAGATCCACGCAGCGGTCCGCGACCTTGCGGGCCACGACCTGTCCGACCTGCTTGACGCTTTCCGCACCGCGGACGACGCGACCGATCGCCCGTCGGTGATCTTCGCCTACACCATCAAGGCCTGGAGCCTGCCGACGCAGGGTCATCCGGCGAATCATTCCGCGCTGCTCTCGGGTGAGCAGTGGAAGACCTTGGCCGGCGAACTAGGCGCCGATGCCGACGATCCGTGGGCGCTGTTTGAGCCAGGCACCACCGAGGCAGCGCTGTGCGCCGACGCTGCCGTGCGGCTCACCCGCCCTGACACCCCTCGTCGCGAGCCGCCGAAGGTGGTCACGGACGTGGGCCGCGACCATGCGGGCAAGGCGTCGACGCAGCAGGCGTTCGGGCGGTTCTTCGTCGACCTCGCCCACGCCGCTCCCGAGGTCGCCGATCACGTGGTGACCGTCAGCCCTGATGTCGCCTCCTCGACGAACCTCGGCGGCTGGATCAACCGGACGGGGATCTTCTCGATCGGCGACCGCATCGACTGGTTCGCCGATGACACCGAGACGCTCATCAAGTGGCGCCAGACCGGGCACGGCCAGCACATCGAGCTGGGCATCGCCGAAGGCAACCTCGTCGGCGTACTCGGTGAACTCGGCGCCACTTGGTCGCGGGACGGGCAGCCGTTGCTGCCGATCGGCACGATCTACGACCCGTTCATCAACCGCGCCCTGGAGCCGTGGTCGTTCGGCATGTACGCCGGCGGGCAATCGATCCTCGTCGGGACGCCGTCGGGCGTGACGCTCGCCCCGGAGGGTGGTGCGCACCAGTCGATCACGACGCCGTCGGTCGGACTCGAGCAGCCGCGCTGCATCGCGTGGGAGCCTGCCTTTGGCCAGGACCTCGAGTGGACGCTGCTGTACGCGCTCAGCCGCCTTGGACGCCCGGATGGCACCTCGGCGTACTTC
This sequence comes from Solirubrobacterales bacterium, assembly GCA_025964155.1. Classification (GTDB taxonomy): domain Bacteria; phylum Actinomycetota; class Thermoleophilia; order Solirubrobacterales; family Solirubrobacteraceae; genus Paraconexibacter. The sequence goes on from JAOPZJ010000176.1 coordinate 2,259, forward strand.
CGCCTCAGCACCCGCCCGATCGACCAGAAGCTCGCGGCGGTCCCGGCGGATCCGGCCGCGCGTGAGAAGCGGCGCGCGCAGGTGCTCGCCGGCGGCTACCGCATTCGGGCCGCAGAAGCCCCGCCGCGGGCGACGATCGTGGCCATGGGCGTGATGGTCCCCGAGGCCCTCGCCGCCGCGGACGAACTCGCGCAGGCCGGGATCGCCACGGACGTGATCTGCCTGACCTCGGCGGACCTCGTCTTCCGCGCCATGCAGGCACGGCAGGGCCTGGCCGACGGCGAGGACGCGATCCTCGACGAGCTCTTCCCAGCCGACCGCCGCGCCCCGCTGGTCACCGTCCTTGACGGCCACCCGCATACGCTCGCGTTCCTCTCCGCGATCACCCGCACGCCGATCGCGTGCCTCGGCGTGCAGGACTTCGGACAGTCAGGCGACGTCAACGACTTGTATCGCCACTTCGGCATCGACACCGACACCATCGTCGGTGCCGCCCTCGACCTCATCGGATAGCGCGCCATGACCGACTTCCTGATGCCCCGCTTCACCGACCAGATGGAGGAGGGCACGATCGTCAAATGGCTCATCGACGACGGCCAGCCGGTAGCCGTCGGCGACGAGGTCGCCGAGATCGAGACCGACAAGGCGACCCAGGCGTGCGTCGCCGAGTACGAGGGCATGCTCGAGATCATCGCCGCCGAAGGCGAGACCGTTGCCGTCGGCCACCTGATCGCCCGCATCGGCAGCGGCGTCCCGCTGCCGGCGACCGGCAGCGCCCCCGCCCGCGCCACGGAACCCGGTCCGGCCACCGACGACGGCGCCCAGGTCGATGAGCGCGTCCCGGCCGCGGTTGCCGCGGGTGCGCCGGCCGTCGAGGCCAACGGCGGCTTGCCGCCCGTGAACCGGGGCGGCACGATCACCACGCCGCTCGCGCGCAGGATCGCCCGCGTCCACGACATCGCGCTGGAGGCGGTCACCGGGACGGGCCCGCGCGGGCGGATCACCCGCGCGGACGTCATGCGCGCGGCCGGGATTCAGCGCGCACCACAGGCCGTGCCGGGCCCGGCAGCGAGCGCCGCGACGCCCACCTCAACCGTGGCGGCGGCCCCCGCCACCACCGGCACACGTCTGCAGCCCCCGACCCGCCTGCAGCAGGTCATCGCCCGGCGGATGACCGAGCAGGCCGCGGTCCCGGTCTTCCAAGTCCAGACCGACGTCCAGATGGATGCCGCGCTGGCGCTGCGCACAGAGCTGAAGGACCTGGCCGGCAGTGACCCCGCACCGTCCGTCAACGACCTGATCGTGAGGGCCTGCGCGCTCGCCTTGCGTGATCATCCGCTCGTCAACGGCTCCTACCAGCAGACCGGCTTCCTCCTCAACGACCACATCAACATCGGGATCGCGGTGGCCACCGACGAGGGTCTCGTTGTGGCGACGATCCCCGACACCGATACGAAGTCGCTCGGCCAGATCGCCCGAGAAGCGCGCACGCTCGCCGGCCGGGTTCGTGACGGAAAGGCGACGCCCGCCGAGCTCACCGGCGGGACCTTCACCGTCTCCAACCTCGGCATGTTCGGCATGACCCAGATCACCGCGGTGATCAACCCGCCGCAGGCCGCGATCCTCGGCGTCGGCGCCACCCGCCCCGTCCTCGCCCGCGGCGCCGACGGCGACGTCGTCGACCGCCAGCTTCTGTCCCTCAACCTCAGCTGCGACCACCGCATCCTCAACGGCGCCGACGGCTCACGCTTCCTCTCCGAGGTCAAGAACCTGCTCGAAACCCCGCTGCGGATGGCACTGTGACTTAGTTGGCGGAACGGCTCCGTTTGCGAGACCGTTCGCTACGTCGCCGGCCGCGGCGTAGACCGCTCGCCGGACGCCGTCACCCCATGGGCATGGCACGCAACCCCACATTGGCGACAGCGCGTGCGAAGGCACGCGTATGGTACCCCGACCATGACTTACGAGCAGACGATCTCGGACGCCGTCAAGGTCGTCGAGTCTGTCGGCGCGGGGATCATGATCTTCGGCGGGCTGGGCGCGTTCGTCGTCTTCGCGCTGCGCGCCCGGCGCGCGAAAACGGTCGAGGCGGCGTATCCCGATCTGCGCCGGAACCTAGGCCGCTGCATCTTGCTCGGCCTGGAGGTGCTGATCGTCGCTGACATCGTCCGAACGATCATCGTCGATTCGACCCTCGACAGCGTTGCGGTCCTCGGCATCATCGTCGTGATCCGCATCGTCCTCAGCTTCTCGCTGGAGGCGGAGATCGACGGTGTCTGGCCGTGGCGGCGGCGACAGCTCGATTCCCGCCCAGGCCCTGACAGCTCGGACGGCTCATAGCCCGATCGTCTGCTTGTGATGCCGGTCAGCCGCCACGTCCTCCTGGCCGGAGCAGACGCGCCGCACCGCAACTGGCTAGCGCGAGGACGCCAAGCCCAAGGGATGCGATGACGAGCCAGATTCGGAGCGGTAGCGCGGCGTGCGCGGTGCCGGGGGCACCGGGCTGCAGCATCAGCGTGCCGAGCTGTACCGGCTTGGCCGTTCCGCTCGCTGAGTGAAGGGCTTCGCGCTCCGTCGGTGATGCCGCCGCAACAAGGGCATCGACTGCGGTACGTCCGGGGGTCTGGTTCGGCGTCGGTGTCGGCGTTTGGGTCGGCGCCGGTGACGCACTGGGCGTGCCGCCGGTGTGGCTGACCACGGGCGCGGCATCTCGGCGTGCACGGTCAAGCTGTGCTTGGCGGATGAGGTCAGCGCAGTCGGTGTACTCGTTGCCGTCTGTTGGAATGTCGGCGAGGGCGTCTGCGTACTCTTTGGGCGTGTAGGTCTGATCCATCTTGCTGTCGAGCGCGCAGTCGCGCAGTACATCCAACGCTGAAGCGTCGGCCACAGCTGACGTTCCTACGAAGATGGCAATGACGAGAGCAGCAATGCGAAGGAGCGGAGGCACGCTTGCTTGACGGGCTGACACGAGCGAAGTTGCGCGGTTTCAGGCAGCTGACTACGCGTGCCTGGCTGTCTTCGCGTCGCCGGGCGCAGCGCCATCCTTGGGTGACGTCGCGTCGGGCCGTCACCTACACCGCGGCCGAGGGATCCCCGCGAGGCGCTGGAACTGCGCGGCCGTGGGGTTGTGGTCGGCACGACTGCCGCGTCTTGGTCGGTGCATCATGGCGGTTGAAGTCGGTGTGCCGGCTGTAGCACCGCCGCTGCCCGACCCACGTGAACTCCTCCGACGCGGTCGTCCATGCGACGACCCGGCCGTGTTTCTTGATGACGGTCACCGTCGGCGCGAACAGCAGTTGGCGCCCACGACCTGCAGTGACAACGAGATATGGCGCGGACAGCGTCTTGTGTGTCGCCGTGCGCAGGACAGCGTCAGCGCGCCGCCCGTCGCCGCCGCACGCCGAGAGCGCGACGCATCCGAGCGTCACCAAGACAGCTGTGAGCCGCACGCCTCCCAGTATGGACCCGCGAAGGACCGCCAGAGCACTTCGCCGTTCGCAGATTCGAGCACCCCAGATTGACTGCGACATCACCGCCACGAGGACTCCGCGCCGCCGCCTGCTCCTTCGCGCCGAGATCCGGCGGCGTGCCGTTGCGTGTCGGTGGCTGCTCCGTGAGCAGGTGCCGCGGATCTAGGGTGGGGTGATGACCTTTCCGGCGGAGCTGGCGACGCATCGTGGTCTGGTTGTCCTGTTGACCGGCGTGCGCGCCGACGTCGATGGCGACTCCATCGAGCTGTGGCTCGAGATCGATGATGGTCCGAGAATCCGCGCGTTGATCTCGGAGTGGGAAGCGGGCATGCAGGCATGGGGCGCGAAAAGGGACGAGGAAGGACGCCCGGTCGGAGATCCGCCAGGGCATCCTGCGGACTTCCTGCTGTCGATGTCCGTCGCGCTGGCGGACGATTGCGGCACGGCGTACCAGTGGCACTCAAAACAGGCGGGCGGGTCCGGAACCGACCGCATAGGACGGTGGAGTTGGACTCCGGCACCACCACCGGCCGCAACTGAGCTTCTGATCGAGGCCAACGGTGGCTCGCGCCTAGCGGTACGCCGGGCGCCGACGCAAGCTTGGATCGATCCGCGGTCTATATGAATCGCTCCGGTCGCTTCTCACGTGCATCGCCCGCCGGCCACGGGCAGTCGGCGATGTAGGGAACGTCGGCGGTCAATGGTGATCGTGATCGGTACACATGCGGGAACACCGGTCAGCCTGAAGAAGCCTGACCAGAAGGTGACAGGCTGCCCGTCGACGTCGCTCTCGGCTCGACCGGCGCTGCACGCGGTGAAGCGGATGGTGTGAGGTAGGTCGGCAAAAGCGGGCTGAGCGTCACGAGCATGGACGTAGTCAAGCCGGGCGACAGATCGCGCATTGCGGTCGACGCTCACCTTGACCGTGTGGCCGGGGCGCAGAAGCGCAGGGCTTTTGAACCCGCCGTGTTGTGTGATGTTCTCGCGCGAGGCAGTGCTCATGTCGCGCAAGCCGGAAAAGACCAACGGTCCGACGACGAGGTTCTGGCGGCGCGCGAACGCGCCGGGGAACGATGCCTCGGACTGGTCGTCGCATCCCGCGGTCGCAACGAGCTTCGACGCCGCCACGCTCGTACGGAGTCGCGGGTCGACCAGCCCCGCCAAGGCGGCCAAGACGACCATTCCCACAACGGCGAGAGGTGCCTTCAGCATTGCGCCCAGTGTCCCCTCCCGCGACATCCATGTCCAGCGGTGCTCCGATCGTTCTGCCGGTCCGCCGCAGGAAGAACCCCAGCACCGCATCCTCGTGGTACCGGTAGAACGCGGCGAAGTCGTGTGCGTCGCCACACAGCAGTGACACATCGTCTCTCGATGTTCGTGGCTCGGGCATATCTTTGACTTACGCACTACGCGCGTTCTGTGACACGACGGTGGACACAGCGACCGCCGGCCACGGCGGTCGACCGTCGGCGTGGGCGATCGGGAGGAACGTGCCCTATACGAGGCGGACCTTGCACTCGCCGAGTTGGAGCACATCGCCCGGAGCAGTTTGCGTCCTGATGAGCCGGCGACCGTTCAGGCTGGTGCCGTTTGTCGAGCCCAGATCGTTCGCCTCCCATCGGCGTCCGTCGAACGTGATCTGCAGGTGGCGCCGCGAGACCGAGCAATGCTCCAGAACGATGTCACAACTGGGATGACGGCCCAGCACGATCGCTGCCGAGCGCCGGCTCGGTAGCGCGACGTCAATCCCGCCTCGGATGCTGTCTCGCCCTTCGGGCCAGAAGAACTCCTCGTATGCCTTGCGAAGCTGCGACATCCGCGTCGGGATGTCTCCCAGCACGCGAGAAAGGTCGGCAATCGAGCGACTGCGGTAAGCGATGGCGGCGCGGGCCTCCAACGTGTCGGCGCTGATCAGGCCATCAACGTAGGCGCTCTGGAGCTTGTGCAGCGTCCGCTCACGCTGCTGATTGGTAGGCCGCACACGATGAGTTTTCTGCTGAATGAGCCGCTCGTCAACAGCAACCTTGCGGGCGGGCCGGCCCGGTGCTCGGTCAGCCGGCGCATGCCGAGCCGGTCATCCGGGCGCTGATCCGGATGGTGCCGGGCGCGCGAACCTGAACGCGCGTCATCCCGTTTGGGGCCGCGCTCGCGCACGCCTCGCCGGCGGTGACCTTCCACCAGCGGCTGTCGTGGACGCGGACCATCGCGGTGCCGGCACCGCGTGCGCGTAGGACGAACCCCGACAGCGTAAGCCGCGAGCTCCCCGGGACTCCTGTCATCAGGGGCGTCGCGCCGGAAACCGCCCAGACGTGCCAGTGAGCGTCGTGCCAGACCGGCCGTAGCCACGCGGGCGGCCGGCGCAGGAGGGTTGCCTCGGCCTCGCCGGAGGTGTCCAACGCGACGTCCGGCAGCGCCACGTAGCGCACCGCCCGCTCACCCAGCCAGGCGCGATAGCGCGCCGCGTCAAAGCGGCCGTCGTAGAACAGCGGGCCGTAGCGTCGATCCAGTTGACGCTCCCATCCTCGCGCCAGGGGCACGGTCTTGGCGAGGATCGCCGCCTCCCAGTGGTTGCGCGTGAACGGAACCTCGACGCGAAAGCCGCCTGCCTCCGGCCGGCTGGTCAGAAAGCGGGCCAGACCCGTGTAGTACGTGGGCTGCAGCGACGGGTCGTCGATTCCGCGACGCACCTCCTGGAGCGGAGGGGAGATCTGGAACACCGCGAGCGGCAGGACGAGGGCGATCAGGGTACGAGTCCGCATGCGGCCACGCAGCGTGCACACCAGCAGCGGGCCCGCGGCCAGCTCGCCGAGCCGGCAGACGTTGCCGCCGAGCGGATTGGCGATCAGGAACGTCGTCACGCAGGTCGCCGCGTACAGTCCCACCCCGATTCGCAGCACGCGCTCCTCGCGCGGAAGCGCCAGCCCCACGGTGGCCGTGGCGGCGATCGCGGGCCAGAACACGCTGGGCGTGAACGAGGGATCGCCGCCCTCCGGGAACAGGATCGTCATGAGGAGTGCCGGGAGCAGCGCCGCGGTGCCGACGGCTAGCGCGCGGCGCCGGCGCTCGGGCGCAGCGGCCCCCCAGGCCGCGACCGAGAGCCCGAGGAAGAGCCCCGCAACGGGGCTGGCCAGGCACGCGAGTGCCGCGAGCGCCCCGGAGGCGCGGGGCCGATCGGCTTGCAGCGCGGCGAGGGAGGCCAGCGCGACGGCGACGCCCAGCAGATACGTCATGCGGCCGGTCAGCAGGAGGCCGCCGGATCCGACCGCAAACCACAGGGCTCCGGCGAGCGCACGATCGCCCCACTGCCGGTGCGCCAGTTGGGACGCGAGCGCAGCGGCGGCCAGCGCGGCGAACGCCCCGGCGAGGCGCACCCCGAGGATCCCCCCGAGCGGCGGGAACAGCAGGCTGTAGCCCGGCACGTGGTGGCCCGCGTACCACCCGTTGTCCCACAGGATGAATCCGTGGTCGGAAAACACGTCGGCCCGGTAGGTCTGCGCCGCCAGATCCGCGCTCGGCGGCGCGATCAGCAGGTACAGCGTGGCGACGACCGCAGCGACGGCGACGGGCAGCAGCGTCGGCGAGAAGCCGCGACGCGGCCCGGCCCATGACGAGGCGATCGCGCCCCGCCCAGCAAGGTCTGCGGCCTCCACCCGGCGGGTTCAGGCGTCGCGGCGCCTGAGCAGGATCGCCGCCGCCGTGAGCGCGATAGCCGCGTAGATGCAGAAGACCCCCAGCCCAGCCCACGGTTGAAGGGTGTGCGGATCGATGCGCAGCGCGAAGATCTGTTGGCCGGCGTTGCTGGGCAGATACTGGTTGACGGCGTCGCGCGTGGCCCGTGGCAGCGCGCTGGCGATCCCCGGGAGCACGAAGAGGAGCCCGAAGAGCGTCGCGATGGCTCCCGCGCTATGACGGATCACGGTTCCCAGAGCCAGTGCCGTGAGGCCGAGTACGGCGAGATACAGCCCGCCCCCGACGACCGCCCGGAGCACTCCCGGGTCCGAGAGGTGCGCGTTGAGGTGCTTGGGGGAGAGGAACGCCTGGCTGGCGAAGAAGGCGATGAAACAGGCGATCTCGCTGACGATGAGCGTCACGATGGTGAAGACGAAGGCCTTGGCGGCCAAAACCGTCCGGCGTTGGGGCACGGCGGCGAGCGTGGCCCGGATCATGCCGGTCGTGTACTCACTGCTGATGAGCAGCACGCCCAGCACCCCGATCGCGAGCTGCGCGAGCTGGATGCCATTGAGACTGAGGTGGGCGGCCGAGAAGTCGGCCTTCTCCTCCGCATCGACGTTGGGATAGCGCGCGGCGTACAGGGCGCACTGCACCGGTCCGAGCGCGGCGGCGGCCACGAACGCGGCGGCCAGCGTGGCGTAGGTCGATCGCACGCTGCGGAACTTCGTGAATTCCGAGCGGACGACGTCGGGAAGGATCGGCCCGTCGGGCGGCACCAGCCGCCGCTCGAGTTGCGCCGGCGTCTGCGTTGCCATGGTCAGGCCCCTTCCTTGATCGCGCCCGGCGTCGAAGCGGGGACGGCATGGGCGTGGAACTCGACGCTGTCGCGCGTGAGCTCCATGAACGCCTCCTCGAGGGTCGCGAGCTGGGGCGAGAGCTCGTGCAGGGCGATCCCGGCGTCCCGGGCGAGATCTCCGACGGCGTCGATCGGCAGCCCCGAGATGGCCAGTGCACCGTCTGCGTCCGGCCACGTGGTGCCGCCGCCCGCAATGACCGCCTGGGCAAGTTCCTCGATCTGTGGCGAGCGCACGCGAACAAAGTTCTGCGTGCTCTGCTCGATGAAGTCGCCAACCGAGACGTCGGCGATGAGACGGCCGCGGCCGATGACGACGAGGTGGTCCGCGGTGAGCGCGATCTCGCTCATCAGATGGCTGGAGACCAGGATCGTGCGCCCCTCCGCCGCAAACGAGCGCAGCAGGTTCCGGATCCAGCGGATCCCCTCGGGGTCCAAGCCGTTGACGGGCTCGTCGAACAGCATCACCCCCGGGTCGCCCAGCATGGCTCCCGCGATCCCCAGCCGCTGGCTCATGCCGAGCGAGAAGCCACCGGCGCGCTTGTGGGCGACGGACACCAGACCCACGCGCTCGATGACCTCGTCCACGCGGTCGCGCGGGATACCGTTGCTCTGGGCGAGGCACAGGAGGTGGTTGTACGCGGTGCGCCCGCCGTGGATCGCGTTGGCGTCGAGCATGGCGCCGACCTCGAACAGCGGCCGGCGGTGCTGTCCGTACGGTCGCCCGTTGACGGTCACCGTGCCGCTGGTGGGCCAGTCCAGGCCCATGATCATCCGCATCGTTGTCGACTTGCCCGACCCATTGGGCCCCAGGAAGCCCGTCACCCGGCCCGGCACCACGTCGAACGACACGTCATCAACCGCGACCACGTCGCCGAAGCGCTTGGTCAGGTTGCGAATCTCGATCATGTAGCTCCTTCCGGGTGGGACTGGGTGTGTCGGGTGCCCGGCAGCGGGCCGTTGTGCCCGCTGAAGCAAAGAGGTCCCACATGACAGGACGATGAGAGCCGCGTGTCTGGCTGCTCAACCGCGACTACTGGGCGCAGTCGCGCCCTTCACGCGGCTGCTGTCTCCTCGGGATCGGGGATGCCGTAGCGGGTGGCGAGCAGCGAGCGGCAGAGGCCGGCGTTGCCCTCGAGGCTCAGCCGCACCAGGCGGGCGACGCGCATGAAGCGCGACAGACCCTGGGCATCGAGCGCCGACCCATCGGGCAGGACGAAGGCCGGAGAGTCCGCCGAGGCGTCGATGCCCAACCGCTCGCGAAGCTCGATGCAGCGGGTGACGTCAGGGTCGCCGCCCAGCGCGCCGAGCCGGATGTCGGCCAGCTCCTCCACGGTTCGCCCCGCCCGCAGCAGCGCGTCGCAGAGCCGGCTCTGGCGGGCGGTGAAGGCCTTGCGCGTGAAAAGGTCTCGCAGCTCGGGCAGCTCGCCGGTGCTCTCCCCCGGGAAGGCCGCCTCGAAGCCGCGGCCCGTGGCGACCGCACCGTTGATCTCACCCGAGGCGAAGTGGTCGTCCAGCGTCATCGTCACGTCGCGGACCTCGGGAAGCGCCCGGACCGCCTCCAGGGCGTCGGCGACCATGAGGTAGGCGAAGTTCGGCGCGCAGAAATACGTCGGCAGGCGCAGGTGCACGTCCACGGTCGCCCCGTCGACATGCACGCCGGCGACGAACCCCAGGTCGGTCAGGGGCTCGTCGATCTCCGGGTCCCGGACGCCCGACAGCGCGTCCAGGACCTCGTCGGCGGTGATCACGCGGGGCTCACCGGCTCAGAGCCGATCGCCGCGCTGCCCGGGCCGGCCGCGACCGCGGCGGCCTCGGCCGGGACCTTCAGGTCGTAGAGCTTGGCCGCGTTGAGGCCGAGGATCTTCTTCTTCATGTCGGTCGTCAGGACGCCGAGCTCCGACTGCATGTCCTCGGGGATCTGGAAGTCGACGAACTTCTCGACCAGCCACTTGGGCTGCCAGATCGCGTAGTCGCTGCCGAAAATGATCCGGTCTTCGCCGATCCAGTAAAGGAGCTCACCGATCACCTGGGCGAAGTAGCGCGGACGGGTGTGCATGAACGCAATGGCGACGGCCAACCCGCCGTAGACGTTGGGCTCCTGCGTGGCGATCCAGCAGAAGTCCTCCAGACGCGGCAGCCCGAGGTGCTCGACGATGAAGTTCAGCTCCGGGAAGTCGGTCGCCGCGTGGTCGACGTCCTTCACGTCGAACGCGTCGCGATCGAGCGGCCAGATCGTCGGCCCCTTGTGCAGGTGGATGTTGCGAATCCCCAGCTCCTGGCACTTCTCCAGATAGCGCGCGGCTTCCGGTGTGTCCAGCCTCCAGCCGCGGGACTCGCCCTTCCATTCGGCCGTGTAGAGCTTGACGCCCTTGAGGTGGTAGCGGTCGTGGAGCGCCTCGAGCGCGGCGATGCCCGCCTCGCCGTCGCGCGGATCGAACGCCCCGTTCACCGTGAAGCGCCCGGGGTGCTTCTCGGCCACGGCGGCGTCCTGCTCGGTGGTGTTGAACCCGCCCGGGAAGAAGTCGGTCAGGTAGGTGGGCTGGAAGATCGCGTGGTCGACGTGGCCGACCTCGAACATGTCGTGCAGCAGATCGTCCTCGCTGTACTGCGCGAACTTCTCGAGCGACCAGAGGTACTCCTCGGGCCCGAGGTTCTGGTGGTAGTCGTAGAAGCACTTGATGAAGCCCTCGCCGAACCGGTTGCGGTTCTCGGGCCCCGCGTCCCAGAAATGGATGTGTCCGTCGACGATGAAGTAGCGCTCGCCGTTGATCTCGTACATGGCCGGCCTACTCGAGGGGCGCGAGGTCGAAGTCGAGGTACTGCGCCGCGTCCTCGGGGTTGGCGAACAGCAGCACCCGGTCGTCGAGCACGACCATCCGGCCGTAGTGCGTCGACATGATCTCCTCGAAGTCGTCGCTGCCGAAGTCGTCCCAGCCCAGCGCCTCGGCGATCTCGGCGAAGTCGAACTCCATCTTGCTTTGGCCGTCGACGCGGATCATGGATGGGAGGTCCGAGACGATCACGTCGGGCTTGCCGTCCATGATCTCGGCCACGACGTAGCCGACCTGGTTGTTCATCAGCGTGATGCCGGCCCGGTTGGACGACGTGGGGTTCGCGTCGAAGCGGCCATTAGCCTGTGCGCTCATCGGATTGTTGCTCCTTTTCTGGGGGAATTCGAGGTCGAGGTCACCGGGGAGGTTGCCGGGCCTGAGCGGCGTGCTCATGTCGGGCTGTTCTCCTCAGCGTCGGCGGTCGTGGTGAACTTGTCGAAGTGGATCTGCGCCTCGGGGGCGCCCCGGCGCAGCAGCAGCTCCGTCGCCGCGTCGACCATCGGCGGTGGGCCGCACAGGTAGGCGTCGACGTCGGCGACGTCCACTTCGCAGCGGTCGACCACGTCGGTGATGAGCCCCGTCTCGCCCGTCCAGTCGGCGTCAGAGAGCGCGGGCACGAAGCGGAAGTTCGGCAGGGCGGCCGCCAACGCCCGCAGCTCGTCGAGGTGGAAGAGGTCCTGCTCCTCGCGCGCGCCGTAGTAGTAGACGGCAGGGCGCGCAACGCCCTGGTCGGCCATCGAGCGCAGCAGCGACAGGATCGGCGCCATGCCCGCGCCGCCGCCGATGAACAGGAGCGGGCGGTCCGTCTCACGCAGGGTGAACACGCCGTACGGGCCCCTCAGCTCGAGTTCGTCGCCGACCTGCAGGCCCCCGTCGGCCAAGAGGCCCGAGAAACGGCCGCCGGGATAGAGCTTGATCATGAACTCCAGGCGGCCGTCGGACGACGGGAGATTGGCCATGGAGAACGAGCGGTACTCGTCCGTCCCGGGGATCCGGATGTCGACGTACTGGCCGCAGCGGAACGGCATCTCGCCCTCCTCGACGTGCACCACGAGCCGGCGGATGTCGCAGGTCAGCGACTCGATCGCCTCTACGCTCGCGCGCACGGTCCGCAGTGGCACCCCGTCGCGCAGGGTCTCCTCGTCGTAGTTGATCAGCTCGACCTCGAGGTCCGTGAGCGCATGCGCCTTGCACAGCAGCGTCCAGCCCTCCTCCAGCTCATGGTCGGGCAGCGCGAACGTCGAGTAGCGGTCCAGGTCGACCTCGCCGTCGAGCAGGAACGACTTGCACGCCGAGCACTGCCCCTCCTTACAGCCGTGCATGAGCATCAGGCCCTGCCGGAAGGCGCCGTCGAGGATCGTCTCGTCCTCGTCGACCTCGAACTCGATGTCCACCGGCTCCAGCCGGACGATGTGCTTCTGACTCATGTCTCTCCTCGTCGTCGTGCCACGCACCCCCGCCGGTGGGAGCGGCCGGCGGGCTCGGCCGGCCACTCTCGCCGGTGGGGCTGCATCAGGACGTCGCTCCGTCCGCGGCAGGCCTGCCGGCGGGCCCGCCGGCCTTGTAGTGGGCGATGTGCTTCTCGCGCTCCTCGGGCGACATCTGGTTGAGGAGCACGTTCGGGCTGTTCAGCGTGATCCCGCGGACCTCGTCGACGACGGTGTCCTCACGGATCAGGCACGGCACCATGCAGGTCCAGCAGCGATGCGGGTACTCGTTGTCAGAGAGCTCGGGCTCGAAGGCGATCGGCTTGTGGCCGTTCTTCTTGGAGAGATCGGCGTAGCGCTCCCACCACTTGCCGTACTTGTCATACCAACCGGGGTACTTGAA
>JAOPZJ010000207.1 GCA_025964155.1 Solirubrobacterales bacterium
CCCGCGGCGCCCGGCGTGGCGCCGGAGGGCGCCGGCGTCCCGGATCCAACCCTGGCCGACGTCCTGCATCTGCCGCCCCGGCGCGACGGCGACGCGACGACACGGCGGTCCTCTTCGTGAGCGCGACGCCTGCCCCGCGCTCGCGGGTCGTCGTCCTGAAGGGGGGTCGCTCGCTCGAGCGCCAGGTCTCGCTGTCCTCCGGCGCGCGCGTCGAGGATGCGCTCGAGCGCCTGGGCCACGAGGTGCACGGCCTGGACGTCGGCCACGACCTCGTGGCGCGCCTGCGGGCGCTCGCGCCCGACGCGGCCTTCATCGCCCTGCACGGCAGCGACGGGGAGAACGGGACCATCCAGGAGATCCTGGAGATCCTCGGCATCCCGTACACCGGGTCGCGCATCAGCGCCTGCGGACGCTGCTCGGACAAGGTGCTCGCCAAGCACGAGATGGTCGACGCCGGCCTGCCGACCCCCGACTTCCTCTCCTTCAACGAGACGGCCTTCAAGGAACTGGGCGCCGCCGAGGCACTCCCGGCCGTGGAGGCGCGCCTCGGCTTCCCGCTCGTCGTCAAGCCGGCCGACCAGGGCTCGGCCCTGGGCATCAAGTTCGCCGCGGACCCGGGCGCCGTCCCGGCCGCGCTCGTGGCCGCGTTCTCCTACAGCGAGAAGGTGATCCTCGAGCACTTCGTCGACGGCCGCGACCTGGCCGTGTCGATCCTCGACGGCCGCGCCCTCCCCGTCGTGGAGGCGGTCCCGCTGGACGAGGACGGCTACGACTTCGCCGCGCGGTACACGATCGGCCGCACGCGCTTCACCTGTCCCGCCGAGCTGGACGACGCCACGACCGCACGGGCGCAGGAGCTGGCGCTGGCGGTCCACGACCTGCTCGGCTGCCGCCACTTCTCGCGCGTCGACCTCATGTGCGACAACGCGAGCGGAGCGCTCACGGTGCTCGAGGTCAACGTCATCCCCGGCCTCACCGAGACGAGCCTGCTGCCGCAGGCTGCGGACGCGATCGGGATGGATTTCGACGAGCTGATCGGGACGATGCTCGCGCTGGCCCTCGGCAGCTGACGAGCGTCGCCGCCGACCGCTACCGCAGGTCCACCTGCAGCCCGTTGCGCCTGCCCTGCTTGTGCTCGACGTTCCCGTGCGCGTCGGTCCCGCGGATCCAGATCTTGTAGCGGCCGCGCGGCAGCGGGCGCTTCGTCGTGAAGGACCAGGCGCCCTTGGCGGCGGACTTGCGGAAGCCCCTGGCCAAGACGTATCGCGTGCGCGCACAGCTCGTGGGCGCCGCGGCGAAGCGCCCGTCGGCCTTCAGGTAGCGGCACCGCTTGCCCGTCGCCTTGGCGATCGAGATGGTCACCCGCCGGACACGACCGTGCTGCTGCGTTCCGCAGCCCCGGTCCGACGCTGTCCCGCGCAGGACCAGGCGCCGGCCCGCGCGACCCTTGGTGAGGCGCCGTGAGAACCGTGACACGGGCGCCGTGTGATCCACGCACGCGGAGCTCGCGGCGGGATTCTTGAACGCGTAGCGGTAGACGCCGCGGCCGAAGCTGGCGGCCACGAGCTGGCCCGGGTCGCCTGGATCCAGCTGGAGGGACGACACGGGCGCCGCCGGGAGGTGGTCGCCGAGCAGGCCCCAGCGCTTACCCGTCCGGTCCTCCGACGCGAAGACGCCCACCGTCGTGCCGGCGATGAGCTGCTTGCCCCTGACGAGCAGCGACGTGGCGCCGATGTCCGGCAGATCACCGGAGATGTCGGTGAAGGACTCCCCGCCGTCGGTCGACTTGTAGAGGTGCCCACCGTTGGGGTCCACGCCATCGTCGCCGAGCGCCTGGCCGGGGACGAACGGGCGCGCGGTCGACTGGCCCAGCGCGACGTAGACCGTCTTGGGGTCGTCGGGGTCGATGGTCAGCGCGTTGATCTGGCGCTGCGCCAGGCCCTTGACCGCGGCGATGTGCCACGTGCCGCCGACGTTCGTCGCGAGCCCGGCCTTGAAGCGCTTGTTCTCCTTGACCGGATCGCACGAGCCGCAGTAGCCGACGTACGCGACCTTGTCGCGCAGCGCGATCGCGCTGGCGACGTTCGCCGGGTCGTCGTCCGCCTCGGCGGCGGTGGCGACGCCCGGGTGCTTGGCCGTGCCGAGGTCGTAGACCTCCTTGAAGGACGTCGCGGTCAGCGAGGAGATCGGGGACTCGGCCAAAAAGACGTTGCGCGCGGCGTACATGATGCGCTTGGTCGACGTGGCGTCGAAGACGAACGGGGTGAGGAACTGCTTGTTCTTCGCGGTGTCCGGCACGACCGTCTCGTTCGTCCTGCCGCCGTCGTGCGTCACCGCCAGGTCACCGCCCGCCGGCGCGACCAGGGCCTGGCCCGAGTCGTCCGGATCCACCAGGGCGTAGGTGCCGTCGCCACCGTAGACCTCGATCGTGTCACCCGTCTTGGGGTCGATCTTCACCGTGCCGTTGTCCTGCAGGCCCGCATAGACCGTCCCGTCCTTGGCGACCGCGGCGCTGTAGGGCAGCAACGTGTTGAAGCCGGTCACGTCGCCCTTGCCGAAGCCCTTGGCGGTGAGATTGCCCGTGGCCGGCACCTGCTGGGCGTACGACCCGCCGTCGTTGCCGATGACGAGCGTGGAGGTGGGGCTCGTCGGCAGGAAGATCGAGCCGTGCTGGTCCGGGTGCACGGTGGAGCCGAAGACCGGGCTGAGCGCCTGGCAGACCTGCGCCGTCACCGTGAGGATGCAGGCCGCGGTCGCCGCGCCCGTGTTGGCGTACGGCGCGACGGTCGTGAAGTCGGTGAGGCCGTCCTGGGGCAGGCCGACGGTGCGCGATTCGTAGACCTCTTCCAGGCCGAGGTCCAGCCGGGTCGGCACCCCGTTGCGCTGCGAGTAGGGGTCCGGCTGGATCCAGCTGTTGTACCAGGACTGGATGCCCGGCCCGAAGCCGAGGACGACGAGCGCCGCGAGCGTCGAGTTGTTCGTCGGCAGCAGGAACTGCTCGCCCTTGGCCATGCGCGTCCACGAGCGTCCGAAGTCCTTGGAGACGTAGACGCCCTCGAGGTACGTCGGGGTCGCCGTGAGGTCGGTGCCGAGGATCGGGTCGATGACCGGCGGCACGTCCAGGCCCTCGATGCGGCCGCTGTTGAACAGCTCGGAGTCCTGCACGACGGCGTACAGGTAGTTGTGATTCTGGTGCGGGCCGTAGGCCGAGCCCAAAGAGACGCGGCCCACGCGCGCCGACGGCGTGAAGCCGGCGCTGTCGGGCACCTTCGAGAACGACCCCGGTGCCCCCGTGCCCGACAGGTACATGCCGTTGGACGGCGCCTGCACGCTGCCGTCGGTGTTCTGCTTGCGCCCGGCGCGCCAGCCGACCGACGCCGCCACCGCACCGCCGTCGTGCCCGAACGTGTCGGCGCTGCGCACTTGCACGTCCGTCACGACGTTCGCGAGGAAGCACCCCTTGCGGGTGGTCGTCTTCCCCGCGCAGTCGCCGGTCGGCAGCACGACGTCGGTCCACGAGCGTCCCGCGTTCGTCGAGCGGTACAGGCCGAAGCCCGTCGCCGCGTACAGCGTGTCGGGCCGGTCGTCCTGCGTCACGACGCGAAAGCCCTGCGCGCCGTCGGGGGCTCCCTTGGCCTTCTTCCACGTCTTGCCCAGGTCGGTGGACCAGAAGATCCCCTGACCGCCGTAGGTGTTGCCGCCGAACGCGTTGTCGCCGGTCAGGGCGACGAGCGTGCCGCCGGCGGCCGGCGTCCACGCGACCGCTCCGACAATCTGTGTGGGCAGATTGTCGCCGATCGACGTCCACGACTTGCCGTCGTCGGTGCTCGTCCACACACCTCCCTGGGCGACGGCGGCGAAGAGCCGTTCGCCGGCGGCGTCGTAGGCGTAGTCCGCGATGCGTCCCGAGGCGCGCGAGAGCCCGCCCGCCAGGCCATTCGTGTTCGTGTACGCCGGATCGTCGAAGATGACATGCCCGTCCCCGACCGGCTTCCAGGTGCCCGCGGTGCCCGCGATGTCGCGTCCCGTGCGCGCCACCTGCGTCTTCTGGCGCGCGGCGGCCGCGTACTGACCGGGGCGGTCGAAGCCCAGGCGGCTCGTCACGCTGGTGTTGGCGCGCGTCAGATCGTTGAACGGCTCGGGCTTGCGCACTCCCTCCTTGAGGCAGAACCCCTTGCCCTCCACCCGCACGTCGGCAGGGATCAGCTCTCCGGTCGCGCGCCCGCCCTTGGCCTCCCGTTCCCGCTGAGCTTCCCGCTCACGCTCGGCTTCCCCACCGGAGGCCCCTTGGCGCTCCTGCCCGCCACTGCCCGCGCGCAACTCCCGGACGTACTCGTCGCTGAGCCGCAGGTAGCCCTTCTGGCATCCGTTGGCACTGAAGGTTGCTCCGCCTGCGTCCCCGTGGCCGCCGGTGAGCAGCACGGCGAAGCCGACGACGGCGAGAACGACCGCCGCGAGGGCGGCCGGGAACAGCAAACGGCGATGGGACACGAAGGGTCCTTAAGTGGAGCGACAGGAATGGCGCGACACACCTCCCGCAGGTGCGCGCCGCATCGTAGTCCCCGTCGTGCGCCCGGTCGAGCGTCAACCAGGGCGGTCCCTCCGTCGCGCCGGCGTCGCTACTCGCCGGACTCGCCGGCGAAGTCCTCAGGCGTGACCTGGTCCAGGAACTCCTTGAAGCGGTCGACGACCTCCTCGGTGTCCTCGACCTCGTGCTCGAACTCGATCGCCGACTCGGCGATGACGTCCTCGGCCGCGAAGATCGGGGCGCCGGAGCGCACCGCGAGCGCCAGCGCATCGGAGGGACGTGAGTCGATCTGGATGGAGCGACCGTTCACCGCGAGCGTGATCGAGGCGAAGAAGGTGTTGTCCTTCAACTCCGTCACCGCCACTTGGGTGCACTTGACCTCCAGTTCACCCAACATCTCCACGAGCAGGTCGTGGGTCATCGGGCGGGGCGTCGACTGACCCTGCAGCTTCATCAGGATCGCGGCCGCCTCGGGGTGGCCGATCCAGATCGGGAGGAACTTGTTGGAGTCGACGGTCTTGAGCAGCACGATCGGCTGCTTGCCGACCATGTCGAAACTCACACCGTAGATGACCATTTCCTGCACGCGAGAGCTCCTCGGCTTCCGTGGGGTACCACGAGTATAGGTGGCGAGGATTGGCCTGCATCAGGTGGCATTCTCTACCAGCCAGAGTTCGCCAGACCCCCGAACGTGTCGACGTTCGAGGGATGTCCGGCGGGTGCGTTGAGCATCGGTTGGACAACCGAATCCATTAGGACGAGAATCGGCCGTAACCGCTGGAAGGAGCGTCCCCATGCCAGATCCAGGGCCGCAGATCACCGAGATCGCGCCCGACATCTACCGGATCTCGGGCTTTGTTTCGGAGTTCAACCTCCAGTTCAACCACTTCCTCGTAAAGGATGAGGAGCCGCTCCTCTTCCACACGGGGCTCAAGGCGATGTTCCCACTCGTGCTCGAGGGGGTGCGTCAGGTCATTGATCCGTCGAAGATCAGCTGGATCAGCTTCAGCCACCTCGAGGCCGACGAGTGCGGGGCTCTTCCCGAGTGGCTCCAGGTCGCCGCACGCGCCACGCCGGTCTGCAGTCTGCTTGGGGCGATGGTCAACCGCGATTTCACGGGCAATATCCGGGAGGCTCGCGGCATGCAGGATGGCGAGGTCCTGTCAACGGGAAACCATCGCTTTGAGTTCCTGCGCACCGCGCAGCTACCGCACGGGTGGGATGCGGGGCTCCTGTATGAGCAGGCCACCGGCACGCTGCTCTGCTCGGATCTGTTTCACCAGAACGGCGCGTGTGAGCCGATCGCCGAGTCGGACATCGTCGAGCGAGCACGGGCGTCCCTGACCGAGTACGAAGGCGGGATCCTTGCCGATTACGTTCCCTACTCGGGTCGGACCGACCGGGCGATGCGCCGGCTGGCGGCGCTCAGACCCCACACGCTCGCGGCCATGCACGGATCGACGTTCGTCGGCGACGGGGAGCGGGCGCTGCTGGATCTCAACGAGGTGCTCAGGGACATCTTCGGGGAGCCCTGACCTCAAGTAGCGCTTCTCACAAGGCTGGGCTACCCTCGCTCGGTGACCGCATTGCAGCTCCCGCGGCGGGCCCCTCGGGGCGCCGAGGTGGCGCTGGCGTTCGGCGCCGCTGCGGCGTCCTTCTCGCTTGTGGCCGTGACGCTCGCGGTCGTGGAATCCGATCTCTTGGCGGCTGTGTTCGCCGTGGTCTGCGGCGCCGCTGTCTTCGCGATCGCCCGTCGCTGGGGAGTCGCGTATGCGGTCCCGGCCGCGATGGCGGGCCTGCTCGCATACGACTGGTTCCAGTTCCCCCCGACGCATCCCCACGAGTTCCCGGACTCCGCGAACCTGGCGGACCTGCTCGTGTACCTCGCGGCGGCCGTTCTGGTCGGCGAGCTCGCGGCGCACGCGGGCCGGCGTGCCGAGGTCTCCGAGCTCGCCCGAAGCGAGCTGTGGGAGGAGCAGACCGCGCTGCGACGCGTGGCGACGCTGGTGGCGCGCGGTGTCCCTCCGCCCGAGGTGTTCGCGGCGGTCGCCCGCGAGGTCGGGCGGCTGCTCGGTGTCGACGCCACGCACATCGCGCGATATGAGCCCGATGACACGACGATGAGCGTCGGCGTCTGGAGCCGGGCGGGGGCCCACATACCGGTCGGCACACGGGCCCCCCTCGCCGGTAGCAACGTCTCGTCGTTGGTGTTGCAGACCGGACGCCCCGCGCGGATCAACAGCTTCGACGATGCTCCCGGCCCGCTCGCAGCCATGCTCCGCGAGGTCGGCATCCACTCGTCGGTGGGCGCCCCGATCGTCGTCGAGAGAAGGCTCTGGGGTGTGATCATCGCCTCGTCGAAGAGTGACCAGTCGCTCGCGGTGGACACTGAGTCGAGGATCGCCGCGTTCACGGAGCTCATCGCGACGGCGATCTCGAACACCGAGGCGCGAACGCAGGTAGGGCGGCTCGCTGATGAGCAGGCCGCGTTGCGGCGGGTGGCGACGCTGGTCGCCCAAGCCGTGCCTGCCAGCGAGCTGTTCGGTGTCGTCGCCGAAGAGGTCGGCGGGCTGCTCGGCGCGGACCTCGCCGGGATGGCCCGTTACGAGACCGACGACACGGCGACCGTCGTAGCCGCCTGGGCCGCCGAGGTCGAGCACCCCGGCGCACCCCTGTTGGTTCCGGGTCCGTGGCCGCTCGAAGGGGGCGACGTGGCAACGACGATCGCGAGGACGGGCCGACCCGTCCGGATGGACGACTACCACGGCGTTCCCGGGCGCGCCGCCGCGTTCGTTCGAGACGAGCTCGGGATCGGCTCCTCCGTCGGCAGCCCGATCATCGTCGAGGGGCGGCTGTGGGGTGCGCTGTTCGTCCACTCCAAGCAGACCGAGCCGCTCCCCGCGGAGACCGAGCTGCGCCTGGAGAACTTCACCGAGCTCGTCGCGACGGCAATGTCGAACGCCGAGGTGCGGGCCGAGGTGCAGCGCCTGGCGGACGAGCAGGCGGCGCTGCGGCGGGTGGCGACGCTGGTCGCACGCGAGTCATCACCGGCGGAGGTGTTCGCCGCCGTCGGCGAGGAGGTGGGGCGGCTGCTGAACGTCGAGGACACGCGGATGATGCGCTACGAGGACGACGGGAACGCCACCATCGTCGCGAGCTGGGGCGAGCGTGATCACCTCGTTCAGGTGGGCACCCGCCTGTCCTTGGGAGGGGAGAACGTCACCTCACAGGTGTTTCGAACGGGGCGGCCCGCACGCATGGACAACTACACGAACGCAACCGGATGGATCGAGGCCTATGCGCGCGAGCTGCCCGAGCGCTCCGCGGCCGGCTATCCGATCGTCGTCGGAGGGCGCCTATGGGGCGCCATGATCGTTATTTCGTGGCAGGACGAGCCGCTGCCGCCCGGCACCGAGTCGCGCATCGGGGAGTTCACGGAGCTGGTCGCGACGGCGATCTCGAATGTCCAGGCGCGGTCGGACCTCGCGGCGTCGCGGGCGCGGATCGCAGCGGCGGCCGACGAGGAGCGCCGGCGGGTGGTTCGCGATCTGCATGACGGCGCCCAGCAGCGCCTCGTCCACACGGCCATCACGCTCAACCTCGCCCGGAGCGCGCTCGAGGAACGAGACGAAGATGCTGCCTCCGGCCTGGTGACCGACGCGCTCGAGCAGGCCGAGCGCGCGACCGAAGAGCTGCGCGAGCTCGCCCACGGCATCCTCCCAGGGGTCCTGACGCACGGCGGGCTGCGCGCTGGCGTGCAGGCGCTGGCATCGCGGATGCCGGTGCCGGTCGAAAACGCCATCTCCGTGGAGCGCCTCCCTCCAGCTGTGGAGGCAACCGCCTACTTCGTCGTGGCCGAGGCGCTGACCAACGTCGCCAAGCACGCTCACGCTGAACACGCCGAGGTGATGGCACGTATCGAGGACGGCACGCTTGCCGTCCACGTACGCGACGACGGCATCGGAGGCGCCCGAGTTGACGGAAGCGGCCTGCTCGGGCTCGGGGACCGGCTCGCGGCCGTCGACGGCCGGCTCCGGATCGAGAGCCCGGACGACGGCGGCACGCTCCTCGCCGCCACCATCCCTCTCCCCCGCTGAAGACGAGCATCGCGAGGATGTCCTCGCGCTGGGCGAGGTGGGGGTCGGCCTGGGTTGCGGCGATCTGCTCATCGAACATCGCGAACAGGCGGTCGCGATGCTGCCACCAGCGCCGGGTCGCCACGTTCCAGCGCGAGCGCGCCTTCATCTCGGGGAAGTACGTCAGCACCGCGGGTGTGGGTAGGGCGGCGGCG